>NZ_CP067396.1:1845937-2153593 GCF_023617245.1 Lysobacter enzymogenes
CGCGCTTGAACGACTGGTACTGGCCGACGGGAACGAGCGCGGT
Organism: Lysobacter enzymogenes; assembly: GCF_023617245.1. Taxonomy (NCBI): domain Bacteria; kingdom Pseudomonadati; phylum Pseudomonadota; class Gammaproteobacteria; order Lysobacterales; family Lysobacteraceae; genus Lysobacter; species Lysobacter enzymogenes. The sequence goes on from NZ_CP067396.1 coordinate 1,845,981, forward strand.
GCCCATCACAGGTTCCCCATTTCGTGCGGCTTGAGCGCCACGTACGGCGACTCGCGGTCGCTGCGCTGCGGATTGGCCCGCGCCTTCATGATCGCGCCCAGCGAATACACCAGCACGCTGAACACCACGAACAGGAACAGCGCGGTGAGGCCGGTGTTGACGTAGCTGTTGACCATGATCTGGTGCATCTGCTCCAGGCTCTTGGCCGGCGCGGTCACTTCGCCCTTGGCGATGGCGGCGCTGTACTTGTGCGCCTGGGCGAGGAAGCCCACCGCCGGGTTGGAATCGAAGATCTTGATCAGGCCGGCGGCGGTGGTGCAGATCAGCAGCCACACGGTCGGCACGATGGTGACCCAGGCGTAGCGGTCGCGCTTCATCTTGAACAAGGCCACCGTGCACAGCATCAGCGCGATGCCGGCGAGCATCTGGTTGGCGATGCCGAACAGCGGCCACAGCGTGTTGATGCCGCCGAGCGGATCGACCACGCCCTGGTACAGGAAGTAGCCCCACAGCGCCACGCAGCCGCCGGTGGCGATCAGGTTCGGGCCCCAGGCCTCGGTGCGGCGCAGCGCCGGCACGAAGCTGCCGAGCAGGTCCTGCAGCATGAAGCGTCCGGCGCGGGTGCCGGCGTCGACCGCGGTCAGGATGAAGAGGGCCTCGAACAGGATCGCGAAGTGGTACCAGAACGCCATCGTGTTCTCGCCCGGCAGCACGTTGTGCAGGATCTGGGCGATGCCGACCGCGAGCGTCGGCGCGCCGCCTGCGCGGGCGAGGATGGTGTGTTCGCCGATGTCCTTGGCGGTCGCCTCCAACACCTCGGGCGTTACCGCGAAGCCCCAGCCGCTGATGGTCTGCGCGACCGCATGCACGTCGCTGCCGACCAGCGCGGCCGGGCTGTTCATGGCGAAGTACACGCCCGGGTCGATCACCGAGGCGGCGACCAGCGCCATGATCGCGACGAAGGATTCCATCAGCATGCCGCCGTAGCCGATGTAGCGCATGTGCGATTCGTTGGCCAGCAGCTTGGGCGTGGTGCCCGAGGAGATCAGCGCGTGGAAGCCCGACACCGCGCCGCAGGCGATGGTGATGAACAGGAACGGGAACAGCCCGCCCTTCCACACCGGGCCGTTGCCGTCGGTGAACTGGGTCAGCGCCGGCATGCGCAGGTCCGGCATCACGATCAGGATGCCGATGGCGAGGCCGACGATGGTGCCGATCTTGAGGAAGGTCGACAGGTAATCGCGCGGCGCCAGCACCAGCCACACCGGCAGCACCGCGGCGACGAAGCCGTAGCCGATCAGCATCCAGGTGATCTGGGTCGCGGTGAAGGTGAAGGCCGGGCCCAGCACCGGATCGGCGGCGACCTTGCCGCCGTACCAGATCGCCAGCAACAGCAGCACCAGGCCGACGATGGAGATCTCGCCGATCTTGCCCGGGCGGATGTAGCGCATGTACACGCCCATCAGTACCGCGATCGGCAAGGTCGCGATCACTGTGAACATGCCCCACGGGCTTTCCGCCAGCGCCTTGACCACGATCATCGCCAGCACCGCGAGGATGATGATCATGATCAGGAACGCGCCGAACAACGCGATGGTGCCGGGGATGCGGCCCATCTCCTCGCGCACGAGGTCGCCGAGCGAACGGCCGTTGCGGCGGCTGGACACGAACAGGACCATGAAGTCCTGCACCGCGCCGGCCACCACCACGCCGACGATCAGCCACAGCAGACCGGGCAGGTAGCCCATCTGCGCGGCGAGCACCGGACCGACCAGCGGACCGGCGCCGGCGATCGCGGCGAAGTGATGGCCGAACAAGACGTGCTTGTTGGTCGGCACGTAGTCCAGGCCGTCGTTGTTGATGACCGCGGGCGTGGCCCGGGTCGGGTCGAGCTGCATCACCTTGTCGGCGATGAACAGCGAGTAGTAACGATAGGCGACCAGATAGATCGAGACCGCGGCGGTGACGATCCACAGCGCATTGATGTGCTCGCCGCGCCGCAGCGCAACCGTGCCGAGGCAGAACGCCCCGAGTACCGCGAGGGCCGCCCAGCCCACCTTGCCCAGACCATTTTTCATGACGACCCTCCCGGATAGGACCCGGGAAGCGTCGCGCCTGGGCCCGGGCGGGTCAATGCGCAGCGCGGCAAAGGCGCGAAAAAGGGGCTGATACTTTGGTCTTAGGCGCCGGATCGGGGCCGTTGGCGGTGCGATGTCGGGCGGTTGGGTGCGTCGCGGCGGGGCCGCGGCCGGATCGCGGCATCGGTGGGGTTCCGACTGTAGGAGCTGCGCAAGCTGCGACCGCGAAACCGCGCTTGCGTCGCAGCCGCGAGGTCGCGGTCGCGACTCGCGTCGCCCCTACAAATGGCTGCGGCTGCAACGCAGCCGGCGCAACCGGGTTACAACCACTTCGCCCGCTTGAACCCGATGTACAACACCAGGCAGGTCACCACCACCACGCTGATCAGGATGCCGTAACTGAACTGCCCCGCCAGCTCCGGCATGTGGGTGAAGTTCATCCCGTACCAACTCGCGATCAGGGTCGGCGCGGCCAGCAGCGCGGCCCAGGCGCCCAGGCGCTTCACGATCTCGCCCTGGCGCACGGTCACCAGCGACAGGTTCACGCTGACCGCCGCGGTCAGCATCTCGCGCAGGGTGTCGGTGGTTTCGTTGATGCGCACGGCGTGGTCGAGCACGTCGCGGAAGTACAGCTGGATCTCCTCGTCGATCAGCCCGCCGCGCGAGCGCGCCAGCTGGCCGAGGATGTCCTGCAGCGGCGACACCGCCATGCGCAGCCGGGTCAGTTCGCGCTTGAGGTCGTACAGCTCGCGCACGGTCTCGTTGCGGAAATCCTCGGCGAAGATGTCCTTCTCCAGCTCGTTGAGCTCCTGGGTGAAGCCCTCGACGATCGGCATGAAGTTGTCGACCACGCTGTCGAGCACCGCATACAGCGCCGCGCCGGGGCCGTGTTCGAGCAGGTCGGGCTCGCGCTCCATGCGCATGCGCGCGTTCTTGTAGCTGATCGAGGCGCCGTGGCGCACCGTCACCAGATAGCGCGGCCCGACGAACAGATGGGTTTCGCCGAAGCGGATGCGGTTGTCGATCTTCTGCGCGGTATGGATGGCGATGAACAGCGAGTTGCCGTAAGCCTCGATCTTCGGCCGTTGGTGCGCGTTGTGCGCGTCCTCAACGGCCAGATCGTGCAGGCAGAATTCTTCCTGCAGTTTGTCGAGGATGTTCTCGTCCGGCTCGTACAGGCCGACCCAGACGAAGCTGCCGTCGTCGACGGCGAGCACGTCGCTGATCTGGTCCAGGGTGATGTCGCGGCGGCCGCCGTTGCGGTCGTAGGCGGCGCAGTTGATGACGCATTGGGGCAGGGAAGGATCGCTCATGCGCGCATCCTGCCCCCGGGGCCGGGCGGGAGCAAGCGCCCGCGCGCGGGCGCTTGCGGCAAGCCGCGCAGCGGAGCGCGCGCCACGCGCGCGCAAGGCCCGCGTTCGCCGCGACGGACGCTCAGCGGCGCGCGAGCCCGGTTGCCCGGCGGAAACCGAACCACAGGCCCAGGTGGACCGGCAGCCACAGCGCGACCCAATGCGCATTGCGCTGCGGATACACCGGCAGCCAGTACACGAATAGCGAGGCGACCGCGGCCAGCGCCACCGCCAGGCTCAGCCAGCCGAACACCGGTCCGGGATCGCGCCCGCGCAGCGCGCGCACGCCGCCGAACAGCAGCAACAGGCACAGCGGGTCGAACAGCAACAGGTTGCGGTTGGCGTGGATGTAGGTGTGGCCGGTGCCGAGCCAGGCGTAGACCAGCAAGGCGCCGACGACGCCGAGCGCCGCCCACAGCGGCAGCGCGGCGACGGCGAGCACGCGCGGGCTGCGCCGTCCGATCCAGGCCAGCGCGACGCCCAGGCCGATCCCGGCCAGCGCCCACGGCCACCACGGCAGCGGCGTCGCCTCCGGCTCGGCCGGGATGTGCGAGGGCAGCAGTGTCCGCTCGGATTCCACCAGCGGCAGGCCTTCGTCGTTCTTGACCTCGCGCAGGGCCGCGGCGAGGCGTCCGGGCACGTAGGATTCGGCCCACACCGGCACGGGCTTGTCGGTTTCCGGGCCCATCAGCACGTCGAGCACGAACCACATCCACGGCTCGGGCTTGGACAGGCGCAGCGCTTCGCTGCGCAGGGTGTTGCCGTGCGAACGGCCCTCGATCTGCCGGCGCAGGTTGCCGCCCAGCGCGCGGTCGAGCGCGTCGCGCACCCGGATCGAGCAGTTGTCGTCGAAATACTGGTAGCGGTAGAACGCGTTTTCCGGCAGCGCATTGACCCGCAGCGACTCGGCCAGCGCGCGCGCCTGCGCATCATTCAAGTCCAGCCACTGCAACTCGACCTTGCGGCCTTCGTAGCGGTACTGGGCCATGTCCTGGTCGAACGGCAGCGCCACCAGCCGATAGCGCATGTCGTTGCGGACGAAGCGCTGGACGAAGTCCGGGTCGCTGGGGTCGAAGTAGCCGAAGTTGTACGAGATCGCCTTGTCGCTGGCGCGGTCGTAGACGACCAGGGCGTCGTGGCCGAAGCGCGACCAGAATTCCTGGCCCGGCTGCATGGTGACCACGCCGATGCGCGGGACCGTTGAGTCGGTGGCGTCCCGCGCGGAGGGCGGGGGCGTGGCCGGCGGCGTCGCGGCGGGAATGCCCGGCATGCCGGCGGTGTCCGCGGTGGCGCTGGCGGCGTCGGCGGTGCTGGCGCGGGTGGAGGCGCTGGCGGCTTCGGCGGTGGTCGCCGCGAGCGGCGGCGTGGCCTGGGCGAGCGGCAGCAGCGAGAGCAGGGCGAGCAGGGCGTAGAGCCGGACGAAGCGGGGGAAAGCGGTCACGGGCGGCCTGATCCGGCGGGGCGGGTGGCGGTCATTGTAAACAGAGGCGCTGGTCGGCCTGTGGCTGCCCGTGTCGGGCATCGGATGGGCCAGCGGCGCGCCGTTGCGCCGGCTACGCGTTGAGCGAAGAGCGTCGGGGCTGAAGCCCCTCCCACAGTGGGGCTAGGCCTCTCTCAGAGTGTCTCTCTCACAGTGGGGCTGAAGCCCTCTGACAGTGCGTCGTGGGAGGGCCTTCAGGCCCGATGCTTTGTGGGAGGGCCTTCAGGCCCGATGCTTTTCGTCCCGTCCCGTCCCGTCCCGTCCCGTCCCGTCCCGATCCGATCCGATCCGATCCGATCCGATCCGATCCGATCCGATCCGGCGCGGCGCGGCGCGGCGCGGCGCGGCGCGGCGATCCGAGCCGAGAGCATCGGAACTGAAGTCCCTCCCACGAAGCGGTCGCGCGAGGTTTGCGAATCCGAGCGGAACGGCCGACGAGTCGATAATCCGCTGCAGGGCGCTTCCTGTGGGAGGGCCTTCAGGCCCGACGCTTTCCTCTCCGATCCCGATGCACCGACCCATGGCGATCGGAACGAAGCCGCCGCAAACCAGGCCGGGCGCAAACAAAAAACCGGCCCACAGGGGCCGGTTTCCGGTCTACGGACGAAACCGCGCGCCGCGATCCAATCGGTGCCGCTTAATCGGTGCCGCTCAATCGGCGCCGAGCACGCCGACATGGAAGGCATGCACCCGCCGCGCATCGGCGCTGGCGACGCGGAACACGAACCGGCCCAGGGTCAGCTCCTCGCCGGCCTCGGGCAGGTGCCCGATCGCCGCGGTCACCAGTCCGCCGATGGTGTCGTACTCGTCGTCGTCGAAATCGGCGCCGAAGCGCTCGTTGAAATCGTCGATCGGGGTCAGCGCATCGACCACGTACTGGCCGTCGGCTTGCGCGGCGATCAGCGCATCGGTGTTCTCGGCCTCGTCGTGCTCGTCGTCGATGTCGCCGACGATCTGCTCCAGCACGTCCTCGATGGTCAACAGGCCGGCGACGCCGCCGTGCTCGTCGATGACGATGGCCATGTGGTTGCGCGACTGGCGGAACTCGCGCAGCAGCACATCCAGGCGCTTGGATTCGGGAATCAGCACCGCCGGGCGCAGCAGTTCGTGGATCGTGCCCGGTCCGTTGTCGGCGACCACGCCGCGCAGCAGGTCCTTGGCCAGCAGGATGCCGAGGATCTCGTCCTTGTCCTCGCCGTGGACCGGGAAGCGCGAGTGGCCGGATTCGACCACCAGCTTCATCAGGTCGAGGAACTTGGCGTCGGCCGGCAGCGCGACCATCTGCGAGCGCGGGATCATCACGTCGCCGACGGTGAGGTCGGAGACCGCGATCGCGCCTTCCATCATGTGCAGGGTGTCGGCGGCGATCAGGCCGTCGGATTGCGCATCGCGCAGCAATTCGACCAGGTCTTCGCGGGAGCTGGGTTCGCCGGACAGCGCGGAGCTGATGCGGTCGAGCCAGGAGCGCCGTTTCTCGTGGGGTTCCGGCGAGTGGGTACTACTGTCGTCCTCGGACATTCGGTTTTCGGTTGCGCCCCCTGGGGGAGGGGCCGATTCTCCAAGTCTAACCCGGAAGTCGGGTCGGGGCGGAGCGAGTCGGGCGCGGGCGCCGGCCGGGCGATACTGAATACGCCGTTTCGGCATCCTCGCGCGGCACCGGCGCGCGCCCGGGGAAGGATGCAAACGCGGGCTTGTACGGCGCTGGCGGCCGTCAGCGTCCGCGGCAGGCGCTGCGCTGTTCGTCGGACCCGGCGGCGATGCGCAGTCGCCCCGCGTTCGACAGCACCAGCGATTCCACGCGGTCGCCGGAACGGCTGCACAGACTGAAAGTCACGTTGCTGCCCGAATTGCTGCCATCGGGATGGAAGACGATCCGCCGGCGGCCGTCGGTGGTCACCAAGCGCAGGCCGTCGGGCAGCGGCGGCTGGCGTCGCAGCAGGACGTCCCCGGCGCCGAACCTGCGGTCCTCGTCGATGTCGGCGTAGACCAGCCATCCCGAACTCCAGTCCGCGTCGTCGCGGCACCGCCCGCCCGGATCGCTGGGGCATACGACGGCGACCCCTCCGCTGGCGACGGACACCCGATTGGACATGAGCACGCTCTCGCCCAGCGCCGCGCGAACGCTCGCGTACCGGACCGCGAGCAAAGCCGAAAGCGCGGCCGGCGCAGCGACGCCCGTGAGTACGGCGACGACCGCCAGCGCCAGTGCGACCTCGATGACGGAGATTCCCTGCATTCGTTTCATGCGCCTTCCTTGGCGTGCTGTGCGAGGCGTCAGTGTGGCCGCTGCCCGGATCGAGGCGAATAGGAAAACTCCGCTGCGCGGTTCGGAATCGGCCGCGATGTCCGCTGGGGGCGTGGCGCTTCAACCGCACCGATCGGCCGATACCTGTAATAAGAGGCGATGGATCGCGCGCGATGCTCTTCGAGCGCCACATTGCCGCGATAACTGCGAAAGCAGTCGCCTTTTCGATTCCGCTCTTCGCGCACCGCAAAGAAATCTGGACGGAATCCTTGTGAGAAACGCGCACTTTTTCTACTGAAACTCTTCCGTCCGTCTTCGCTCGCCGACCGCCGATCGGTCGCGGTGTTCCCAGCCGACATCGGGCGATCGACGATTCGCCCCGGTCGCAGTCTTGGGGAAACGATCGTGCGCGCACGCAACGTACGCGGTTTCACTTTGATCGAACTGCTCGTGACGATTTCGCTGGTGGCGATTCTGCTCGGACTGGGCTTGCCCGGCTTCCAGCAAGCCATCCGCTCGAACCGGGTCGCCGTGTCGACGAACGAAATGCAGGCCGCCATGACCTTGGCGCGCAGCGAAGCGATGCGCACGCCGCGCGGCGGCCACGTCTGCGCTTCGCGCGACGGGCTGGGGTGCGGCGGAAGCTGGAGCGACGGCTGGATGGTCTGGACCGACCGCAACAACAACGATGTGCCCCAGCCCGACGAAGTGTTGCGCTATTTCAAGCCCACCGCGCAGCTCGAGATCGGCGCCGCGGCGACCGGAGGCGATGCCACCCGGCTCGCCTTCGACTTGCGCGGACGGTTGAAGGACGGGTTCCCGCGCCGCTTCAGCCTCAAGCCGGCGGACTGCGCTTCCGGCGCCAATCTGTTGCGGGAGATCAGCCTGGGCGTCACCGGGCAGGTGCGCATGGAGCGAAAGACATGTCCCTAATCGTCAACCGCATTACCGCGCGAGCGGCGCCGCGTCGTTCGCTGCCTGGCGCGCGTTCGCGCCAGCGCGGCTTCAGCCTGATCGAAGTGTTGATCGCGATGCTGGTGATCGGCTTCGGCCTGCTCGGACTGGCGATGATGCAGACCCTGAGCGTGCGCTATTCGCAGAGCGCCAACTATCGCACCCAGGCCTTCAACCTGGCCTACGACCTGTTCGACCAGATCCGCGCGAACCGCGCCCTGTCCGCGCAGTTCACCAAGATCGACGAGGGCAGCTTCAGCGGGGTGACCGGCAAGAACTGCTCGCGCGCGACCAGCGGCTTCGTCGGCCCGGCCGAGAGCGCGACACGGTGGAAATGCCAGGTGCGCTCCACGCTCGGCGCGGGCGCGTTCGCGCAGGTGACCCAGGACGGCGCGCGCACTACCGTCACGATCAGTTGGTCGGACGCGCGCGCCGCGGTCGGCGCGGTCGGCAACAACGCCAACGGACGAATCACGGTGAGCTCCGACCTATGACCCGCCTCCGCCGCGCTTCCGGTTTCAGCTTGATCGAATTGATGGTCGCCCTGGTCCTGGGGGCGTTGTTGGTCCTGGGCCTGCTCAAGATCTTCGACGCATCGCGCGCCAGCTACAAGCTCTCCGAAGGCTTGGCGCGGGTGCAGGAAAACGGCCGTTTCGCCATGGACTACCTGCAGCGCGATCTGCGGATGGCCGGGCACATGGGCTGCCTCAACGACCAGACCCGGTTCTTGTCGAACCCGGCGGGTTTCCGCTCGGCGTTCGTGGCGCAACAGCGGCCCAGCGAAGCGCAGCTCGATGCCGCGCCCGATGCGCTGCGTTTCAACCACATGATCCAGGGGTTCGAAGCCCGCGGCACCGCTCCCGGCGGCAGCGTCGGGCTTCCGGCCAACGGCGCGTGGGCCGGCTCGCCCAGTCTGCCCGGCCATGTCGCCGCGCTGACGCCGGCGCCGATGGCGGGCAGCGATGTGGTCGCGGTGCGCTTCTTCTCGCCCGAAGGCGTCCCGGTCAAGGCGTTCTCCGCATCGAGCGTGACCGTCGACAGCGCGCGCTGGAACCAGGTCATCGCCGCCAACGGCTACGTTCGTCCCGGGTTGCTGGCGGTCGCGGATTGCCAGAGCGCGATCAGCTTCGAGGCCACCTCGATCGACCAGAGCGGGGCCGATACCGTCATCGGCGTGGCGGTGTCCGGGCTCAATCGGTCCGGCTTGGGCGAAGGGCCTTTTTCGCCGGGCCAGGCCACCCTGTATCGCGCCGAGACGATGGTGTACTACGTCGCGCCAAACCCCGAGGCCGGCAACGAGCCCACGCTGTACCGGGCGCGTTTCACCGCAGAGCCCGGCGCCGCGACGGCGACCCTGGTGGGCGGTGCGCCCGAGCCGCTGGTCGAAGGGATCGAGAACATGCAGTTGATCTACGGCCTGGACAGCCAGACCGATCAGACGCGCCAGCCGACCGGCTTCGTTTCGCGCCAAGCCGTGGCCGATGCGGTGCAGCCCGGCGCAGATCGTCTGCCATGGCGCCGCGTCGGATTGGTGCAGGTCGCGTTTCTCTTGCGCAGCGCCGACGGCGCCGGCGCGCCCGCGGGTCTGATCGCGGAGAAGCCGAGATTGCTGGGCGTACAGACCGCGCCGCCCGACGACGGCCGCTACCGCACCGTCTACGAATCCACCATCGCCTTGCGCAACCGACTGTTCGGAAACTGACCGGAGCACGCCCATGCCCTCCATCCGCCTATACCGGGCGCCGCCGCGGCGCCAACGCGGCGCGGCGCTCTACGTCGCCCTGATCATGCTGATCCTGCTGGCCTTGCTCGGCCTGGTGGGCATGCAAGTGACCGGCATGCAGGAGCGGATGTCGGCCAACTACGGCCGCGTCAGTACGGCGTTCCAGAACGCGGAAGCGCTGGCCCGGCAGCGGGAAACCGCGATCCGCACGGCGCTTTACGCAGGCGGCGGCACGTTCCAGGCCGACGAGGAGCTGTGTTCGACGACGTACGACCCGTCGACCTGGGCCAACGCCGCCGCCTCCGATAGCGCCACCCATATCCGCCGCATCGACAAGTGCGTTCCGGCATCGAGCCTGGTCGTGGGCGGAAAGAAGAACGAAGACACCGGAAACATCTACCAGGTCAGCGCCCTGCGCGGCGACCTGGACGCGAACGCCGGCGCCAGCGCCGCGGTCGACACGATCTTCATTCCTTGATTCGGCGGGTTACGACATGAATCCCAAGACCCAACTGCGCAGCGCCCTGTGTGCCGTCGCCGCCGCGTCGGCTGTCGTCGGCTGGCTGTGGCTCAGCAATTCCGGTGAGAGCGTCGCTTCGAGTAACGATTACGCGATCGCCGAAAAGCCGCTGTACACGGCCAACTCCGTGCCGCCGCTGATGATGCTGGTCGCTTCGCGGGACGAGCAGTTGTTCGAGAAAGCCTATAGCGATTACTCGAACCTCACCGATATCGACGGCGACGGCCTGCTCGATCCGACCTACGACAACTCGCTTACCTACGAGGGCTATTTCGATCCCGAACTTTGCTACTCGTACGACGAGGCGAGGAAGGTGTTCAAGGCGGTGGCCGGGCGAAAAAAAGACCACAAATGCAACGGCCAGTGGAGCGGCAATTTCGCCAATTGGGTCTCGATGAGCCGGCTCGACCTGCTGCGCTACGTGCTTTACGGCGGAAAGCGTTCCGCCGACTCGGCCAGCCAGACGATCATAGAACGCGCTCATTTGCCCAACGACAGCCACGCCTGGTCGAAGGTTTATCGTGGCAGCGACATCGCCAGTTACGTTCCCGGGGGGAGCGCGCCGATGACGTTCTGCAACGTCAGTCTGGAGGATGGTATCGAGTACGACAGGACGGGTAGAGGGGCGCCGTTGCTGAGGTACGCATCCGGGGCCTATCCGAGTTGGGGCGTGACCGAGTACGCCCAGTGCCTGGCCAAGTTGGGGCCGCTCGGCGTCGACGGCGGCGCGCCCGACGGCGACGGCGACCGACCGGCGCGGGCGGCCATCACCAACAAGGTTATGCGGGTCGAAGTGTGCGACCCCACGGTTGGCGAAGACGCCCGCGAGAGCTTTTGCCGTCCGTACGGTAGCTCCTGGAAGCCGGCCGGCCTGCTGCAGGAGTACGGTGAAACCGGCAGGCTTCGCTTCGGCATGATTTCAGGGACCTACAGCCGGCCGCGCGACGGCGGGGTGCTGCGCAAGAACGTCGGCCTGTTCGCCGGCAACGCCGCCGCCGGCGGTTGCGCGACGGGCGACGAGGTCGACCTGTCGAACGGTACGTTCTGCAACCAAGGCAACGGCAGCGAGGGCATCGTCAATACACTCGACCGTTTCCGGCTAGTGAACTGGGACGGGAGGGAAGTCGGCTGGAATTCCAGGAACAGCGGCGGCAGCTGGGATTTCAATTACGGCTGGGGAAACGATTGCCCTTACATGCATTCGAATGCGTCGATCGCCGATCCAGGTCCGGGGTCCGGGGCCGCATGCACGGCTTGGGGAAATCCCATCAGCGAGATGTACGCCGAAGCGTTGCGCTATCTGGCCGGCAGCTCGCCGACCGGCACCTTCGGGGCGATCTCCACAGTCGGCGATGCAACCGGGGCGCCTCGTCCGGCCTGGGTCGACCCCTACGGGCCGGCCAAGGCCTACGGCGGCGGCAACAATTACTGCGCCAACTGCCGCATCATGATCCTGTCCAGCGGCACCAATACCTACGATGGAAACAACATTCCCGGCTCGCCTTCCGGACTGGACTCCGCGGCCACCGCCACCGCCGCACTGGGCCAGGCCGAGGGCATCAACGGAAGCAAGTACTTCGTCGGTTCCGGGGCGACGGCGCCGCAGGCGAACCTGTATCAGTCGTCGGCCACATTCGTCTGTACGGCCACGACGATCTCCAATCTGGCCTGGGTGCGCGGTATCTGCGACGACGCTCCCCAGCGCGAAGGAAGCTATCTGGTTGCCGGGCTGGCCAAGACCGCCTATGAGAAAGACCTGCGTTCGGATCTGAGCGCCAAGGGACGTCCGGTCGGGCGGATCAACAATGTCGTCACCTATGCCGTCGCTTTGGCCGATACCCTTCCCAAGATCGAAATCGATATGGGAGGAACCGGCGCGGCGGCCCGCGTCATCACCCTGTCGCCGATATGCAAGGCGGGCGATTTCTCCAGCGGCCGAAGCTGCCAGCTGATCGATACCCAGGCCGGTCAGCAAGCCGGTGCGGGCGGGCGCGTTTACGGCCGGCATTTTCGTACCGACGGCCGGGCCGGTAGCCTGATGTATACCTGGGACGGCGCCGCGGCCGGCGAATCCAACGATCGCGACGTCACCTTCATGATCAGCTATTGCGTCGGCTCGGCCTGCAATGTCGAGACGACGACTGGGTTCGCCGGCTACGACGTGTGTTGGGGCACCGGCATCGACGCCGACACCAATGTGCAGTCGGCGCCGGTTTGCAGAGATGCCAACCAGCGGCCGTTGGTGGCCGAAGACGAGGTGCTAGTTCGAGTGGAGGGCATTGGTTCCTCGTCGGGCGGACATTTCTACATGGGGTTCGGTATCACCGGCGCGGTCTCCGGAAATCAGGCGTATCCGGGCGTCTACCGTTACGATCCTCCCGGAAACGGAAGCAATTGCCGTCGTCCCAATGGCGCGGTGTGCTCGGCCAGCGCGACCTTCAACCTGCTCACCGGCGAATCTCCGGACCAGGTGCGTTGGCCGATGAACAATGCCTTCAATCGCCAATGGCGACGGCCGGTCGTGGTCAAGTTCGCCGCGGCGAACCAGGCTTCCAGCTCGCTCGAATCCCCGCTGTGGTTGGCAGCCAAGTACGGTACGCAGATCAGCGATAGCGCCGACAACGATGCCAACCCGGATTGGGACAACGACGGCGACGGCGAGCCCGACAACTATCTGCTCGCGCGCGATCCGGCCAAGTTGAAGCAGCAACTGCGAACCCTGATCGAGGATGCCGCGGCGCCGCCTTCGGTCAGCGGGGGCGGAGCTTCGGGCGCGCGCTTGACGCCGGACGCTTCGTTCGCCATCGACGCCTCGTTCAAGATGGAGGTGACGAAAGCGACCAACGACTGGGTCGGCAATCTCTCCGCCTATAACCTCAACCAGGACGGCACCCTCGGCAGCGAACGCTGGAGCGCGGCCAGGATGCTGACCTCGCAGGCCGCCGGCGGCGCACGCAAGATCCGCATGGTGCTGGAGCCGACCAAGGTCGGCGCGAACGGCGCGGTTCAGGTCGCCGCCGCGGTGCGCGATTTCACCGCGGGCGAGCTGGCGTCGAATCCCTTGATCGGCCCATTGCAGCGCCTGGGCCTGACCGGTACGGAAAGCTGGATGGCCGGCAAGACCGCGGCCGACGTGGTCGCGTATCTCAAGGGCGCGACCAACGGCGCGCCGTTCCGCAGGCGCAGCGAAGTATTGGGCGACATCGTCAACTCGACCTTGGAGATCGTTTCGTCCAAGGACGATTTCGGTTGGGGCGATTGGGCGCTGCAAGCGTCTCCGGGCTGGAAGGGCCAGCTCGGCGGCAGCTATAAGGAATTCGTCAAGAACAAGAACCCGACGCGCAACACGGCGTATGTCGGCGCGAACGACGGCATGCTGCACGCCTTCGACGCGACCGCCAGCGGCGGCCGGGAGCGCTTCGCCTATATCCCGTCGGCGGTGCTGTCGCGCATGGGCGACCTCGCCAATCCCTTGTACGACCACCGATACACCATGGACGGCGACGTGGTGTCGGGCGATGTGCCGACATCGGCGAGCGGCGACTGGCGTACCGTGTTGCTCGCCAGCGCCGGGGCGGGCGGACGCTCGCTGTCCGCGCTCGACGTCACCGATCCGGACGGATTCGGCAATGCGTCGGTGCTGTGGGAGTTGCGCGGAACCAACGGCAACGGCAGCGGTGCCGCCACCGACGACCTCGGGCATGTGCTGGGGCGGCCGGCGATCGTGCCGATCGTCGGCGCCAGCGCGACCAGTCCGCCGCGCTGGGTGGCATTGTTCGGCAACGGTGTCAATTCGAGCACCGGCGCGCCGGTCCTGTTCGTGGTGGACGTGAACACCGGCGCGGTGTTGGCGCGGTTGAAGCCGACCGGGTCGGAGTATGCGGTCAGGAACGGCCTGATGAACGTCGCGCCGGTGGCGCTGTACAACAACGACGGCCTGGTCGACGCGGTCTACGGCGGCGACCTGCAGGGCAATGTGTGGAAGTTCGATCTGTCCGGAGGAGCGGCGAGCAGCTGGTCGGTCGCGTTCGGCGCGACGCCGTTGTTCACCGCGAAGGATGCGGCCGGCGCCGCGCAACCCATCACCGGCGGCCTGGAAGTCTCGCGCGGGCCCGGCGGCGGAGCCACCGTGTACTTCGGTACCGGCCGCTACTTCGCGGTCGGCGACAACATCGTCAGCAATCCGCAGGTGCAGAGCCTGTACGGCATCTTCGACCGCTGTTCGAGCCCCGCCTGCGCCACGCCGATCCGCGGCGACCGCACTGCGGTGCTGGGCGAGCAGATACTGAGCGTGGGGACGAACAACGCCGGTTATCGCGTGCGCAACGTGAGCCGCAACGAGCCGAAGGAGTCGGGTTGGTTCATCGACCTCAAGGTCGGTACTGCGACAGGCGAGCGCTTCATCGGCCGGCCGCGGCTGCAGAACGGCAAGGTGTTCTTCACCACCTTCGAGCCGCTGGGCGACAACTGCGAGGCGGGCGGACGCAACTGGTTGTTCGGCGTGGACATGCGTTCCGGCGGCGGTTCGATGGCCGGCGTCAGCACCTCGCCGGGCGGCAGCAACGTCTGCAGCGGCGATTGCGGCAGCGTATCGCTGGACAACAAGGTCAGCGCGCCGGCCAAGCACACCGATGTATTGCTGCCGCCGCCGCCCGGCTCGCAGATCGTCGGTTGCGGTACCGATCCGAGCTGCTCCAACGAAGCCGCGTTGCGCGAGCAACTGGCTACGAAGCAGTGCTCGATGGTCCTGCGCAGCAACGGATCGGGCCCGCTGTATCTGCCGCGTCCGTGCGGACGGCAGTCGTGGCGTCAGGTGCGCTGATGGTTCCGTCGACCAAGGTGGAGAGCTTCGGTATGTCCGTTCAAGGTTTTGCGGAACTTCATGGTCACGGCCGCGCGCGGGGGCAGGCGGGCTTCACTTTGATCGAGTTGATGATCGCGGTCGCGATCGTCGGTATCTTGGCGGCGATCGCCTATCCGGCGTACGACGACAGCGTGCGCAAGGGGCGTCGCGCGCAGGCCAAGGCGGACTTGGTGGAACTGGCGCAGCGCGCGGAGCGCTTTTACACGCTGAACAATACCTACGCGGGTTTTTGGGGCAGCGTGCCGTCGGGCGACAAACGCTCGCCGCGAACCGGGAACGCCTTTTACCTGCTCGAGCGCTCGTCGGGCGATACCGATGCCAATGCGTTCACCTTGTCCGCGACGCCAACCGGAGCGCAGGTCGCCGATTCCGGATGCGGGACGTTGAGCATCAATCAGGCGGGCGTTCGTTCCATCTCCGGCTCGATGGAGCCGGCGCGTTGTTGGTGACGAACGGACTGCGTTTCGCGCGACGGCATTGAGCCGCGGAAGATTCCTACACCGGTCAGCGGCGAAGCCTGCCGGACATAGGGCGAGGGATGAGGGAGGATCGCTTCGTCGGTACGGCGGGCCCGCCGTACCGACGAATCCAGGGACGATTCACTTTTCAAGGAGGAATGCAATGCGCATTGGCAATCAGTGGTGGGCCGTGTTGTTGCTGCTCGGCGTGTTCGGGCAGTCGAATCAGGCTCTGGCGGCTCAATCCAAGCCGCAAGCGGATACGGCGAGCTATACCGAGCTCGGCGGTTATCTGCACAGCGATGCGGAGATAAACGCCTGGTACGAACTGCTGTATCGCCTGCGCGAGAACTTCGACGAGATCTGCGGCGACACGTTCTGCGAGGGCGATTACAGCAACATCCAGGCGCTGCGTTTCGTCTGCTCGGTCGAAACCGGCAGCGGCGTGCTCGGGCAGTGCGTGTGGACTTTCGCGGCCAGCCACGAAGAAGTCGATGCGGCGACCGGGCGCGTCGCGGTCGCTCCCAAGGTCTGGCGGTGCCGCGCGCCCCTGGCGCGAAAGACCACCGCGCAGGCCTTGCTGGGAGCGTTGGCGGGCGAGCGCCCGCTGTACGCGCCCTTGCCGGGCACGACCAAATCCATCTACGACGGGCTGATCGACTGTCTGTGAGCCGCGGCAGGCGCAGCGGCCGGGATGGCGCGCGGCGTCCGCGCCTCGCGCCATCGGTCTCCGGGCTTCAATCTTCCAGATAGGGATCGGCCACGCCCAGCGTCGCCAAAATCTCCCGCTCCAACTGCTCCATGCACTCGGCTTCCCGCTCGTCCTCGTGATCCCAGCCGAGCAGATGCAGCACGCCGTGGACGGTCAAGTGCGCGTAATGGTGATTGAGCGCCTTCTTCTGCTCGCGCGCCTCGCGCGCGACCACCGGCGCGCAGATGACCAGGTCGCCGAGCAGGGGCAGCTTGACCCCTTCGGGCAGGCCCTCGGGCATGTCGGCCGGGAAGCTCAGCACGTTGGTGGCGTAGTCGCGGCCGCGGTAGTGGCGGTTGAGCGAACGGCCTTCCTTGCTGTCGACCAGGCGGATCGCCAGGTCGGCCTCGCGGATGCGGCCCTCGAGCGCGGCGGCGACCCACTTGCGGAAGCTCGCCGCGGCCGGCAGGCCCTTGCGCGGCAAGGCGTAGTTGATGGCGACATCGAGTCGGACGGGACCTTTGGTCATCGTGGCGCTCACTGGCAATGCGAAGGTTCGGGTGCTGCGGTAGCGGCGTCGCGGCTGCAGCCGCGGGCCGGCCGTGGTGGTGCGGCGGACGCGGCCGCGGTCGCGCCGGCGCCCGCGCCGTCGCGGAACCGGCGACGCGCGAGCGTCCGGACCGTCGCCTCAGGCGGCCGGGCCGGTCTGCGCGTCCTTGGCGTCGCGGGCGTCGTAGGCGCTGACGATGCGCGCGACCATCGGGTGGCGGACCACGTCCTTGGCCTCGAAGAAGGTGAAGCTGATGCCGTCGACGTTGCGCAGCACGTCCAGCGCGTCCTTGAGGCCCGACTTGACGTGCTTGGGCAGGTCGACCTGGGTCAGGTCGCCGGTGACCACCGCGGTGCTGCCGTAGCCGATGCGGGTCAGGAACATCTTCATCTGTTCGATGGTGGTGTTCTGCGCTTCGTCCAGGATCACGTAGGCGTCGTTGAGGGTGCGCCCGCGCATGTACGCCAGCGGCGCGATCTCGATGACATTCTTTTCCAGCAGCTTGACCACTTTCTCCACGCCGAACATCTCGTACAGCGCGTCGTACAGCGGGCGCAGGTAGGGATCGACCTTCTGGGTCAGGTCGCCGGGCAGGAAGCCGAGCTTCTCGCCGGCCTCGACCGCCGGGCGCACCAGGATCAGCCGCTGCACGCGCGATTCGTTCAGCGCCTCGACCGCGCTGGCGACGGCCAGGAAGGTCTTGCCGGTGCCGGCCGGGCCGATGCCGAAATTGATGTCGTGGGTGGCGATGGCGTGCAGGTACTTGGCCTGGTTGGCGCCGCGGCCGCGGATGGTGCCGCGCTTGACCCGGATCGCGACTTCCTGCGGTTCGAATGCCTGCTGCACCGCCAGTTCGGCGCCGCTTTCGGTCAGCGCGAGATGGATCGCGCTGTCGTCGAGGGTTTCCTCGGCCGCGTCCTTCCACAGCCGGCGCAGCAGCTTCTCGGCGCGGCCGACCGCGCCGTCGGGACCGTCGATGCGGAAGATGTTGCCGCGATTGGCGATTTCCACGCCCAGGCGCAGTTCGATCATGCGCAGGTGGCCGTCGAACGGGCCGCTGAGGTTGGCCAGGCGCTCGCTGTCGGCGGGGTCCAGGGTGAATTCGGAGGCGGTGCGTACGGGCATGGCGGAAGCGTAGGCGGATCGTGCACGCGATGCGTGCCGGGGTGTCACAGCTTGCGCCTGTCGGCGGTTTTTCGCAAAGCCGCGACCGCCGGGCGCGGCGGATCGCGGGCGGGGCGGCGCGTCGGCGCGGGGCTACGCGATCGCGGCGGTGTCGTGCCTGGGGGGTCGTCGCAGAGGGTCGGCGAAACTCAGCGGCGCGCGCTGCGCAGCGCCCGCCAGATCCGCGCCGCGCCGATCACCACCAGAACAGCGGAGCCGATCAACCACAGCAGCGATACGGTGTCGGTCTCGAAGCCGCCGTGGCGGGTTGCGCGCATCCAAGCACGCACCAGTCCCAGCGCGCCCAGGCCCAGGAACCAGAAACCCAGCGCCTCGCGCCGCAGCAGGCCGGACTTGGGCGGCGGGGCGGGGGCAGGCGAGGGCGGCATGGCAGGCTCCTTCGGCCGGCGGCAGGGCGCGGCTCCGGCGTGCGGACAGGATCGCGGGCCGGCGGGACGCGGGCAAGGGGCGGATCGTCGCGGTGGTGGCGCGGATCGCGGCAGCGCGACGGCATGCGCGGTATTGCGGTTGAGCCAGGGCGCGGACAAGGCGTTTCGCGCAGGTCAGCTATAAGCGGAGATGCAGTGGGAGGGACTTCAGTCCCGACGCTTTTCATTCAGGTGGCAGCGAAACGATCGGCAAGCCTCGGGACTGCAGTCCCTTCCCTTCGACGGCGTGGCCTGTCCCGCTATCGGCAAACCCGCCGCGCTGACGCATACTGCGCCCGCACATGGACATCAGAACGACGCAGCACAGCCCGCCGTCCGGATCGGCGGCGGACACCGCCGGCGCACGCCGCGGCCACGGCGCCACCGCCGACCTCGACTGGCGAGTGCGCATCGCCGGACTCGGCCGTTATCTGCCGCGGCGGCGCGTCGACAGCGCGCAGATCGAGGATCGGGTCGGGCTGCCGCGCGGCTGGGCGCTGGAGAACAGCGGCGTCGCGTTCCGCCACTGGGCCGAACCGGAAACCGAGCGCGCCAGCTGGATGGGCGCGCAAGCCGCGTTGCAGGCCTGCGAACGCGCCGGCATCGAGCCGGGCTCGGTCGATCTGATCGTCAACGCGTCCGGCTCGGCCGAGCGCGCCATTCCCGACGGCGGCCCGCTGCTGCAGCGCGAACTCGGCCTGGGCCGCTCCGGCATCGCGTCGCTGTCGGTGCACGCCACCTGCCTGAGCTTCGTCGCCGCGCTGGAGCTGGCGGCCGAACGCATCCATCACGGACGGATCGAGCGCGCGCTGGTGGTCAGCAGCGAGATCGCCTCGGTCGGCCTGGATTTCGCCAATCCCGAAGTCTGCACCCTGTTCGGCGACGGCGCCGCCGCGGCGGTGCTCGAGCGCGCGGCCCAGAACAGTCCCAGCCGCATCCACCGCATCGCCTGGCGCACGATGGGCGAGGGCGTGGAGATCACCACATTGCGCGGCGGCGGCAGCTGGCGCCCGCCGCTGGGACCGAACACGGTGCCGGCCGATGCCTTGTTCTCGATGCAGGGCCAGGCTGCGCTGCGCAGCGGCATCCGCCTGGTGCCGCACGTGATGCGCAAGCTCGGCCTGGACGACATGGCCGCGCGCGCCGCATTGCGCTGGGTGGCGCCGCACCAGGCCAGCCGCGCCGCGCTGGACGTGATCGAACAGATCGGCTTCGCCGGCGCGGCGATGGTGCGCACCCTGGAACACACCGGCAACTGCATCGCCGCCTCGATCCCGCTGGCGCTGGAGCAGGGCGTGCGCGAAGGCCAGATCCGCCGCGGCGACACCGGCATCCTGCTCGGCACCGGCGCGGGTTTGTCCGGCGTCGGCCTGACCCTGACCTACTGACCCGGACGAGGATGCGGACCGCGCTGGACATCGCGAAGGTTCCGATGCTTGTGGTAGGGCCTTCAGGCCCGATGCTTCGCGCTCAGTTCGCGGCGAGCGGATCGAAAGGCGTCGGGGCTGAAGCCTCTCCCACAACAACGGCCCGGGCCGCGAGCGCTTCGGTGGGAGGGCCTTCAGGCCCGATGCTTTGCGCTCAGATCGCGGCGAATGGATCGAAAGGCGTCGGGGCTGAAGCCCCTCCCACAACGGCGGCCCGAGCCGCGAGTGCTTTGGTGAGAGGGCCTTCAGGCCCGATGCTTTGCGCTCAGATCGCGGCGAATGGATCGAAAGGCGTCGGGGCTGAAGCCCCTCCCACAACGGCGGCCCGAGCCGCGAGTGCTTTGGTGAGAGGGCCTTCAGGCCCGATGCTTTGCGCTCAGATCGCGGCGAATGGATCGAAAGGCGTCGGGGCTGAAGCCCCTCCCACAACGGCGGCCCGAGCCGCGAGTGCTTTGGTGAGAGGGCCTTCAGACCCGATGCTTTGCGCTCAGATCGCGGCGAATGGATCGAAAGGCATCGGGGCTGAAGCCCCTCCCACAACAGCAGCCCAGGCCGCGAGCGCTTTGGTGGGAGGGCCTTCAGGCCCGACGCCTTTCGATCCGCTCGCCGCGAACGACGCGAACCGTCCCCGCGCCGCAACCTCATCCACGGATACTGCCCGCTTCCTTCATCGCAACGCTCCGCGCGCAGGCCGCCATCCATGACCGCCGAACGCCGCATCGTCGTCACCGGCGCCACCGGTTTCCTCGGCGGCGCGCTCGCGCGCCATCTGGCGGCGACGCGGCCGTGGCAGCAGGTGGTCGGCTTGGGGCGCGACGCCGGCCGCGGCCGCGCGCTGCAGGCGCAAGGGGTGGAATTCCACGCGCTCGACCTGACCGACGAAGCCGCCGTGCACCGAGTCCTGCGCGGCGCCGACACCGTCGTCCACTGCGCCGCGCTGTCCAGCCCCTGGGGCCGGCGCGAGGCTTTCGTCGCCGCCAACATCACCGCCACCGAACACGTCGTCGCCGCCTGCATCGCGCGTCAGGTGCGGCGGTTGGTGCACATCTCCACGCCGGGCATCTATCACGACGGCGCGCCGCACCTGGGCATCCGCGAAGACCATCGCCTGCCGGCCAAGCCGGTCAACGACTACGCCGCGACCAAGCTCGTCGCCGAGCGCCTGGTGTTCGAACGTTGCGCCGGCGGCGGCGTATCGGCGCTGGCGCTGCGGCCGCGCGCGATCTTCGGTCCCGGCGACAGCGCGATCCTGCCGCGTTTGGCGCAGGCGCTGCGCGCCGGCCGGCTGCGCCGCATCGGCGATGAAGCCTGCATGGTCGACCTGAGCTACATCGACAACGTGGTCGACGCCACCGTGCTGGCGATCGACGCCTCGTGGCGGCTGGGCGGCCGCGTCTACAACATCAGCAACGGCGAGCCGGTGGCGATCTGGAGCGTGATCGACCGCCTCGCCGACGCGCTGTCGCTGCCGCGCCCGCGCAAGCGCGTGCCCAAGCCGTTGGCGCTGGCGCTGGCGAGCGCGGTGGAAGCGTTCCATCGCCGCTTCCGGCCCGACATCGAGCCGCCGCTGCTGCGTTACGGCGTCGAACTGCTCAGCGTCGACATGACCCTCGACATCGCCAGCGCGCGCGAGGAACTGGGGTATCGTCCGCGGGTGAACATGGACGAAGCGCTGGACAAGACCTTGCGCGAATTGGCGCGCGCGGAGCGGCGGACATGAGCGGAGAGGTCG
Organism: Lysobacter enzymogenes; assembly: GCF_023617245.1. Taxonomy (NCBI): domain Bacteria; kingdom Pseudomonadati; phylum Pseudomonadota; class Gammaproteobacteria; order Lysobacterales; family Lysobacteraceae; genus Lysobacter; species Lysobacter enzymogenes. The sequence goes on from NZ_CP067396.1 coordinate 1,867,647, forward strand.
CGCTGACCCTGGCCGCGTCCGGCCACAGCTGCGCCGATCCGCGCCATCTCGGTCTCGCCGCCGGCGCGCGCATGCGCTTTCCCGCGGGCTGGGCGCTGATCGAGCATCCGGTGCAGGGCGCGATCCTGTTCGACTGCGGCTACGGCCCGGACGCGCGCGAGGCGATGCGCGCGGGGCTGCGCTGGGTTTACCGCCGCGCCATCCACGCCTGCTGCCCGCCGCACGCCGACGCCGCGCACCTGCTGCGTCAGCGCGGCCTCGATGCCGACGACGTGCGCCTGCTGGTGATCAGCCATTTCCACCCCGACCACATCGGCGGGCTCGGCGAATTCCGCAACGCGCGTTTCGTCGCCCATGCCCAAGGCTGGCGCCGGATCGGGCAGGCCGGCTGGCTGGAGCTGCTGCACGCGCAGATCTGGAAGGAATTGCTGCCGGCCGATTTCGCCGAGCGTCTGCAATTGCTCGACGAGGAAGGCCGGCGCCCGCTCGCGGCCGACTTGGCCGGCCTCGGCGAAGGCTGGGACCTGTTCGGCGACGGCAGCCTGCACGCGCTGTCGCTGCCGGGCCACGCCCGCGGCCAGATCGGCCTGGCCTTGCGCACCCGCGACGGCGAACGCGTGGTGCTCGCCGCCGATGCGTTCTGGCGGCGCGAACAGCTCGACCGGCCGCAGGCCCTGCCGTGGCTGACTCAGTTGCTGGCGATGGACGACGCCGGCGCCTACCTCGACACCCTGCGCCGGCTGGCGCGGTTCCGCGACACCCACCACGGCGCCTGGGTGATTCCCTCGCATTGCGCCGACACGCTGGCGCAGTGGCGCGAGCGGCATCCGCAATCGGTGCTCGACGCGGCCGATTGAACGGCTGCGGTGGCGGGTGGATTCGTTTCGTTTCGCAAGCGGCGTTTCGCCAACTCGATGATCGAGTCCGATCGCGTTTCCTTTGCTGGCGAGGTGCAAGTCGCGCCCGCGACAGCGCGGCTATGGCGTTGCTTCCGACGCGAACGGGCAGCCCCGCGGTCGCGGCTCGCGCCGCTCCTACAGGTAGATCGCGTGGCGGCCGGAGCCCCTGTAGGAGCGGCGCAAGCCGCGACCGCGACGACGCAGTTGCGACGGAACTTTCGGCGCGAGCGACGGCGGCCATGCGGCCCGGCCCGACAGGACGCACAGCCCCAAAACGACCGCTCGTCGGAGCGATCTTGCCAACTAATTAATCATTGAATTAAATATAAGTATGGACACCCCAAAGCCCGCCCGGCGCGGCCGCCCGCGCAAGACCGAGGCGCCCAAGCGCGCGCCCGGCCGGCCCGCCGCCGCCGACAACCCCGACCTGCGCGAACGCCTGCTCGACGCCGCCATCGCCTGCTACGCCCGCCAGGGCATCGCCGCGACCTCGCTGCGCGCGATCGCCGCCGAGGCCGGCGTCAATCCGGCCTTGCTGCATTACTACTTCGGCGACAAGGAGCAACTGCAGGAGGCGGTCAGCAGCGAGCGGCTGTTCCCGCTGATCGTCGGTCTGCGCGAGGGGCTGGCCGACGACGGCGACGACGTCTTCGATCTGGTCGGACGTTTCGTCGCCAACATGGGGCGCATCATCGAAACCCATCCGTGGCTGCCGTCGCTGTGGGTGCGCGAGGTGCTGTGCGAGGGCGGGGCGCTGCGGCAGACCCTGCTGTACGACAAGATCGGTCCGCTGCTGCCGCGCATGCTCGCGGCGCGCTTCGCCGACGCGCAGGCGCAGGGCCGGATCAACGCCGACCTCGACCCGCGCCTGCTGATGGTCAGCCTGATCGGCCTGACCCTGTTCCCGGCGGCGAGCGCGCCGATCTGGCGCCATCTGTTCGGCGCCGAAGACCTCGACCTGGCGGCGCAGCGCCGCCACGCATTGGCCCTGCTCGATAAGGGATTGACGCCATGAGCGCGCAGCGCGACGCCCGCAATGCCCAGATCCGCACCGCGCCGTCCGCCGCCGCGACGGCGCTGGCCGCGTTGATCCCGCTGCGCAGCCGCGCCCTGGCCGCGGCCGCACTGCAGGACGCGGTTGCGCCGCCGGCGGCGGCACGCGCGCCGCGTCGCGCCGAAACCTTGGCGTCGCCGGGCAGCCGCGCCGCGTTGCGCAGCGCCGGCCTGTGCGCGCTGGCCGCGCTCGCGCTCGCCGGCTGCGCGCGCCCGCCGCCGCAGGCGCTGGGCACGCTGGAATGGGACCGCATTACCTTGCCCGCGCCCGCGGCCGAGAAAGTCGTGCGCATCGACGTGCGCGAGGGCCAGCGGGTCAAGGCCGGCGCGCGCGTGCTGCAACTCGAACCCGACCGCACCCGTTCGCAACTGCAGGCCGCGCAGGCGCAGGCGCAGCAATCGGCGCAGGCGCTGGCGGAACTGGAAGCCGGCCCGCGCCGCGAAGCCATCGAGCAGGCCCGCGCCAACCTCGCCGCCGCGCAGGCGCAGCAGCGCGACGCCAGCGCCTATTTCGAGCGCGTGCGCCCGCTCGGCCAGCGCCGCTTGATCGCCGCGGCCGACGTCGACCGCGCCCGCGCCGCCGCCGGCAACGCGCTCGCGCAGGTGCGCGCGGCCGAAGCCGGGTTGCTGGAACTCGAACGCGGCAACCGGCGCGAAGACATCGCCCAGGGCAGGGCCGCGCTCGCCGCCGCGCAGGCCCAGGCCGCGGTGCAGCAGACCACGTTCGCCAAGCTCGACGTGGTCGCGCCGCGCGACGGCGTGATCGACAGCCTGCCGTACAAGCTCGGCGACCAGGCGCCGGTGGGATCGCCGCTGGCGGTGATGCTGGTCGGGCCGCGCCCGTTCGCGCGCGTGTACGTGCCCGAGCCGATCCGCCAGGACGTGCGCGTCGGTCGCGCCGCCAAGGTCTATGTCGAAGGCCGCGTGCGCGCCTGGAACGGCCGCGTGCGCATGATCCGCAGCGAGTCCAGCTTCACCCCGTACTACGCGCTGACCGGCGAGGACGCCGCGCGCCTGAGCTATTTGTGCGAGGTCGAATTGACCGACGCCGACGCGGTCGAACTGCCGGCCGGCCTGCCGGTGCGGGCCGAGTTCGCGCCGTGAGCGCGGTCGCGGGCGCGCGCGAAACGGCGGCTTCGGCGACGGCCGAGGCGCCGGCGATCCGAGCGCGCGGCATGAGCAAGCGTTTCGGCGAACTGCAGGCGGTGGACCGGGTCGACCTGACCGTGCCGCGCGCCTGCGTCTACGGCTTCCTCGGCCCGAATGGCTCAGGCAAGTCGACCACCATCCGCATGCTGTGCGGCCTGCTGACCCCGAGCGCGGGCGAGATCGAAGTGCTGGGGCTGAAGATTCCCGAGCAGGCCGAAGCGCTGCGCCGTCGCATCGGCTACATGACCCAGAAATTCTCGCTGTTCGAGGACCTGAGCGTGCGCGAGAACCTGGAGTTCCTCGCTGCCGTGCAGGACATCCCCAAGGCCGCCGCGCGCAAGCGCATCGACGCGTTGATCGGGCAGTACCGCTTCGGCGACCGCCAGGACCAGCTCGCCGGCACCATGAGCGGCGGCCAGAAGCAGCGCCTGGCCCTGGCCGGCGCGGTGATCCACGAACCCGAGCTGCTGTTCCTCGACGAGCCGACCAGCGCGGTCGATCCCGAATCGCGCCGCGATTTCTGGGAAAAACTGTTCGAGCTGGCCGACGCCGGCACCACCTTGCTGGTGTCCACCCACTACATGGACGAGGCCGAGCGCTGCCACCGCCTCGCCATCCTCGACCGCGGCGTCCTGGTCGCCGACGGCACCCCGGCCGAACTCACCGGCGAACTGCGCGGGCGCGCGGTGGAAGTGCGCGCCGCGCAGCCGCGCAAGGCCCAGCGCGCGCTGGTCGATCTGCCCGGCGTGCTCAGCGTGGCCCAGATCGGCAACGACCTGCGGGTGCTGCTGGCCGACGCCGACACCGCCGAACAAGGCCTGACCGACGCGCTGCGCGCGGCCGGGCTGCAGGCCGAAGTCGCCAAGGCCAAGCCGAACCTGGAAGACGTGTTCGTCGCCGCCACCCGCGGCGACGCGCCGCGCGCCGCCGCGGCGCGCGAGGAGGACGCATGAAACTGCGCCGGCTGTGGGCCATCGTGCTCAAGGAAGTGCGGCAACTGCGCCGCGACCGCATCACCCTGGCGATGATCGTGATGATCCCGGTCGGCCAGCTGGTGCTGTTCGGCTATGCCATCAACCTCAACCCGCGCGGCCTCACCGCCGCGGTCGCCGATCAGCCGGCACCGCCGCTTCGCGCGCGCTGGTCATGGACATGATCGCCACCGGGGTGATCCGCACCGTCGCCCGCGCCGACACGCCGCAGCAGTTGGTCGGCATGCTCCGGCGCGGCGAGATCAGCGTCGGCATCGCGGTGCCGCCGAACTTCGAGCGCCGCCGCGCCGACGGCCGCGAAGTGCTGCAGGTGATGGTCGACGGCAGCGACACCGTGGTCCAGAGCGCGGCCGCGCAACTCGCGCAGACGCCGGTCGATAGCTCGGCGGCGGCGCCGCGCCGGGTCGGGCCGAACACCGGCGCGATCGGCGTGGTCGCGTTCTACAACCCGCAGCGGCGCTCGCCGGTCAACATCGTGCCGGGGCTGATCGGGGTGATCCTGACCATGACCATGGTGATGTTCACCGCGGTGGCGATCGTGCGCGAACGCGAGCGCGGCAACATGGAGCTGTTGATCACCACGCCGGTCAGCCGCACCGAACTGATGGTCGGCAAAGTGCTGCCGTACGCGCTGATCGGCTTGCTGCAGACCAGCGTGGTGCTGTTGCTCGGGTTGTGGCTGTTCGAGGTGCCGGTCAAGGGCAGCGTGCTCGACGTCTACGTCGCCGCGGTGCTGCTGATCCTGGCCAACCTCGCGCTCGGCCTGTTGATCTCGACCAAGGCCGCCTCGCAGTTCCAGGCCATGCAGATGACCGTCTTCATCCTGCTGCCGTCGATCTTGCTGTCGGGCTTCATGTTCCCGTACGCCGGCATGCCGGCGCCGGCGCAATGGCTGGCCGAGATCCTGCCGATGACCCACTTCTTGCGCCTGATCCGCGGGGTGATGCTGCGCGGCGCGGGGCTGCTGGAGCTGTGGCGCGACGTGGCCTACCTGCTCGGCTTCATCGCGGTGATGATGAGCCTGGCGGTGGCGCGGTTCCGCAAGCGGCTGGATTGAGCGCGACGTTCTTGCGGCCTGGCGCAAACGCCGCGGCTGCGCGGTTCGCGCCGACCCCGGCGCTGCCTTGTATTACCGCGAAAGCCGGATTCTTTTTTTCGTCGCTTTCCGACCCCGATCGAGAATCGCCCGACCGTCCGCATCTGCCGCACTTGCGCCGCAACCGCCGATCTCGCACATTCGCCACTTTCGGACGCCGCAGTCCGCGGCCAGGGAAGCGAAGCATGCGAACGATGCGGCGGTTACGCGGAATCGGCCCGGCGGCCATCCTTGCCCTGGCGCTGGCCCTGACATGCGGCAGCGCCGCATCGGCGCAGCCGCTCACCGTCGTGACCGCGGCGCGCGTGCACACGCTCGATCCGGCCCGACCGCGCGCGCAAGGACTGGTGTTCGACGCCGCCGGCAAGATCGTCGCCGTCGGCACCCGTGGCGACCTGTTGCATCTGTATCCCAACGCCCGCCACATCGACTTCGGCGAGGCCACGCTGGTGCCGGGGCTGATCGACGCGCACGCGCATGTGTTCGAACTGGGCATCAACCAGCTCCAGGCCGATCTCACCGGCACCCGCAGCAAGGCCGAAGCGTTGCAGCGGCTGCGCGAGTTCGCGCGCGCGCTGCCGCCCGGGCAGTGGCTGATCGGCCACGGCTGGGACCAGAACGACTGGCCCGATGCGCGTTTCCCCGAGGCGGCCGATCTCGATGCCGAGTTCCCCGAGCGTCCGGTCTGGCTGCAGCGCATCGACGGTCACGCCGGCTGGGCCAACAGCGCGGCGATGCGCGCGGCCGGACGCGAGTTGGGCGGCGATTGGCAACCCGACGGCGGGCGCATCGTGCGCGACGACCAGGGCCGTGCCACCGGCGTGTTCATCGACGATGCGATGGCGCTGCTCGAGCGCGCGCGTCCGCCGCTGCCGCCGGCCGCGGTCGAACAGGCGCTGAGCCTGGGCATGCAGGCCGCGGTCCGCCACGGCCTGACCGGGGTGCACGACGCCGGCGTCGACCTGCCGACCTTGCGCGCTTACCAGCGCCTGGTCGGGCGCAAGCAGTTGCCGCTGCGCATCACCGCCTTCGCTGCCGGCGACGGAGACGCGCTGGAATCGCTGTGCCGCGACGGCCTGTACCAGCATCCGTCGGGACGCCTGAAGATGCGCACGGTCAAGCTCTACGCCGACGGCGCGCTCGGCAGCCGCGGCGCCGCGCTGCTGCAGGACTACAGCGACGAGCGCGGCAACCGCGGGCTGCTGCGGATGTCGCCCGAGGCGATGGCGAAAGCGATCGCCAAGGCCGAACGCTGCGGCGTGCAGGTCGCCACCCACGCCATCGGCGACCGCGGCAATCGCGAAGTGCTCGATCTGTACGCCCAGGCGCTCGGCGAGAACGCGACCACGCGCGACCACCGCTGGCGCATCGAACACGCGCAGATCCTCGCGCCGCAGGACCTGCCGCGGCTGGCGGCGCTGCACGCGATCGCCTCGGTGCAGCCGACCCACGCCACCAGCGACATGCCCTGGGCCGAAGACCGGCTCGGGCCGGTGCGCATCGACGGCGCCTATGCCTGGCGGCAACTGCGCGACAGCGGCGCGCGGCTGGCGCTGGGCTCGGATTTCCCGGTCGAATCGGTCGATCCGCGGCTGGGGCTGTTCGCCGCCGCCACCCGCACCGACGCCGCCGGCAAGCCGCTCGGCGGCTGGCACCCGCAAGAGAAGCTGACCGCGTACGAAGCCTTGCGCGGCTTCACCCTGGACGCGGCCTACGCGGGTTTCGCCGAGAACGAGGTCGGCAGCCTGGCGGTCGGCAAGCGCGCGGATTTCGTCGTGTTCGAACAGGACCCGCTGGCGGTGGAGCCGCAGCGGTTGCGCGAGCTGACGTTACTGGGAACTTATGTGGACGGCGCGCCGGTGTGGCGGCGCGAGCCAGCGCAGCGTTGAGGCGAGGGCTCAGGCGGGACGCCTGGGCAGGGCGCGAAAGGCGAGGGGCGGCGTATCCCGGGTTGCTGTCGCTCCGCTGCGGGTCCGCGCCGTAACGCCGACGCGAGCCTCATCGGCATTCAGGCGGAACCTACGCCGTCATCATGGCAGAAGCCCCACCGGCGGTCGGGCGAAATCTCCACCGAAGCCCCACCGTCATTCCGGCGAAAGCCGGAATCCATTTTGATTTTCCGTCGCTGTTGCCGCGACCGCGCAAGAGCGAAGCTCATGCAAAGTCAAAATGGATTCCGGCTTTCGCCGGAACGACGGATCGGGAGGGGCGAAGCGCCGGGGCGACGGGGGAGTGCGGAAGCGGCTGCGGACGGGGCATGGACGCGACGGTTCGCCGCGCGACGCGGCGATCGCGCGCTCACAGCATCCGGTGCATGACGTAGACGTCGACCAGCCCCAACGTCGGATGCCGGAACGCCTCCGGCACCTGCCCGACCACGGCGAAGCCGTGCTTGAGCCACAGGTGCACCGCCGCCGCGTTGGTGCTGACCACGTAGTTGAACTGCATCGCCAGGTAGCCGGCCTTGCGCGCCTGCATCAGCGAGTGCTCGCACAGCGCCGTGCCCACGCCCTGGCCCCAGGCGCTCTCGGCGACCATGTAGCTGGCGTTGGCGACGTGGTCGCCGCGGCCGCGCTGGTTCGGGCCGAGCTTGTAGCAGCCCAGGACCTCGTCGCCGGATTGGGCCAGGAACATGCGGTAGGGCGGGCTGGTCCACATCGCCCGCGCGCCGTCCAGGTTGAGGTCGGCGGCGTAGTTGTAGCTCTCGCCGCGCGCCAGCACTTCGCGGAAGATCGGCCAGGCCAGGTGGAAGTGTTCCGGGCCGATCTCGCGGATGTCGAAGTCGCGGTCCATCGCTGTCTCCGTCGCGGCTCAGGCCGCGGTGTGGGCGTCGTCGCCGAGCCGCACGCGGCCGCGCAGCGAGTTGGACAGGGCTTCGGTGATCGTCACGTCGACGAATCGGCCGATCAGCCGCTTCGGCGCCGGGAAGTTCACCGAGCGCATGTTCTCGGTCTTGCCGGTGAGTTCGTCGGGGTTCTTGCGCGAGGGGCCTTCCACCAGCACCCGCTGCACGCTGCCGACCATGGCCTGGGAGATCTTCGCCGCGTTGGCGTTGATCGCCGCCTGCAGGCGCGACAGGCGCGCGTGCTTCTCCTCGCTGGTGACGGTGTCCTCCAGGTCGGCGGCCGGGGTGCCCGGGCGGCGCGAGTAGATGAAGGAGAACGACTGGTCGAAGCCGACGTCCTCGATCAGCCTCATGGTCTTCTCGAAGTCGGCCTCGGTCTCGCCGGGGAAGCCGACGATGAAGTCCGAGGAGATCGAAATGTTCGGCCGCACCGCGCGCAGCTTGCGGATCTTCTGCTTGAACTCCAGCGCGGTGTAGCCGCGCTTCATCGCCGAGAGGATGCGGTCGCTGCCGGCCTGCACCGGCAGGTGCAGGTAGTCGGCCAGCTGCGGCACGTCGCGGTAGGCCTCGACCAGCGAGTCGGAGAACTCCAGCGGGTGCGAGGTGGTGAAGCGGATGCGGTCGACGCCGTCGATTTCGGCGATGGTGCGGATCAGCAAGCCGAGGTCGGCGACCCCGGCGCTGCTGGCACCGTCTTCGCCTGCGATCGGTCCGCGATACGCGTTGACGTTCTGGCCGAGCAGATTGATCTCGCGTACGCCCTGCGCGGCGAGTTGGGCGACTTCCACCAGCACGTCTTCGAACGGCCGGCTGACTTCCTCGCCGCGGGTGTACGGCACCACGCAGAACGAGCAGTACTTCGAGCAGCCTTCCATGATCGAGACGAACGCGCTCGGGCCTTCGGCGCGCGGCTCGGGCAGGCGGTCGAACTTCTCGATCTCGGGGAAGCTGATGTCGACCTGCGGCAGCCCGGTCTCGCGCTTGGCGCGGATCAGCTCGGGCAGGCGGTGCAGGGTCTGCGGGCCGAACACCAGGTCGACGTGCGGGGCGCGCTTGACGATCGCCGCGCCTTCCTGCGAGGCGACGCAGCCGCCGACGCCGATGATGACCTGGCGCTCGCCCTGCTTGTGTTGCTTCCAGCGGCCGAGCTGGCTGAACACCTTCTCCTGCGCCTTCTCGCGGATCGAGCAGGTGTTGATCAGGATGACGTCGGCTTCGGACGCGTCGTTGGTGAGTTCCAGGCCGTCGCTGGCGGCGAGCACGTCGGCCATCTTGGCCGAGTCGTACTCGTTCATCTGGCAACCGTGGGTTTCGATGAAGAGCTTCTTCGCGCCCGGCCGGGACGGCGGGGCGACGCCCGGCAGGGCGGGCAGGGGATGCAGGTCGGTCATGGCGGGTCCGGGAGGGGCGGCGGTTATTCCGCGCCGGGCGAGCGAGAAGCGAGCGTGGAGGAGCGAGGAGTGAGCGAAAGCGGGCTCCGCTCACTCCTCGCTCCTCCACGCTCGCTCCTAGAAGTATACCGCCAGCCGCCGCGATCCCAGCCAAGCCGCGGCCCCCGTCACATTCTGCGCCGGCCCCCTTGGCAGTGTCGGCCCGGGCAGGGGACACTGGGCCGGATGAGGGGGAGCTCGCTGCTGCTGGGGGTACTGGGGTTGCTGGCGTTCGCGCCGGCGGCGGCCGGTACGCTTTGGCGCTGCGACAGCCCCAGCGGCGAGCGCAGCTACGTCAGCAAGAAGGTCAAGGGCGCGACCTGCACCGTCGTCAGCCAGTACACCAGCAAGGCCAGCCGCCCGCGCGATCCCACTCCGGTGGCCTACGCCCCGCCCAAGCCGGCACCGGCGATGGGCTCGGTCGGCGCCGGCGGCGACGCGGCGATTCCGGCCTCGGCCCACAGCAACCCGCCGGCGACCTATGCCGGCGCGGCCGCGGCCATGGTCGCCGGCGGCATCAGCGGCGCCGCCACGGCCAGCGCGCCGGCTCCGGCCGTCGCGTCCGCGCCCGCCGCGGCGCCGGTCCCGGCGGCGCCGGGGCAGGCGCCGACCCGGCTGGTCCAGGGCCAGATTTATTCCTACGTCCAGGACGGGGTCCGCCACTACGTCAGCAAGCGGCCCAAGGGGCTGGCCAACGCCACCCAGATGCGGACCATCCGCTACAGCTTCATCGAGACCTGCTTCGCCTGCGCCGCCCGGCCCGGGGTCAACTTCGGCACGCTGCGGCTCAACACCGCGGCCTACTCGGCCGAGATCGCCGCGGCCGCGCGCCAGCACGGGGTCGAGGAGGCGATCGTGCGCGCGATCATCCACGCCGAATCGGCCTACAACCCCAATGCGCTGTCGCGCGCCGGGGCGCAGGGGCTGATGCAGTTGATGCCGGCCACCGCGCGCCGCTTCGGCGTCGGCAACGCCTTCGACGCCAGCCAGAACATCCAGGGCGGGGTGCAGTACCTGGCCTGGCTGCTCAAGCGCTTCAACGGCGACCTGACCCTGGCCTCGGCGGGCTACAACGCCGGCGAGGGCGCGGTCGACAAGTACAAGGGCGTGCCGCCGTATTCCGAGACCCAGCGCTACGTCCAGCGCGTCGCGGTGCTGGCCCAGCGCTACCGTTCCGCCGGCGTGGTGCAGCGCTGAGCCGGGCGCCGCATCGGCGCCGCGCATCCGTGCCGGGCGCGCCCGGCGGCCCGAACGTCCTGGTGCGAATCCCCCTGCGGCGCACGCCGCCCGCGCCGATCCGGCCAAGCCGGCGCGCCGCCTCGGCAAAGCCGTTCGCGCGCCGCGGCCGCGCCGGAGCCCCGGCCGCGCGCGCGGCGCGGCCGGGCGCCGCGCGCAAACGCCTTGCGAATCCGGGGCTTGTGCGCGCGGTCGCGTCCGGGCGGGGCCGGTCGCGGTTTTGCAAGAGCGCGGATTGTCGCGCCCTTAACGGTTCCGCTACACTTCCCCGTCTTTTGAGCCGCCAGCCTTTCGCCAGTGGTTGTGTTTGGTTTATAGCCATCGGTTCCGGGTTGTGCGGCGTTACCCTCGCATTGCAGATTTCGCGGAGTGCCGGATGGCCAACCAAGGGGTCAACGATCCTATCAACACGGGCCGACGTCGGTTCCTCACCGCCACCACCGCGGTGGTCGGGGCGGTCGGAGCCGGTTTTGTGGCAGTGCCTTTCATCAAGTCCTGGAATCCCAGCGCCCGCGCGAAGCTCGCCGGCGCGCCGGTGACCGCGGACATCACCGGGCTGGCCGAAGGCCAACGCCTGATCCTGGAGTGGCGCGGCCAGCCGATCTGGATCGTCAAGCGCTCCAAGGCGATCCTCGACGCGCTGCCGACCCTGGACGGCCACCTGCGCGATCCCAAGTCCGAGAACAAGGACCAGCAGCCCGAGTACGTGTTCAAGGCGAGCCCGGAACTGCGCTCGCTCAAGCCCGACATCTCGGTCCTGGTCGGCCTGTGCACGCACCTGGGCTGTTCGCCGGAAATGAAGGCCGAGATCCGGCCCGAGCCGTTCGACCCGGAATGGAAGGGCGGCTACTTCTGCCCCTGCCACAAGTCGCGCTTCGACATGGCCGGCCGCGTGTTCCAGGGCGTGCCCGCGCCGATCAACCTGCTGGTGCCTCCGCACCACTACGAGAACGACAACACGATCGTGATCGGCGTCGATCCGGCGAAGGGGGCATAAGCCATGGCCAACATCCTCACGCGTACCGCCAACAACGTCTTCGGCTGGGTCACCGACCGCGCGCCCGGCATGATGCCGATGTACCGCAAGCACATGAGCGAGTACTACGCGCCGAAGAACTTCAACATCTGGTACTACTTCGGTTCGCTCGCGCTGCTGGTGCTGGTCAACCAGATCGTCACCGGCATCTTCCTGACGATGCACTTCAAGCCGTCCGCGGCCGAGGCGTTCTCGTCGGTCGAATACATCATGCGCGACGTGGAGTGGGGCTGGCTGATCCGCTACATGCACAGCACCGGCGCCTCGCTGTTCTTCATCGTCGTGTACCTGCACATGTTCCGCGGCCTGCTGTACGGCTCCTACCAGAAGCCGCGCGAGCTGGTGTGGATCCTGGGCATGCTGATCTACCTGGTGCTGATGGCCGAAGCCTTCATGGGCTACGTGCTGCCGTGGGGCCAGATGTCGTTCTGGGGCGCCAAGGTCATCATCTCGCTGTTCGGCGCGATCCCGGTGATCGGCAACGGCCTGACCGAGTGGATCATGGGCGACTACCTGCCCGGCGACGCCACCCTCAACCGCTTCTTCGCCCTGCACGTGATCGCGCTGCCGCTGGTGCTGCTGCTGCTGGTCGTGCTGCACCTGGGCGCGCTGCACGAAGTGGGTTCCAACAACCCCGAGGGCGTCGACACCAAGCACGGTCCGAAGGGCAACCGTTGGGACGCCAACAAGCCGATCGACACCATCCCGTTCCATCCGTACTACACGGTCAAGGACCTGTTCGGCGTCGGCTTCTTCCTGATGCTGGCGGCCTTCATCATCTTCTTCGCCCCGGCGATGGGCGGCTGGTTCCTCGAGCACGACAACTTCACCGAGGCCAACCGCCTGGTGACGCCGGAGCACATCAAGCCGGTGTGGTACTACACCCCGTACTACGCGATGCTGCGGGTGATCCCCGACAAGCTCGGCGGCGTGATCGTGATGTTCCTGGCGATCGCGATCCTGTTCCTGGTGCCGTGGCTGGACCGCTGCAAGGTCAAGTCGGTGCGCTACCGCGGCCTGATCAGCAAGTTCATGCTGATGCTGCTGGCGGTGTGCTTCGTGTGGCTGGGCAAGATCGGCGCCGGCCCCGGCACCGACCCGGTCGAGACCGTCATCGGCCGCGTGCTGACCTTCCTGTACTTCGCTTTCTTCATCACCATGCCGGTGTGGACGAAGCTGGACAAAACAAAGCCGGTCCCGGAACGGGTGACGATGCATGACTAACCACAGCCAGCCTCTCCGGAAGACCCGCATCGTGAAGAAGCTCGCCACTTTCGTCGCCGGCCTGCTCGTGTCGGTCACCGCTTACGCCTCCGGCGGCGGCGACTTGCTGCAGTCGGGCACCGACCTGAGCGACCGCGCGTCGCTGCAGCGCGGCGCCCAGCTGTACATGAACTACTGCTCGGGCTGCCACTCGCTGAAGTACCTGCGCTACTCGCGCATGGCCGAAGACCTGGGCCTGACCGAAGACGAGGTGATGAACAACCTCAACTTCACCGGCGCCAAGTTCGGCGAGCAGATCCAGGTCAACCTGACCGCGGAACACGCCAACCAGTGGTTCGGCAAGATGCCGCCGGATCTGAGCCTGATCACCCGCGTGCGCGGCAGCGACTGGGTCTACACCTACCTCAACCAGTTCTACCTGGACGAGTCGCGGCCGCTGGGCTGGAACAACAAGCTGTTCCCGAACGCTTCCATGCCCAACCCGCTGTGGGAGCTGCAGGGCTTGCAGCACGCCGAGTACGGCGAGAAGGACAAGGCGACGGGCGAGCGTCCGGTGCACGGCCTCAAGATCGAGCAGGCCGGCAAGCTCGACGAAGCCGGCTTCCGCACCGCGACCCGCGACATCACCGCTTTCCTCGAGTACGCCGGCGAACCCGCGGCGCTCAAGCGCCAGAGCCTCGGCGTCTGGGTGATCCTGTTCCTCGCTCTGTTCACCTTCCTCGCCTACCTGCTGAAGACCGAGTACTGGCGCGACGTGGAACATTGACGTAGTTCGCCTGGAAAACCCGCGCCACAAGCGCGGGTTTTCCGTTAGGGTTGACGGTCTGGCGAGCCGGCAATCTGCGCAAAGCCGGGGTGTGCGGGCTCGAGGCCGTGACGACCTTCCACACAGGGTGGAGGGCGTCTTGCGACTGGCGGATTCCGGTCGTTGGAGAGGTCGATGATGGCGGCGAGCCCCCGTATGCGTAATGCCCTGACTCTGTTTTCGTCTACCGACTGCGTGCTGTGCCACCGCGTCCGGCTGGTGCTGGCGGCCAAGGGCGTCACCTACGACCTGATTCCGGTCGATCCGCAGAACCCGCCGGAAGACCTCGTCGACCTCAACCCCTATCACTCGGTGCCGACCCTGGTCGAGCGCGACCTGGTCCTGTACGCGGCCAGCGTGGTCAGCGAGTACCTCGACGAGCGCTATCCGCATCCGCCGCTGATGCCGGTCGACCCGCTTTCGCGCGCGCGCCTGCGCCTGGCGATGCTGCGCCTGGAGCACGACTGGGTGCCGCAGGTGCAGGCGATCCAGATGGGCAACAAGGTCCAGGCCGAGGCCGCGCGCAAGCGCCTGAAGGAACTGCTGACCGCCTCGGTGCCGCTGTTCAAGGCCAGCAAGTTCTTCCTGAACCCGGAAATGAGCCTGGCCGATTGCGCCATGGCGCCGATCATCTGGCGCCTGCCCTCGCTCGACGTGCCGCTGCCGAAGGACGCCAAGGCGATCGAGGATTACGGCAACCGCATCTTCCGCAACCCGGGCTTCTCGCGCAGCCTGACCGACCAGGAACGCAAGCTGCGCGACATGCCGATGTGAGCGCGGGCCGCGCGGGCGTCGCCCGCGACGGCGACGGCTTCGGCGCGGGCCGCATGGGGCGGCTTGGAGACGGCGCCGCGCGCGGCCGGGCGCGGCCGCACCGCGCGACGCGGACCGGGCCGGGCGGACGCGCGATCGCGGCGCCGATGCGCGGCGAAATCCTCTGTCCGGGCGCGCCAGGCGTTAAACTGCGCGCATGAGCGAAAGCAGCACCTCGATGACCAGCCACCGCCCCTATCTGTTGCGGGCGCTGTACGAATGGATCGCCGACAACGGCATGACCCCGCACCTGCTGGTCGACGCCACGCGTCCGGCCGTGCAGGTGCCCGCGCACGCGGTCAAGGAAGGCAAGATCGTGCTCAACGTGGCCGCGCGCGCGGTCTCGCACCTGGAAATGGGCAACGACTTCATCCGCTTCAGCGCGCGCTTCGGCGGCGTCAGCCATCCGGTCAACGTGCCGGTCGGCGCGGTGCTGGCGATCTATGCGCGCGAGACCGGGCAGGGCATGGCGCTGCCGGAGGACGCCAGCCTGGAAGACGCCGCGCTCGACGAGGCGTCCTCCGAGCAGCCCGAGTCGGCCGCGCCGTCGCCGCAGCTCAGCGCCGTGCCGAGCGACCCGCCGGACGGCGACGACGACGGCCCGCACACCCCGACGCCGCGCCGCGGCGGGCACCTGCGCATCGTCAAATAGCCGCGGTCGCCAGCTGAGCCGCAGGCGCCGCGAGCCGCCCGCGCTCGCGCCCGCTTCCCGTCGCAGCGTCTCGAGCCGCGACCTCGCGGGCGTACCGCGGCGCAGCCGTGGCCTCATAGCCGCGCTCGTTCCACTCGCCGCGTCGTCGCACCCGCCCCCTGTAGGAGCGGCGCAAGCCGCGACCGCGCCAGTTCAATTACGGCGCGCCCACCACCGGCCCGTCGTTCCGGCGAAAGCCGGAATCCATTTTGCTTCTGCTCCTGCTCGCGCTGCGCCGCAAACAGACAAGCGAGATCAAAATGGATTCCGGCTTTCGCCGGAATGACGGCATGGGGAGGTGCGGCTTCGGGTCGTGGTGGCGGAGCTGCGTCGCTTCGGTTGGCCCGACCCGTCAGTGCAACTGCGAGGGCTCGCGCGTGACCGGACCGCTGAACGCCACCAGCCGGTCGCCGCGCAGCACCAGCCGGCCGATGTGGCGGTCTTCGCCGTCGATGGAGTAGTCGAAGCGGAAGGTGCGTTCGAAGCCGAGCCAGCCGCTCTCGCGGCGGATCACCCTCAGGCCGATCGCGTGCACGCTCTGGTCGAGCCATTGCACCCCGGCCGCGCGGCAGGCGTCGCGGCCGACGACTTCGGCGCGTTCGGCGGCGGCGCGGCCGGCGCTCCAGAACGAGAACGCGGCGGCGCCGAAGATCATCAACAGGATCAGGGTAGGCATGGCGTGTTCTTGGCGGCGGGATCGGCGCAACGCAAGGGGGCGGGCGCCCCGGTCGATGCGGTCAGCCCGGCGGCGGTCCCAGTTTCAGCGAAAGATCGATGGCGCGCACATGCTTGGTCAGCGCGCCGATAGAGATGCAGTCCACGCCGTCTTCGGCGATCGCGCGCAGGCCGTCGAGATCGACGCCGCCGGAGACCTCCAGCGGAATGCGTCCGTCGAACGGCGCCGCGCGCGCGATCCGCACCGCCTCGCGGCGGGTGGCGGCGTCGAAGTCGTCGATCAGGATGCGGTCGCAGCCCTCGGTCAGCGCCTCGCGCAACTGGTCCAGCGTCTCGACCTCGACGATCAGCGGCAGCCCGGGATGGCGTTCGCGCGCGTGGCGGATCGCCGCGACCAGCGAGCCGGCGGCGCGGATATGGTTTTCCTTGAGCATCACCGCATCGAACAGGCCGATGCGGTGGTTGACCCCGCCGCCGCAGCGCACCGCGTACTTCTGCGCCAGGCGCAGGCCGGGCAGGGTCTTGCGGGTGTCGAGGATGCGGGTGCCGGTGCCGGCCACCGCGGCCACGTACTGGGCGGTGACGGTGGCGGTGCCGGACAGGGTCTGCAGGAAGTTCAGCGAGGCGCGCTCGGCGCTGACCAGGGCGCGCGAACGGCCGCGCAGGGTCGCCAGCACCGTGCCCTTGGCGACGCGGTCGCCCTCGGCGACTTTCCAGTCGATCTCGACCTGCGGGTCGAGCGCGCGGTGGCAGGCGTCGAACCACGGCCGGCCGCAGATCACCGCGTCTTCCTTGCACAACAAGTAAGCGATGTCGGCGCTGTCGGGCAGCAGTTCGGCAGTGACGTCGCCGCCGCCGAGGTCTTCGGCCAGGGCATCGGCGACGTCGGCTTCGATCTCGGTCGCCGGCGGCGGGGTCAGGTCGCGGGCGGCGGCGTTCATGCGGCGGGGAAACCCTCGACCTGGGCGGTGGCCAGGGCGTTGTCGGCGTCCAGCAGGGCGATGCCGTCGTCGACGATGTAGACGGTCTTGCGGTCGCGGGTCACCAGCGCCTCGCGCAGCGCCTGGGTCTGGGCGTCGCCGCCGCCGCGGACCACGCCGCCGGCGGCGATGGCGGCGTTGAGCGCCTGCAGGCCGCGGCCGTCCAGCGGCAGCAGCGGTTGGCGGGTGGTCGGGCAGACGAGCAGGTCGAGCAGTTTGCGATCCATACGGTTTGATGCCGGTACGACGGGACAGGGCGTTAGAATACGTCTTTGCGCCAAGGCACGTCCCATGTCCCCAGCCTCGTCCGATCCAAGCCCCTCGTCCGCCGCCGCCGGTCCCGCCCCGCTCGTGGGCATCGTCATGGGCTCGCGCTCGGACTGGGAGACCATGCAGCACGCCGCCGCCAAGCTCGAAGCCCTGGGCGTGCCGCACGAGGTGCGGGTGGTGTCCGCGCACCGCACCCCGGACGTGCTGTTCCAGTACGCCGAATCGGCGGCCGCGCGCGGCCTGCGCGCGATCGTCGCCGGCGCCGGCGGCGCCGCGCACCTGCCGGGCATGCTGGCCGCGAAGACCGCGGTGCCGGTGCTCGGCGTGCCGGTGCAGTCCAAGGCGCTCAACGGCATGGACTCGCTGCTGTCGATCGTGCAGATGCCGGCCGGCATCCCGGTGGCGACCTTCGCCATCGGCAACGCCGGCGCCGCCAACGCCGCGCTGTTCGCCGCCGCCCTGCTGGCGCCGGAGTATCCGGCCATCGGCGCGGCGCTGGCCGCGTTCCGCGCGCGCCAGACCGACGAGGTGCTGGCCCACGACGATCCGCGCCAATGACCACCGTCGGCATCCTCGGAGGCGGGCAGCTGGCCCGCATGCTGGCGCTGTCGGGCGCGCCGCTGGGCCTGCGCTTCCTGGTCCTGGACAACACCGCCGACGCCTGCGCCGGCCAGTTCGCGCCGATGGTGGTCGGCGACTACACCGACCAGGCCGCGCTCGACGAATTCGCGTCCAAGATCGACGTGGCGACCTTCGATTTCGAGAACGTGCCGGCCGAGTCGGCGCGCTGGCTGGCCGAGCGCCGGCCGGTGTTCCCGAGCCCGCGTGCGCTCGCCGTTGCGCAGGATCGTCTCGCCGAGAAGACCCTGTTCCGCGAACTCGACATCCCGGTGCCCGACTTCGCCGCGATCGACTCGCGCGCCGGCCTCGACGCCGCGCTGGCGGCGATCGGCACGCCGTGCATCCTCAAGACCCGGCGCCTGGGCTACGACGGCAAGGGCCAGTTCCGGATCAAGACCGCGGCCGACGCCGACGCCGCCTGGGCCGCGCTCGGCGCCCAGGCCGACACCGTCGGCCTGATCCTGGAAGGCTTCGTGCGCTTCGAGCGCGAACTGTCGGTGGTCGCCGTGCGCGGCCGCGACGGCGAGTTCCGCGCCTGGCCGCTGACCGAGAACTGGCACGTCGACGGCGTGCTCTCGGCCAGCCTCGCGCCGGCCGTCGCCGACGAGGCGCTGGCCGCGACCGCGGTCGCGCATGCGCGCAAGCTCGCCGACGCGCTCGACTACGTCGGCGTGTTCGCGCTGGAGCTGTTCTGCCGCGACGGCGTGCTGCTGGCCAACGAACTGGCCCCGCGCGTGCACAACTCCGGCCACTGGACCATCGAAGGCGCCGAAACCTCGCAGTTCCAGAACCACCTGCGCGCGGTGCTCGGCCTGCCGCTGGGCGACACCCGCATGCTCGGCCACGCCTGCATGCTCAACTGGATCGGCGCGATGCCGGACGCCGCGCCGGTGCTGGCCGAGGCCGGCGGGCACTGGCACGACTACGGCAAGTCGCCGCGCGAGGGGCGCAAGGTCGGGCATGCGACGGTGCGCGCGGATTCGGCGCAGGCGCTGGCGCAGGCGCTGGCCCGGGTCGGCGTCGCGCTCGGCCGCCAGGAGCAGGTCGCGCCGGTGATCGCGAGGCTGACCTGATCATCATTCCGACGCGGTCGCGCTCCCCGCGCGCTGCCGCGTCGCTGGTGCGGGCCGGGCCGTCCGCGTTGCTGGTGTTCGTCTACTTCATCGGCGCGCTGCTGTGCCTGTTGTTCGTCGAACCGGCCTGCTGCCGGTTCGAACCCGGCAGTCCCGACAGCCGGCGGGTGCTGTGGTGGCTGCTCGCGCCGTGGCTGTCGCTGGCCGCGTTGTCGCTGGCGCTGCATTGGCGCTGGTGGCGCCGCGGTTCGGCGCGGTGGGCGGCGGCGCTGGCGCCGTTCGTGCTCGCGGCCTTGCTGGCCGCGCTGACCTGGCCTTACCTGCAGGCCGTCAACGCCGTCGCCGGCAGCCGGCCGGCGAGTTTCGGCGGCGAGGTGGTCGGCCGCTGGCAAAGCGCCGGCCGCGCGAGCATCCATGGCATGCGCGTGCGCGATGCCCGCAGCGGCGCGGTGGTGTCGCTGCGCATCGACCGATCCGAATACGACGCGCTGCGCGCCGGCGACCGCGCCGTGTGCGACTACCGCCGCGGGCGGCTGGGCTTCTACTTCCGCTGGCGTTGGTTCGCGCCGCAGGGCTGCCGGTTCGAGCGCGCCTGAGGCGCGCCGCGCTGCGCCAACAACGGCGCCGACTGGGTGCAGATCGGGGCACGAATCAGGGCACGGATCAGGAAACGGACCAGGGCACGGATCAGGGCACGGATCAGGGCGCCGGCGGATCGGTCGCGGCGCGTTCCGCCGCCAGCCGCCGCATCTGCACCATCAGTCCGATGACATAGGCCAGGGAATAGCCGATCAGCACCGTCGCCATGCCCATGGTCAGCGCGCTCGGCGCCTGCGTCGCGGCGAAGCCTTCGTGGGTGTAGCGCCAGGCGATGCGGCCGACCAGCAGGGCGGTCAGCGCGCCGCCGATCCACGGGTTCGGCGTGTAGGTGCGCTGGTCGTCGCGCCAGGCGACGTGGGTGTGCTTGAGCGCGAGCAAGCCGAGCAGGGCGCCGAGCGTCGCGCCGATGCCCAGGCCCAGCGCCAGCGACGGCTGGAACGCGCCGAGCGCGCACAGCATCGCCGCGACCAGGACCAGGACGCCCAGGCGGATGCCGCTGCGCACCGGCCGCCACGGCTGCACGCCGAAGTTGCGGCGGACGCGGCGGTAGATCATCAGCATCGACAGCGCGGGGACCCAGTACGGGGCGGTGGCGGCGATCGGCGAGGCCATGAAAACAGGTCCGGGTGGCCGCGGAGTGCGGCGGGACGAGCTTGCGCGTGGGGGCTGCGGTTGCGCAAGCGTGGTCGCGTCGAGGTCTGGCGGATGGTGCGAGCGAGGGGAGGGGCGTCGTTGGCGTGGTGGCGCGGTCGCGGCTTGCGCCGCTCCTACAAAAGCGGGACGGATTCTCGGGCAACGAAAAACGGCCGGGTTTCCCCGGCCGTTCTTCGTATCGCGTAGACGCGGCGGCTTACTTGAGGTTGGACGCCACGAAGTCCCAGTTGACCAGGTTCCAGAACGCCTCGACGTACTTCGGGCGGGCGTTGCGGTAGTCGATGTAGTAGGCGTGTTCCCACACGTCGCAGGTCAGCAGCGCGGTGTCTTCGCCGGTCAGCGGGGTGGCGGCGTTGGGGGTGCTGACCAGGGCCAGCGAACCGTCCGGACGCTGCACCAGCCAGCCCCAGCCCGAGCCGAAGGTGCCGACGGCGGTCTTGGTGAACTCTTCCTTGAACTTGGCGAAGTCGCCGAAGGCCTTGTTGATGAGTTCGGCCAGCTTGCCGGTCGGCTCGCCGCCGCCCTTCGGCGACAGGCAGTTCCAATAGAAGGTGTGGTTCCAGATCTGGGCGGCGTTGTTGAACATGCCGCCCTGCGACTTCTTGATGATCTCTTCCAGCGACAGCGAGGCGAACTCGGTGCCTTCGATCATCTTGTTGAGGTTGTCGACGTAGGCCTTGTGATGCTTGCCGTAGTGGTAGTCGATGGTCTCGGCCGAGATGGTCGGCTCCAGCGCGGTGCGGTCGTACGGCAGGGCAGGCAATTCGATGGCCATTGGCGGGCTCCTGGAGATGCGAGGGGGCTGGCTAGCGGAGGGCGCCGCGGCCGGCGCTCCAGGCCCGGGACCGCGCGGTCGTGGACCGTTGGGTTCCGGGAACGGGCGCGTCGGCGACGCCGCGAAGGCTTACAATTCATATTCTATCCCCACCCAAGGTTGCCGAACCGTCAAACTCGGCAACAAACCTCGTCAGGAGCAGTGCCCATGTCGTCGGTTATCGAACGGATCCAGACCGAGGTCGAGTCCCATCCGGTCGTGTTGTTCATGAAGGGCACCGCGCAGTTCCCGATGTGCGGTTTCTCCAGCCGCGCGGTGCAGGCGCTCAAGGCCGCCGGCGCGACCGCGCTGCATACGGTCAACGTGCTCGAAGATCCGGAGATCCGCGCCAACCTGCCGCGCTATTCGAACTGGCCGACCTTCCCGCAGCTCTTCATCCATGGCGAGCTGATCGGCGGCTGCGACATCACCCTGGAACTGTACGAGTCCGGCGAGTTGGCGCGCATGATCAGCGAGACCCAGTCGCAGTGACCGAAGCCGCCGCCCGCTCGAACGATCCGCAGGCCGGCGCGCAGGCGCTGGCCGGACGCGTGGTGCTGGTCACCGGCGCCGCCGGCGGGCTCGGTTCGGCCGCTTCGGTGGCCGCCGCCGCCGCCGGCGCCACCGTGGTCCTGCTCGGGCGCAAGCTGCCGAAGTTGAACCGGGTCTACGACGCCGCGGCCCAGGCCGGGCCCGAGCCGCTGCTGTACCCGCTCGACCTGGAAGGCGCCCAGCCCGACGACTACGCCGAGATGGCGCAGCGGATCGAATCCGAACTCGGCCGCCTCGACGGCGTGCTGCATTGCGCCGCCGACTTCCCCGGCCTGACCCCGTTGCTGCAGACCGATCCGGCCGCGTTCGCGCGCGCCGTGCACGTCAACCTGACCGCGCCGTGGTGGCTGTCGCAGGCCTGCCTGCCGTTGCTGGCCAAGGCCGGCGACGCCGCCCTGGTGTTCGCGCTCGACGATCCCGCGCGGGTCGGCCAGGCCTATTGGGGCGGTTACGGCGCGGCCCAGCACGGGCTCGCGGCGCTGGTCGGGATCCTGCACGCCGAGCTGGGCAATTCCAGCGTGCGCGTGGCCGGGCTGCGTCCCGGGCCGATGCGCACGCCGCTGCGCGCGCGCGCCTATGTCGAGGAAAGCGACCGCTCCGCGCGCGAGCCCTCGGCCTACGCCCAGGCCTGCGTGACCTTGCTGTCGGCCGCCGGCGCGGGCCATCGCGGCACGGTCTGGGCGCCGCACGCCTGAGCCCGCCGCCATGACCATCGCCTCGGCCGCGCTGCTGCTCTTCATCATCCTCGACCCGCTCGGCAACATCCCGGTGTTCCTGAGCCTGCTGCGCGGGCTGCCGCCCAAGCGCCAGCGCATCGTGCTCGCGCGCGAGCTGCTGATCGCGCTCGGCGTGCTGATGCTGTTCCTGTGGGGCGGCAAGTACGCGCTGGAACTGATGCACCTGCGCCAGGAATCGGTGTCGATCGCCGGCGGCATCGTGCTGTTCCTGATCGGCATCCGCATGATCTTCCCGCCGCCGGAAGGGCTGATGGGCGAGATCCCCGACGGCGAGCCCTTCATCGTGCCGATGGCGATCCCGCTGGTGGCCGGCCCCTCGGGCATGGCCGCGGTGATGCTGATGGGCAGCAACGATCCGGCCCGGCTCGGCGACTGGAGCCTGGCCCTGCTGATCGCCTGGGGCGCGACCGCGGCGATCCTGTTCTCGGCGACCATTCTTTACAAGCTGCTCGGCCGGCGCGCGCTGATCGCGATCGAACGCCTGATGGGCATGCTGCTGGTCGCGATTTCGGTGCAGATGATCCTCGATGGCCTGGGTTCTTACCTGCCGGGGCCGCCGTAAGCGAAGCCCCGGAGGGGGAGCCGGGTCGTCCGAACCCGGTGGTCCAGGGATGGATCAACGTCGTCCGAGGCCGGGCCATCGGCCACCGCTCGCTGGAACCGATCCCCGCCGCCGGGCCGCGATGAAACCGCGGCGACCGGCCCCATCCGCCCGGGTTGCCGACGAACGGTGGGATGCGCGCGCCATGCGCGTGCCGCGATGCGGCGTCGGTCCGCGATTTCGAGTGGCGATCCGGTGCCTGGCGTATGTAGGCCGGCGCCCATTCGCAAGCGCATGGGGACGCGGCGCGGCGGTGGTTTATACAACTTTGCGCTGCATGGCAGTTCAGGTGTGGACGCAGTCACCGTGTGACAAGGCTTGATGCCGGTCACGTCTCTGTCACACACCCTCCCTAGCCTGTTAAACTGCTGTTAACCCCGGCGGCCACGGCGCCGCGCGGGTCTAGGGGCTAGCCATAAAACGGACCTGGTACGAGCGCGGCGCGAAGCCGCGCCGGCCGGCCGACTCCGCCACGCATTCCACTGTACCGAGGCCATCGTAATGACCTATCAGAACCGCGTCCGCATGTCCAAGCTCACGCTTGGCCTGCTCGCCGTACTCGCCACCGCACCGGCGTTCGCCCAGTCCACCTCCGCCGGCGTCAACGGCACGGTGACCAGCGCCAGCGGCCAGCCGGTCGCCGGCGCCGAAGTGACCATCACCCACGTCGAGTCGGGCACGGTCAGCCGCGCCACCACCGACGCCAGCGGCCGCTACAACGCGCGCGGCCTGCGCGTCGGCGGTCCGTACACGATCAACATCACCAAGGAAGGCGAGGGCACCAAGACCGAGGACGGCGTCTACCTCGATCTGGCCAAGAGCAACACCATCAACGCCGCGCTGTCGCCGGCCGACGTGACCACCCTGGGCGCGGTCACCGCGGTCGCCACCGGCGGCTCGGAGCTGTTCAGCGCGACCAAGATGGGCTCGGGCACCAACGTGACCCGCCAGACCATCGAGGCGCTGCCCTCGATCGGCGGCAACATCCAGGACTACGTCCGCCTCGACCCGCGCGTGGCCTACGTCAACCGCGCCGAGGGCGGCATCACCGCCGGCGGCCAGAACCCGCGCTACAACGCCATCCGCATCGACGGCGTGTCGGCCAGCGACACCTTCGGCCTGGAAGGCAACAACATGCCGACCCGCCGCCAGCCGGTGTCGATGGAAGCCATCGAAGGCATCAACGTCGACCTGGCCAGCTACGACGTCACCATCACCGGCGCGACCGGCGCGGTGGTCGACGCGGTGACCAAGTCGGGCACCAACGAATTCCACGGCTCGATCTACGGCAGCTACCGCGACGGCGGCTGGTTCGGCAAGGATCCGACCGACACCAAGTTCAACGGCTTCGACAAGGAAGAGACCTACGGCGCCACCTTCGGCGGCCCGCTGGTCAAGGACAAGCTGTTCTTCTTCGCCAACTACGAGAAGTTCAAGCAGGCCGCTCCGGGCGCCGACATCCCGGGCAGCGCGCTGGGCCGCCGCGGCGCGGTCATCACCCAGAACGACCTGTCGCGCGCGCAGACCATCTCCAGCGGCTACGGCTTCGACGCCGGCGGCCTGGGCAGCTCGGGCAACACCGACCTGGAAGAGTACGCGCTCAAGATCGACTGGAACATTTCCGACGCGCACCGCGCCAGCCTGCGCTACAGCAAGCTCGACCAGAGCAAGCTGCGCATCAACGGCATCAACAGCAGCCAGATCTCGCTGAACTCGTACTGGTACCAGCACACCAAGTCGGTCGAGAGCTGGGTCGGCCAGCTGTTCAGCGACTGGACCGACAACTTCTCCACCGAGTTCAAGGTCTCCTACCGGGACTACTCGGCCGTGCGCGAAACCCCGGGCACCGCGCCTAGCGTGCGCATCTGGTTCGGCGGCACCGAAGGCAACCCGGGCGGCGATTCGCTGTTCCTGGGCACCGAGACCAACTCGCAGGCCAACAAGCTCTACACCAAGACCTGGAACGCGTTCGGTTCGGGCACCCTGGCGCTGGGCGACCACAACGTCAAGTTCGGCTTCGACTACAGCAACAACGACGTCTACAACCTGTTCGGACCGCAGGTCTACGGCGTGTACGAGTTCTGGGGCCTGGACAACTACCAGGCCGGCCGCTGGCTGAAGTACGACGTGCGCACCCCGCAGCCGGGCGCGGGCATCGACAGCGTCGCCGGCGCGTTCAAGTACAAGCAGTACGGCCTGTTCATCCAGGACGAGTGGTTCGTCAACAACAACCTGACGGTGAACTTCGGCCTGCGCGCCGACAAGCCGGAAGTCAACAAGAACCCGGACTACAACCCGCTGGTCCAGCAGGTGTTCGGCTACGACACCCGCAAGGTGCTGAACTCCAAGTGGCTGATCCAGCCGCGCGTGGGCTTCAACTACACCTTCGACAGCGAGCGCCCGACCCAGCTGCGCGGCGGTTTCGGCCTGTTCCAGGGCGAGTCGCCGCAGGTGTGGCTGACCAACGCCTACAACACCACCGGCCTGAACTACATCCAGTACTCGCAGAACCTGGCGTCGACCGAGAACTGGCAGAACCTGAAGTTCAACGGCGACGGCCTCAACCCGCCGATCCCGTCGCGCGCCGGCAGCCAGCTGCAGAACGTCAACGTCATCAACCCCGACTTCGAGCAGCCGTCGGTGTGGAAGGCCAACCTGGCGTTCGAGCATGAGCTGCCGTGGTACGGCGTGGTCGGTTCGGCCGAGCTGCTGGTGACCAAGGTCAAGAATGCGCTGTTCTACCGCAACCTCAACCTCGGCACGCCGCAGGCGGAGGGTCCGGACGGCCGCGACCTGTTCTGGAGCCAGGCCGCGAACCTGCGCAACCGTCCGTGGTCGTCGGGCAACAACCGTTTCGCGCGCGACCGCCGCTTCGACCAGGTCCTGCTGCTCGACAACACCGACAAGGGCGAAACCCAGCAGTTCACCGTCGGCCTGAGCAAGCCCTTCGGCGTCGAGAGCGACTGGTCCTGGAGCCTGGCCTACACCTACACCCACGCCACCGAAGTCAGCGGCCTGACCAGCTCGACCGCGACCTCCGGCTGGAACTACAACTACCTGTTCGACGCCAACGAAGAGACCGCCTCGACCTCGCGCTACCAGATCAAGGACCGCATCATCGGCACCCTGGACTGGAAGCATAAGTTCTTCGGCGACTACGAGACCCGCATCGGCCTGGTGTACGAAGGCCGCAGCGGCCGTCCCTTCAGCTACGTCTATTCCAACGACGTCAACGGCGACAACCGCTCGGGCAACGACCTGTTCTACGTGCCCAGCGGCCCGGGCGACGTGCTGTTCGGTTCGCTCAGCCCGGCCGGCCAGTTCACCGCCGACCCGGCCATGGAGAAGCGCTTCTTCGACTGGCTGGCCTCGAACCCGGAACTGGGCCGCTACGCCGGCCGCTCCGCGCCGCAGAACGCCGGCCGCGCGCGTTGGGTCAACACCTTCGACGTGCGCATCAGCCAGGAACTGCCCGGCTTCTTCAAGGACCACAAGTCCGAGATCTGGCTGGACATCCAGAACGTGGGCAACCTGATCAACAAGGATTGGGGCCACATCTACGACTACGGCTTCTTCGCCAGCCAGCGCGTCGCCGCGATCCAGGGCATGTACAACGGCAAGTACGTGTACAACTTCAACACCCCGGACGCGCCGACCGTGGCCAACGCCGACGCCGACGGCTTCAACGTCGGCGTGTCGCAGTGGTCGGTCCAGCTGGGCTTCCGCTACAAGTTCTGATCCGCGCGATCGAACGCTCCACCGAAGACAGCCGGGTTCGCCCGGCTGTCTTTTTTTATGGGTCGGGCCGGCTCGCGGCGCGGGCCGATCGGCCGCTGTTCGGTCGCACGTTCGCAGCAATCTCGGGCGATGATTGCAAGGCTGCGGCCGCCGCTCGGCCGTTCCGCCCTGCGCGCGCAGGGCTTCCATGCCA
The DNA here is from genome assembly GCF_023617245.1 of Lysobacter enzymogenes. Lineage (NCBI taxonomy): Bacteria > Pseudomonadati > Pseudomonadota > Gammaproteobacteria > Lysobacterales > Lysobacteraceae > Lysobacter > Lysobacter enzymogenes. The sequence continues at coordinate 1,894,424 of NZ_CP067396.1, forward strand.
GGGGAGGGATGCCGTCCGCCAACGCCGCAACGCCGCAACGCATTGATTGACGCCACCAATGAATGTCCGCGCACTGGAGAAACAATCGCTATGGACAGAACCACCGCTACGCCGGCGCCTTCGCGCCTGGTCGCTTCGCCCGTTTTCGTGATTTCCGCCGTCCGCAGCGGCTCGACCCTGCTGCGCTGCGTGCTCGACACCCACTCGCGCATCTGCGCGCCGCACGAGCTGCACCTGCCGGATTTCCAGGTCCAGCTCGACACCCTCCAGGCCAACGTCTCGATGGAAGCGATGGGCCTGGACTTGGCGGAGGTCGAGCACCTGTTGTGGGACCGCATGCTGCACCGCCTGCTGGCCGCCAGCGGCAAGCACACCATCGTCGACAAGACCCCGGCCAACGCGCTGCGCTGGCAGCGCCTGGCGCAGTGCTGGCCGCAGGCGCGCTTCATCTTCCTGGTCCGCCATCCCAGCCATGTGCTCGATTCGATGCTGGCCGCGGCCAAGGGCGCGCTCGGCCAGGAACTCAAGGAACGCTTCGGCGAGCAGAACGAACGCTGGGGCAATCCGGATTCGGCGCAGACCATGCTGCTGCCGCAGTTGTCGGGCGTGATCCAGGCGCGCGCGGCGCTGCCCGGCCTGACCGTGCGCTACGAGGAGCTCACCGCCGACCCCGCGCGGGTGACCCAGGACATCTGCCGGTTCCTGGGGCTGGAGTGGGAGCCGGAGATGATGGAGTACGGTCGGGTCGACCACGGTCCGTTCAAGGTGTTCCTCGGCGACAACAGCGAGCGCATCCACTCGGGCCGGATCCAGGCCTCGCGCGAGCTGCCGGCCGGCGACAGCGTGCCGCCGCGGCTGCGCGAGGTCTGCCAGAGCCTGGGCTACCTGCCGCACTGAGCGCGGCCGCGCGCCCGCCCGGCAGGGGCGGGCGCCGGTTCCGAGGAGGGCGAAACGGCCGGGCCTGTCCCGGCCGTTTTTCATGGGAGAACCCGTCGCCGCGCCGGCCGCGCGGCCGCGCCGGGACGACCGCGCGCGGATACCGGAGGCGGCGGCCGAACTGCTAGAGTCCCACCCCACGAATCGATGAAAAAGCCGAGAAAAACGCAATGACCGCAACCCCCAACGCGACCGTCCTGCCGACGGTCAACGCCCGCATCTACCCCAAGGGCGGGCTCGACGTCTTGTCCCGCGACGAGGTCGCGCGCCTGCGCGACGCCTCCACCGGCATCCACGACCTGCTGCGCCGCTGCGCCCTGGCGGTGCTGACCAGCGGCAGCGCCTCCGACGATCCGCGCGCCGCGCGCGAGCTGTATCCCGATTTCGACATCGAGGTGCACCAGCAGGACCGCGGCATGCGCATCGACCTGACCCGTGCGCCGGCGATGGCCTTCGTCGACGGCGAGATCATCCGCGGCGTGGCCGAGCTGCTGTTCGCGGTGGTCCGCGACCTGGCCTACACCGCGATCGAGCTCGGCAAGGGCGGCGGCCGCGACCTGGAGTCCAGCGACGGCCTCACCGACTCGGTATTCGGCCTGCTGCGCAACGCCCGCATCCTGCACCCGGCCGATCCGAACCTGGTGGTGTGCTGGGGCGGCCACTCGATCTCGCGCGACGAGTACATCTACACCAAGCAGGTCGGCTACGAGCTGGGCCTGCGCGGCCTCGACATCTGCACCGGCTGCGGACCGGGCGCGATGAAGGGCCCGATGAAGGGCGCGACCATCGCCCACGCCAAGCAGCGCCGCCGCGCGATGCGCTACATCGGCATCACCGAGCCGGGCATCATCGCCGCCGAATCGCCGAACCCGATCGTCAACCACCTGGTGATCATGCCGGACATCGAGAAGCGCCTGGAGGCCTTCGTCCGCATGGGCCACGGCATCATCGTGTTCCCCGGCGGCGTCGGCACCGCCGAGGAGATCCTGTACCTGCTCGGCATCCTGCTGCGCGAGGAGAACGCCGGCCTGCCGTTCCCGCTGATCCTGACCGGCCCGACCGCGTCGGCGCCGTACTTCGAGCAGATCGACAAGTTCCTGCGCCTGACCCTGGGCGAGGTCGCGACCCAGCGCTACGAGATCATCGTCGGCGACCCCGAGCGCGTGGCCCGGGCGATGTCGCAGGGCATCCGCAAGGTGCGCGAGTACCGGATCGAGCACAAGGATTCGTTCTTCTTCAACTGGTCGATCGACATCCCGCTGACCTTCCAGAAGCCGTTCGTGCCGACCCACGAGGCGATGGCCTCGTTGGACCTGCACCACGGCCGCAAGCCGCACGAGCTGGCCGCGGACCTGCGCCGCGCGTTCTCCGGCATCGTCGCCGGCAACGTCAAGGAAGACGGCATGCGCCGGATCGAGGAGTTCGGCCCGTTCGAGATCCACGGCGACCCGGACATGATGCAGTCGCTGGACGCGCTGCTGCGCGCGTTCGTCGAGCAGCGCCGCATGAAGATCGCCGGCGAGTACCGTCCCTGCTACCGCGTGGTGACCTGAACGGGTATGATGGCGGGCTCCGGCGGCGACGCAGCTTCATCCCCATGAAGTGTTGACGCCGGGGTGCTGAATCAGCATCATATGCAGCCCCGCCCGAATAGCTCAGCCGGTTAGAGCACTTGACTGTTAATCAGGGGGTCGTTGGTTCGAGTCCAACTTCGGGCGCCAGATTCGAGAAGGCCGCGAGCGATCGCGGCCTTCTTTTTTGCGCGCGCGAAAGCGCCGCCGCCCTGCGGGGTTCTTTTCGCAGCGAGGGCGATCCTGCGCCGCCCGCGCGGGTTCCATGCCGGCCGCATCGTGCGCTCACTCGTCGCGGCAGCGCGCAGTGTCCGCCGCATTGGCATCGCTGACCTGGAATCCGCCTGCGCTATCGCGTCGCAGCACCCAGGCGCGGGGGACGCTGCGCAGGTCGCACAGCAGCCAGGGCGTGTCGGCGAGAACGCGGCCGCTGCCGGCTTCGAAACGGACCTGCACCGGGCCGCGCAGCGCGCGCAGGCGCAGGTGCGAGGGCAGGGGCAGTTCGCGCCGCAGCAGTTCGTCGGCCGGATCGAAGATCCGATTGCGGTTGTGGTCGGCGAACGCCATCAGGCCGCGGCTCCAGTCGAGCTGCTGGCGGCAGTGGAAGTAGATCCAGCGCACCGGGCACAGCAGCACCGGCGAGCCGGTGCGCGCCGCGTGCTCGCCGGCCTGCCGGTACAGGCCGGCCAGCCCCTGGGCGAAGGATCGCGCCGACAGGTGGTGGAAGCTGGCGTTGGGCCCCGGGCTGACCAACAGGCTCAGCAGGTTGGCGAGCAGGAACGCGGCGACGAATTCGTACGCGTCCAACGTCTTGATTCGCATAAGCCTTTCCTTGGCGGGCGCGCATCCTTGCGTGTCTGGGAAGCTTGGCTGCCCGCGCGCGTCCGCGGCCAGCGGCGCAGCGCGCGACCGCCGGTAGGGCTAAGCCGTGACGCCTGTCGGACTATTCCTAGGCTCAAAAACCACTGACTGACTCCGCCTGACCGCTCGTCGGTATGGCACCTTTTGTAGGTAATTCCGACTGTTAGCATCCGAGCCGTCTTGGAATGGGGAAGCGCGCGTCCATGAGCAGGCGGCGAACTGCCGGTTTCACCCTTATCGAACTGCTGGTGACGATCGCCATCGGCGCGGTTCTGATCGGCCTGGCCCTGCCCAGTTTCACCGACGCGCTGCGTTCCAGCCGGGTGACCTCGGCGGCGAACGAGTTCTCCGCCTCGGTGGCGCTGGCGCGCAGCGAGGCGATCCGCAGCGGCCGCACCGGCTACATGTGCGCGAGCGTCAACGGCACCAGCTGCGGCGGCCAGTGGAACGACGGCTGGCTGGTGTGGACCGATCTCAACAACAACGCCGTCGCCGACGCCGACGAGCGGCCGCGCCGCACCGAGAGCGTGCGCGACGTCGACCTCACCGCGACCGCGTCAGCCGGCGGCAGCACCACCGCATTGAAGTTCGACAACCGCGGCCGGCTCAGCGAAGGCGGCAAGCGCGATTTCGTGCTCAAGGCCGTGTCGTGCCGCAGCGGCGCCAACCAACTGCGCAAGTTCGAACTGTCGACCACCGGACAGGTCACCATGGAAAAGGACAAGTGCCCATGATCGTCACCGTCCGTCGCGCCGGCGCTCCGCGCGCGCGCAACCAGCGCGGCTTCTCGATGATCGAGGTGCTGATCGCGGTCCTGGTGCTCGGCCTGGGCCTGCTCGGCCTGGCGATGCTGCAGACCTTGAACGTGCGCTACGCGCAGAGCGCCAACTACCGCACCCGCGCCACCAACCTGGCCTACGACCTGCTCGACCAGATCCGCGCCAACCGCGCGCTGGCCCTGCAGTTCGAGAACACCGTGACCAAGGACAGCTTCGCCAGCGTGACCGGCAAGCAGTGCACGCGCCCGATCACCACCCAGGACGGACTGATCACCACCGAGGAGAACGCGATCCGTTGGCGCTGCCAGGTGCGCGCCGCGCTGGGGCCCGAGGCCTACGCGATCGTCCGCCGCAGCAACAACGAATACAGCATCGAAATCGCGTGGAGCGACCTGCAGGGCGCCGCCGGCAAGCAAGACGGCTACTACAACGGCAAGATCAACGTGAAGACCGAACTGTGAAGACTTCCCATGCTCAACACGGCCTGTCGCTGATCGAGTTGATGGTCGCGCTGGCGATCGGCGCCATGCTGGTGCTCGGTCTTTTGCAGGTGTTTTCGGCTTCGCGCACGGCGTACCAGCTGTCCGAAGGACTGGCCCGGGTGCAGGAGAACGCGCGCTTCGCGGTCGATTACATGCAGCGCGACCTGCGCATGGTCGGCCACCAGGGCTGCGTCAACGACCAGGCGCGGTTCCTGACCAATCCGGCCGGCTTTCGCAGCACGTTCGTCGCCGAGACCCAGCCGACCGAAGCGCAGTTCGCCGCGGCCGCGGCGCAGCTGCAGTTCCAGGTGTCGGTGCAGGGCTACGAGGCCCAGGGGACCGCGCCGGGCGGCTCGGTGACCCTGCCGACCAGCGGCGCCTGGGCCGGTTCGCCGGCGCTGCCGACCTACATCGAGAATCTCAGCCCCGCGCCGGCGGCCGGCAGCGACGTCGTCGTGCTGCGCTACTTCTCGCCCGAAGGCGTGCCGCTGGAAACCTTCGCGTCCGGCACCACGACCACGATGACGGTGGAGAAGGACCGTTGGGACAAGGTGATCGCCTCGAGCGGCCTCGCCGAGCCGGCGATCCTCGGCGTGGCCGATTGCATCGGCGCGACCGCGTTCCAGGCCAGCGCCATCGTGGCCTCGGCGAACAAGGTCACGGTGTCGGTCGCGGCGACCGGCCTGAACAAGTCGTCGATGATCACCGACAACTTCACCACCGGCCAGGCGATGCTGTACCGCGCCGAGTCGGAGGTGTTCTACGTCGCCTATCGCGCCGACGGCAACCCGGCGCTGTTCCGCGCCCGTTTCAGCGCGACCAAGAACGGCACGGCGGTGACGCCGGTGATCGAGGAACTGGTGCGCGGCATCGAGAACATGCAGCTGATCTACGGCATGGACAGCCAGGCCAACAGCGCGCTGCCGCCGACCGGCTTCATCGCCAGCCAGATGGTCGCCGACAAGGTCCAGACCGGCGCGTCGACCGTGCCGTGGCGCCGCGTCGGCCTGGTCCAGGTGGCGCTGTTGAGCCGCGCCAACACCCCGTCCGCCGCGCTCGCGCCGGCCGAGTTGCCGCGCCTGCTCGGCGTGCAGGTCACGCCGCCCACCGATACGCGCTACCGCGCCGTGTACGAAACCACGATCGCCATGCGCAACCGCCTGTACGGGAACTGAGGAGAACTCCGTCGTGAACAACCGCCTGCGCCACGGATCGCTCCGTTCCCCCCGCCGCCAACGCGGCGCGGTGCTCTACATCGCCCTGATCATGCTGATCCTGCTGGCCTTGCTCGGCTTGGTCGGGATGAAGGTCAGCGGCCTGCAGGAACGCATGTCGACCAACTACAGCAACGTCAACGCCGCGTTCCAGGCCGCCGAACAGGTCGCCCGGGCCAAGGAGTCGGACATCCAGAAGACCTTGTTCGCCGGCAGCGGCGTGTACGAGGCGAACCAGGAAATGTGCTCGCCGACGTTCGACCCGATGACCTGGTCGGACCCGGCCGAGAACACCAACAGCAAGGACGTTTTCACCCGGCGCATCGACAAGTGCTTCGCCGGCTCCAGCATCAAGGTCGGCAACAACAAGAGCGAAGAGACCAGCAACATCTACCAGGTCAGCGCCCTCGGCGGCGACCGCGATGCCAATGCCTCCTCGATCGCGGTGATCGACACCGTGTTCATCCCCTGACGGCGGCGAGAGACTCCCATGCGAATTCCTCATTTGATCAAGATCGCTGGCCTGTTGCTCGGCATCGGCGTGCTGATGTCCCGCGGCGACGACATCGTCGCCGGCGTCACCGATTACGAAATCGAGCAGGCGCCGCTGTTCATCAAGGGCGTGCAGCCGCCGCTGATGATGATGGTGATGTCGCGCGACGAGCAGCTGTTCATGAAGGCGTACGCCGACTACACCGACCTCGACGGCGACGGTCTGCTGGATACGACCTATCAGAACAAGTTCTCTTATTCCGGTTACTTCGACCCGGATCTTTGCTATAGCGGCAGCGGCACCCAGTTCAAGGCCAGCGGCGCGGCGACCAACCACCAATGCAGCGGCCAGTGGAGCGGCAACTTCCTCAACTGGGTGACGATGAGCCGTTTGGATATCGTCCGTTACGTGCTGTACGGAGGTTCGCGCTCGGTCGACAACGCGACGACCACGGTGCTGACCCGCGCGCACATCCCGAACGATCTGCACGCCTGGGTCAAGGTCTATAGCGCAAGCGACATCAACAAGTACACCCCGCTGAGCGGAACGCAGTCGTTCTGCAACATGTCCAAGGGCAACGGCGGTTCGCCGCTGATGCGCGTGGCCAGCGGCAACTGGAGCGAATGGGCCTCGACCTCGGTGCTGCAGTGCGCGACCGACAGCGAGGCGCCCAACGACGATGCCAAGCAGGACAGCCCCAGTTCGACCACCGACTACGTCGTGAGCGTGGAGGTCTGCAATCCGGCCAACAACGCGGTGCGCGAAAGCTTCTGCCAGAAGTACGGCAGCGGCACCGCGACCACCTACAAGCCGACCGGCCTGCTGCAGACCTACGGCGAGAACGGCAGCGTGCGTTTCGGCCTGATCTCGGGCAGCTTCTCCGCGCCGCGCTCCGGCGGCTTGCTCCGCCGCAACATCGGCCGCTTCGCCGGCAACGTCGCCGACAAGGTCTGCCAGCCCGGCGACGAAGTCGACACCACCACCGGGATTTTCTGCCCGACGGCCGATGCCGCCGCCGGCAGCGTGGTGAAGACCATCGAGCGTTTCAAGCTGGAGAAGTGGAACAACGGCTATTGGTCGGATTGCACCACCTGGGGCATCCTGAACCGAAACGGCATGCCGGTCGGCAACGGCTTCCTCAACAATCCCGGCACGGTCGGCAGCGGCCAGAACTGCAGCGCGTGGGGCAACCCGCTCGGCGAGATGTACGCGGAGGCCCTGCGCTACATCCGCAACGAATCCAAGAGCGCCGATTTCGGCACCGGCACCGACCTGTCCGGGTTGCCCGCGCCGAACTGGCTCGATCCTTACCGTACGCCGGATTCGGGCGGCAACAGCTATTGCGCCAAGTGCAACATCCTGGTGCTGTCGACCGGCCTGAGCTCGTTCGACAGCGATGAGCTGGGCAATATGCGCGACGCCGCGGTGACGGCGACCGATGCGCTCGGCGCAAACGAAAAAATAAACGACGGCAGCTACGTGGTCGGCCGCGTGGTGGCCAACGCCGCCGAGTTGAACGTCGGCAAGAGCGTCAACACTTACGAGGACATGTGTACCGCCAAGACCGTGCCCAGCCTCGGCCGGGTGCGCGGCATGTGTCCCGACATTCCGTCGATGGAAGGCAGTTACCTGATCTCCGGCATGGCCCATAAGGCCTGGACCACCGATCAGCGTCCGGGGCTGCCGGGCAAGCCGGCGAGCGAATCGGTCAAGGCGCGTACCTTCGCCGTGGCGCTGGCCGAGAACCTGCCGAAGTTCGACATCCCGATCGGCAACGGCAAGATCACCCTGACCCCGCTTTGCCAGGCTCACGACAGCGGCGGGGCGACCGCGAGCAGCGTCAATTGGCGCAGCTGCTTCCTCGGTGCGGTCGGCATCGGCACCAAGAAGTCGGTGACCAACAGCAGGTTCACTTACGGCCGTCCGCTCGCCGACGACGGCAAGGCCGGCAGCTTCTCGCTGGTGTGGGAAGACTCGCTGTGGGGCAACGACCACGACAACGACGTGGTCTCGCTGATGACGTACTGCGTCGGCGCTTCCTGCGGCGATTTCAGCAACACGCGCCAGCACATTTGCTGGAACTCCCCGTCGGCCGCGTGCTCCGGCGGCAATCCGACCGTCGGCGCCGACGAGGCGCTGGTCCGCATCGAGAACCTGTCGGCCTACGCCGGCAACGCCATGCTCACCGGTTTCGGCGTGACCGGTTCCAACAACGACGGCCAGCAGCGCGTGGCGCTGCGCCCGGGCGGCCAGGACGGCAGCATGCTGACCAAATCCGACAACGCGCCCGGCGGCTGGAGCCGGCCGCAGGTGATCAAGTACAAGCTCGGTAACTCGGGCGCCAAGCTGCTGGAAAACCCGCTGTTCTACGCCGCCAAGTACGGCAGCTTCAGGGACGCCAACGGCAACGGCGTGCCCGACGCGGGCGAGTGGGATTCGCGCGTGGCCGGCACCCCGGACAACTTCTTCCTCGCCCGCGATCCGTCGCGCCTGAAGGAAGAGCTGCGCAAGATCTTCGACAGCGTCGCCAACGACGGCAACCGCCCGACCGACAGCTCGACCTCGGGCGCGCGCCTGAGCGACGGCTCGTTCACGATCGAAGCGCGCTACAACATCGGCAGCAACAACGATTGGACCGGTACCGTGCGCGGGTTGAAGATCGACGCCAACGGCGTCACCGACACCGCCAATCCGCTGTGGGACGCGGCGGCCAAGCTGCCGGCCGCGCGCAACATCGCGGCGATGACCGCGCCGACCACCTACAACACGGCCGGCATCGCCACCGCGGTGGCGGCCAAGAACTTCGTCGCGACCAACCTCGGCGCCAACGACGACGCGCGCTTCAACGCGCTCGGCCTGACCAGCGGCCGGCGTTTCTGGGACACCGCCCCGGTGACCGGCGACGACGTGGTCAACTACCTGCGCGGCACCAAGTCGAAGGAGCAGTCCAGCAAGGGGCCGTTCCGCACCCGCTCGACCAACTTCGGCGACATCATCAATTCCGCCGCCGAAGCGGTGACCTTGCGCGCCGACTACGGTTACGGCACCTGGTCGTACAAGGCCACCTCGGGTTGGCGCAAGGACCTGGGCGATTCGTACAAGACCTATCTCGCGGCCAAGCGGCAGACCGGGCGCAAGCCGATGGTCTACGTCGGCGCCAACGACGGCATGGTCCACGGCATCGACGCCACGCCGGACGCGACCGGCGGCACCGAGATGTTCGCGTACATCCCGTCGCAGTCGCTGCGCAAGATGGGCCAGCTGGCCAATCCCGACTACACGCACCAGTACTACCTGGACGGCGCGCTGACCAGCGGCGACGTGGCGTTCAACGCCGCGGGCGACTGGCGCACCGTGCTGATCGCGGCGATGGGCGCGGGCGGGCGTTCGATCTCGGCGCTGGACGTGACCAGCGCCGACCAGACCAACGGCTTCAAGCCCGCGAACGTACTGTGGGAGATCAGCGGCGACCAGCTGCCCGACCTGGGCCACGTGCTCGGCAAGGCGACCATCGCGCCGATCTCGACCGCGACCGGCCCGAAGTGGGTGGCGATCTTCGGCAACGGCGTCAATTCGAACTCCGGCGCGCCGGTGCTGTTCGTCGTCGACATCAAGACCGGCGACGTGCTGCGCCAGATCAAGCCGACCGGCGCCGGCTACGCCACCCGCAACGGCCTGATGAACATCGTCGCGGTCGGCCTGAACAACACCGACGGCCTGGCCGACACGGTCTACGGCGGCGACATGCAGGGCAATGTCTGGAAGTACGACCTGTCCAACGCCACCGCGTCCGCGTGGAGCATCGCCTACTCGGGCGCGCCGCTGTTCACCGCGCGCGACCCGAACGGCAACGGCCAGCCGATCACCGGCGCGATCGAAGCCTCGCGCGGCCCGGGCGGCGGCGTGACCCTGTTCTTCGGCACGGGCCAGTACTTCGCCAAGGGCGACAACATCACCTCGACCAAGGTGCAGTCGCTGTACGGCATCTGGGACAACCTGGGCAGCGCGATTCCCAGCAGCAGCCGCGCGTCCTGGCCGATGGTGCAGCAGACCATCACCTCCGGCGGCATGTCGGGCGTCTACAGCACCCGCAACATCACCCGCAACGCGGTCAACTATCCGGAGAAGCGCGGCTGGTTCGTCGACCTGGTCGTCGACGGCAACGGCAAGGGCGAACGTTTCATCGGCACGCCGCGCCTGCAGAACGGCCGGGTGTTCTTCACCAGTTACGAGCCCACCGGCGAGATCTGCAATCCGCTCGGCGTCAACTGGCTGTACGGCATGAACGTGTTGACCGGCGGCGCGGCGATGGAAGGCGTGGCGACCTCGCCGGGCGGCGCTTCGGTCGGCACCTCGCAGACCGGCGGCCTGTCGCTCAACAACGGCGAAGACCGCTCTCCGCCCACGCGCAACACCAACCTGCTGCTGCCGCAGCCGAAGCAGCGCGACATCATCAACTGCACCGGCGTCGAATGCACCGCCGACAAGCTGCGCGGGCAACTGCAGGCCCAGCAGTGCACCTTGGTGCTGACCGCGGCCGGCGCCGATCCGCTGTACCTGCCCCGTCCCTGCGGCCGCCAGTCGTGGCGCCAGGTCCGCTGATTCTTGCCAGGACATACGTCATGACCCGCACTGCCGCTTCCGCGCCGCGCCACCGGACCCTGCCTCGCAGGGTCCGGGGCTTCACCCTGATCGAGTTGATGATCGCCGTGACGATCGTCGGCATCCTGGTCGCCATCGCGTATCCGGCCTATACCGACTCGGTGCGCAAGTCGCGCCGGGCCCAGGCCAAGGCCGATCTGGCCGAACTGACCCAGCTCGCCGAACGCTGGTATACGGCCAACAACAGCTATGCCGGCTTCTTCGCCAGGGTCAAGACCGACAACATGGACTACTCGCCGCGCACCAAGCCGCGCGCCCAGGCGTTCTATGTGATCACCCGCGATGCCGGCGCCGACACCGCCGCCAGTACCTTCACCCTGACCGCGACCGCCCAAGGCGACCAGGCCAGCGACGCGTGCAAGAACCTGACCATCGATGCGACCGGGAAAAGGGGCACCAGCTCCAGCCGTACCGACTGCTGGTAAATCCCGCGCCATCGCCTGTGCCGCCGATGCCCGTCCCGCCGCCGCGGGGCGGGCATCGGCGTTTTGGCGGCCGCCAGAGCGTGCCGGCGCGGTGAGGTAAGCTGGAAAGTCGCCCGCACCGTCCCCATCTGGTTCGGGCCTCCCCCCGACTTCGCGACCGGCCCCGATGAACGATTCCAGCGCTCCCAGCGGTTTCCGACTGGTGGCTCCGTACCAGCCCGCCGGCGACCAGCCGCAGGCGATCGAACGGCTGACGGCCGGCTTCGACAACGGCCTGGCCCACCAGACCTTGCTCGGCGTCACCGGCTCGGGCAAGACCTACACCATCGCCAACGTGGTCGAGCGGGTGCAGAAGCCGACCCTGGTGATGGCGCCGAACAAGACCCTGGCGGCGCAGCTGTACGGCGAGTTCAAGGCGTTCTTCCCGCACAACGCGGTCGAATACTTCGTCAGCTACTACGACTACTACCAGCCCGAGGCCTACGTCCCGTCGAGCGACACCTTCATCGAGAAGGACAGCTCGGTCAACGAGCACATCGAGCAGATGCGGCTGTCGGCGACCAAGGCCCTGCTCGAGCGTCGCGACGCGCTGATCGTGTGCACGGTCTCGGCGATCTACGGCCTGGGCGACCCGAACGAATACTTCCGCATGGTCCTGCACATGGTCCGCGGCGAGCGCATCGACCAGCGCGAGCTGATCCGCCGCCTGACCGAGATGCAGTACACCCGCAACGACACCGAACTGCGCCGCGCCACCTACCGCGTGCGCGGCGAGGTCATCGACGTGCACCCGGCCGAAAGCGACGCCCAGGCGCTGCGGATCGAACTGTTCGACGGCGAGATCGAGAACCTCACGATCTTCGATCCCCTGACCGGCGAAAGCTTGGAGAAAGTCCCGCGCTACACGATCTATCCCGGCTCGCATTACGTCACCACGCGCCGCACCGTGCTCGACGCGATCGAGACGATCAAGGCCGAACTGCGCGAGCGCCTGGAGTACCTGTACGCCAACAACAAGCTGGTCGAGGCCCAGCGACTGGCCCAGCGCACCCAGTTCGACCTGGAGATGCTGGCCGAGGTCGGCTACTGCAACGGCATCGAGAACTACTCGCGCCACCTCAGCGGGCACATGCCCGGCGAGCCGCCGCCGTGCCTGTTCGACTACCTGCCGCCCGACGCGCTGCTGGTGGTCGACGAGTCGCACGTGACCGTTCCGCAGATCGGCGCGATGTACAAGGGCGACCGCTCGCGCAAGGAGACGTTGGTCGAGTTCGGCTTCCGCATGCCCTCGGCGCTGGACAACCGGCCGCTGCGCTTCGAGGAGTGGGAAGGGCGCTCGCCGCGATCGATCTTCGTCTCGGCCACGCCGGGCCCGTACGAGCTGCGCAAGTCCGAGGACCAGATCACCGAGCTGGTGGTGCGCCCGACCGGCCTGGTCGACCCGCAAGTCGAGATCCGTCCGGTCGCGACCCAGGTCGACGACGTCCTCGGCGAGATCCGCGAGCGCGTCGCCATCGGCGACCGCGTGCTGATCACCACCTTGACCAAGCGCATGGCCGAGAACCTCACCGAGTACCTCGGCGAGCACGGGGTCAAGGTGCGCTACCTGCACTCGGACGTGGACACGGTCGAGCGCGTGGAGATCATCCGCGACCTGCGCCTGGGCAAGTTCGACGTGCTGGTCGGCATCAACCTGCTGCGCGAGGGCCTGGACATGCCCGAGGTGTCGCTGGTGGCGATCCTCGACGCCGACAAGGAAGGCTTCCTGCGCTCGGCCGGCTCGCTGATCCAGACCATCGGCCGCGCCGCGCGCAACCTGCGCGGCAAGGCGATCCTCTACGCCGACCGCATCACCAACTCGATGCAGAAGGCGATCGACGAGACCGACCGGCGCCGGCAGAAGCAGGTCGAGTACAACGAGCAGCACGGCATCGTGCCCAAGTCGGTGGCCAAGGCGGTGGTCGACATCATGGAAGGCGCGCGGGTCGATCCCGAGGCGCTCAAGGCGCGCGGCAAGGCGCGGCGGGTGGCGGAGGAGCAGGCCGAGTACGCGGCGCTGTCGCCGGCCCAGTTCGCGGCCCGGATCAAGCAGCTCGAGCAGCAGATGTACCAGCACGCGCGCGACCTGGAGTTCGAGCAGGCCGCGGCGGTGCGCGACCAACTGCGCCAGCTCAAGGATGCCGGCTTCGGCGCCTGATCCGCCGGGGTTCGCCGCTGGTTCGCCGCCGGCGTGCGGCGGCGGGGCGAGAGGACGGCCGCAACGGATGCGGCGGCGCAAAAAACGCTTGTCCCGCGCCGGGCTCTGGGCTAGACTGCGCTCCCTTCGCCGGGGAGCTTCACGCAAAATTCGGCGACGGGCGATTAGCTCAGCGGTAGAGCACTACCTTGACATGGTAGGGGTCACAGGTTCGAACCCTGTATCGCCCACCAATTCGGAACGCGAACGGCGGAGCCCCTCGGGCTTCGCCGTTTTTCTGTGCGCGGCCGGGTCCGGTCGCTGCGGTCCGCGGCGGTCCCGAAGCGGTGTGCCGTCGCCGCGTCGTCCACCGGGCCGCCGCCGCGTGCCGCCCGAGGTCCCGCCCGGGGCTCGCGTTTTTTCCCGCAAACCAGGGATTTTCGCGGCCGCGGCCACCGTTCGCGCAGCCCTCAACGACCGTCACTTTTTCTTCACGGTCGGCAAGCATTGAGGTGGCTTTCTTTGCCGAGTTTGGCTTGCGGATTGGGTGCTTTCGTTGTGGCTAACTGCTTGCCCCGTCGCGCTTTTTTAGGACGTACCGGTTCGTGCTGGAACAATTGACAGGTGCGGGCGTCTTGCCGCCTGCGAACGCGGCTTCCTATCTTCGGATGGCGGCGATCCGCCGCCTTGCTAACGGAGTAGTAGGTTATGAGCGAACAGACCCGCCTGATCGGCCGCATGGTCGCGATCGAATCCGAGCAGATGGAAGGCGCCGAGCAGAATGCCGCGTTCGTGGCCGCGACGACCTATCGCCGCACCAGCCCGTTCAACGAGATCGATTTCGCCGACAACGGCGACCAGATCCCGTAATCCGGTACGCGCCTGCCGGGCGCGACCCGGTACGCCGGACTACGCGAAACAAAACGGGCCGGGAGGCGTCGCCTCCCGGCCCGTTCGTTCGTGCGCGGCCGCGCGGGCGCGGCCGGGCGCTCACTCGCGCATCTGGAACACCTGCGGCAGCGGCACGTGGCGCCGCGCGTCCGGCTCGGCCTCGCCGCGTTCGCCGCGCGATTCCCAGTAGTCGCGGTAGCGGTAGACCGGTTCGCGCCAGTCGTAGACGAAGGCCGGGTCGCGGCTGCGGATGAATTCGACCGCGCAGTCCATCAGCTGCAGGCCGGGATTGATCGCCTCCAGCCACATGAACTGGCCCATCTCGTTGACTTCCAGGAACACGTAGCGGCCGTCGCGGGTGACCACGATGTCGATGCAGCCGAACACCAGTCCCAGCCGCGCCATGACCTGCAGGCAGCGCGCCTGCACCGCCTCGGGCAGGGCGTAGCGCTCGCAGCCCATGCGTTCGTCGAATTCGTTCGCGCGCCAGTCGGTGAGGTAGTCGCCGTCGCGCTGGGAATGCAGGCGCGCGGCGATCGCGGTGCGTCCCATCACCGTCACCCGCAGCTCGTAGGCCTTGTCCAGCAACGGTTGGTAGATGCCGGGCGCGTTCGACAGCGCGGCGTCCTCGCGCAGCAGTTGCTCGGTCAGCGGCGTGGTGAAGGTGCCGCGCACCTTTTCTTCTCCTTCGCTGATCCAGGCCGCCGCGGTGATCGGCTTGTAGATCGCGCGGCCTCCGTGCTCGCGGTAGAACGCGCGGATCGCCTCGGGATCGTTCGAGATCAGCGTCGGCGGCGTGTCCAGGCCGACCGCGGCGGCGTGGTGCAGTTGCACCGCCTTGCGGTCGGCCAGCGCCTTGGCCTGGATCGGGTTGATCCAGAAACGCTCGCGCTGGGCTTCGAGCAGGTTGATCGTGGCGCGCACGAACTCGGTGGATTCCAGCTGCGAGAAGCGGATGTCGGCCGGATGCAGCTGGGCCGAGGGCTCGGGCTGGTACCAGCGGCGCAGCCACACCGTATCGACGTCGGCGGTGTCGAAGGCGCGCTCGTGGCGCAGGCAATACAGCGACACCGCCGCGGGGCCGCCGCCGGTGCGCAGGCTGACGCCGTGTTTTTGCGGATAGTCGTGGGTGTACCACACGTGCACGCGCTCGCCTTCGTTCTCCAGCGCCCAGGCCACCGATCTGGCGTGGATGTCCCAGGGGTCGGAGACAATCAATGTCGTCATGCGGGTTTCCTTCAGTCGGTAAGGGCGGGGTGTTCGTCGGCGTGCCGGGCCCGCGGCGCGCCGTCGTCGCCGGCCGCGGGCGCGAGGCCGGGCGGGCGGCGTTGCTGCATCGCCCACAGCGCGGCGTAGCGGCCGCCGGCGGCGAGCAGTTCGGCGTGGTCGCCGCGTTCGGCGATGCGGCCGGCTTCCAGCACCACGATCTGGTCGGCGTCGACCACGGTCGACAGGCGATGGGCGATCACCAGCGCGGTGCGGCCCTGCGCGGCCTGGCGCAGCTCGCGCTGGATCTCGCCTTCGGTCTGCGCGTCCAGCGCCGAGGTGGCCTCGTCGAAGATCAGGATCGCCGGCCGCTTGAGCAGGGTGCGGGCGATGGCGATGCGCTGCTTCTCGCCGCCGGAGAGCTTGAGCCCGCGCTCGCCGACGCCGGTGTCGTAGCCCTGCGGCAGGGTCTGGATGAAGTCGTGGATGCGCGCGGCGCGCGCGGCCTCCAGCACTTCCTCGCGGCTGGCGTCGGGGCGGCCGTAGGCGATGTTGTAGTACAGCGATTCGTTGAACAACACGGTGTCCTGCGGAACCACGCCGATGCGCCGGCGCAGCGAGTCGGCGGTCACCTCGCGCAGGTCCTGGCCGTCGACGGTGACCCGCCCGCCGTCGGGGTCGTAGTGGCGGTACAGCAGCCGCGCCAGGGTCGACTTGCCCGCGCCGGTGCTGCCGACCACCGCCACGGTATGGCCGCTGGGAATGACCAGGTCGATGCCGGCGAGGATCTCGCGCTCGCCGTAGCGGAACGACACGTTCTCGAACCGGACCTCGCCGCCGCCGACCCGCAGCGCCGGCGCGCCGGGACGGTCGACCACCTCCACCGGCTCGTCGAGCAGGGCGAACATGCGCTCCAGGTTGGCCAGCATCTGCTTGCCTTCGCGGTAGACCACGCCGAGGTAGCTCATCGGCGCGGCCAGTTGCAGCAGGTAGGCGTTGACCAGGACCAGGTCGCCCAGGCTCATGCGCCCTTCGACCACGCCGTCGGTGGCGCGCCACAGCAGCGCCGTCAGGCCCAGGGCGATCAGCGCCGACTGGCCGATGCCCATCAGCGAGGCCGCCTTCAGGCTGCGTACCGCGCTGTCCTCCAGCGTGCGCAGGCGGCGGTCGAAGCGCTCGGTCTCGAAGGCCTCGTTGTTGAAGTACTTGACCGTCTCGTAGTTCAGCAGCGAATCGACCGAGCCGGCGCTGGCCTCGGTGTTGGCCTCGTTCATCTCCCGGTACCAGCGCAGCCGCCACTCGGTCATGCGGTAGGTGAACGCCATGTACAGCGCCAGCGTGACCAGGGTGATCGCGGCGAACGACAGGTCGTAGCCGGCGACCAGGATCGCGACGATCAGCGCCAGTTCGACCAGGGTCGGCACGACCATGTACAGCACGGTGTCGAGCAGCTCGGAGATCGAACCCATGCCGCGCTCCAGGTCGCGGCCGACCGCGCCGGTGCGGCGGTCCAGGTGGAAGCGCAGGCTCAGCGCGTGCAGGTGCTCGAACACCCGCAGCGCGACCTCGCGCGAACTGCGCGCCATCACCCGCGCGAACACCACGTTGCGCAACTCCTGCAGCACCGAGGAGGCCAGCCGCAGCGCGCCGTAGGCCATCAGCAGCGCGGCCGGCACGGTCAGCGGGGTCGGCTTGAGGTCGAGCGCGTCGATCAGCTCCTTGAGCACCAGCGGCAGCCCGACCAGGGTCGCCTTGGTGCCCAGCACCAGCAGCAGGCCGGCGACGAGCCGGCCGCGGTAATGCCATACGGTCGGCGCCAGGCGCCGCAGCACCGCGAAGGCGGAGGCGCTGGCGGTCGGCGCGGCGGGGGAGGGGGCGGGCGTGTCGTCGCTCATCGTGGGCCGGGAGCGGTTCGGCCGAAAGCGGCCCGATCGAAGGTGGTCTGATCGACGGCGGCCCGATCGAAGGCGCTCTGATTGAAGCTGGCCCGATCCCGGCCCGCCCGGTCGTGCCCGACCTCGCCGTAAACGGCCGCGCCGCGGCCGGATATCGATGCCGGCATCGCCGCCGCGCGGTTGCGCCAGGCGCGTCCGGCTTCCCTGATTCCCATCACGTCCCCACGCAGATGGCGTCCTTGATGCATCCACATTAACGCAATGCCGCGCGCTTTCCGTGTGCGGCCCGTCGCGGTCCCTGACGCACCGGACCTGCCAAATCCGACGGCGGCGAACGGTTGACTTGCCCCCGCCGCGTCCCCAACTATTAGCGCCTGCGACGCGGCATCCGGCCGCGCCCTCCCGAGAGCCCCAGGTGGCCCGCGCCAACGCGCCGGCCGAGCGTGCGACATGGACACTACCCGCGCCCACCGCTGATCCCCGCGCAGGCCCCGCTCACGCAGGCGCCCTCGCGGCGCTTTTTTCTTGTCCGGTCGCCGGATTCTTCGACCACCCCCCCTTGTAGGCGCGGCGCCCGCCGCGACTCCGTCCGCGCCCGTCGCGCCGCAACCCGGCCGCGCGCGCCGGCGCCTCCGACCCACGCCCTGCGAACCACGAAGCCATGATCGCCATTACCCTCCCCGACGGCAGCCGCCGCGAATTCGACCACCCCGTTTCCGTCATGGACGTCGCCGCCTCGATCGGCGCCGGCCTGGCCAAGGCCACCGTCGCCGGCGAAGTCGACGGCAAGCTGGTCGACGCCAGCGACCGCATCGACCACGACGCCAAGCTGCGCATCATCACGCCGAAGGACCCCGAAGGCGTCGAGATCATCCGCCACTCCTGCGCCCACCTGGTCGGCCACGCGGTCAAGCAGCTGTACCCGACCGCGAAGATGGTGATCGGCCCGGTCATCGAGGAAGGCTTCTACTACGACATCTGGTACGAGCGCCCGTTCACCCCGGACGACATGGCCGCGATCGAAGCGCGCATGATCGAGCTGATCGACAAGGACTACGACGTGATCAAGAAGGTCACGCCGCGCGACGAAGTGGTCGCGGTGTTCCAGTCGCGCGGCGAGGACTACAAGCTGCGCCTGGTCGAGGACATGCCCGACGAGAAGGCGATGGGCCTGTACTACCACGAGGAATACGTGGACATGTGCCGCGGCCCGCACGTGCCCAACACGCGCTTCCTCAAGGCGTTCAAGCTGACCCGCATCTCCGGCGCGTACTGGCGCGGCGATTCCAAGAACGAACAGCTGCAGCGCATCTACGGCACCGCCTGGGCCGACAAGAAGCAGCTCGCCGCCTACATCCAGCGCATGGAAGAGGCCGAGAAGCGCGACCACCGCAAGATCGGCAAGCAGCAGGACCTGTTCCACCTGCAGGAAGAAGCGCCGGGCCTGGTGTTCTGGCACCCGAAGGGCTGGTCGATCTGGCAGGTGGTCGAGCAGTACATGCGCAAGGTCTACCGCGACAGCGGCTACGGCGAAGTGCGCTGCCCGCAGATCCTCGACGTGTCGCTGTGGCAGAAGTCCGGCCACTGGGACAACTACCAGGAAAACATGTTCTTCACCGAGTCGGAGAAGCGCACCTACGCGATCAAGCCGATGAACTGCCCGGGCCACGTGCAGGTGTTCAACCAGGGCCTGCACAGCTATCGCGACTTGCCGATCCGTTACGGCGAATTCGGCGCCTGCCATCGCAACGAGCCGTCCGGCGCGCTGCACGGCATCCTGCGCGTGCGCGGCTTCACCCAGGACGACGGCCACATCTTCTGCCTGGAAGACCAGATCGAAGCCGAAGTGACCGCGTTCCACCAGCAGGCGCTGGCGGTGTACGCCGATTTCGGTTTCGAGGACATCCAGATCAAGATCGCGCTGCGCCCGGATTCGCGCCTCGGCGACGACGCCACCTGGGACAAGGCCGAAGGCGCGCTGCGCAGCGCGTTGGCCGCGTGCAACGTGGAATGGCAGGAACTGCCGGGCGAGGGCGCGTTCTACGGCCCGAAGATCGAATACCACTTGAAGGACGCGATCGGCCGCACCTGGCAGCTCGGCACGATGCAGGTCGACTTCATGATGCCGGGCCGCCTGGGCGCGGAATACGTCGACGAAAACAGCCAGCGGCGCACGCCGGTGATGCTGCACCGGGCCATCGTCGGCTCGATGGAGCGTTTCATCGGCATCCTGATCGAACACCACGCCGGCCAGTTCCCGGCCTGGCTGGCGCCGGTCCAGGCGGCGGTGCTCAATATCACCGATGCCCAGGGCGATTATGTGGAAGAGGTCAGGAAACTCCTTGCAAATCAAGGGTTCCGGGTCGAGGCCGATTTGCGAAACGAAAAAATCGGCCGTAAGATTCGCGAGCACACGCTGCAGCGCGTGCCGTACCTGCTCGTGGCCGGCGACCGCGAGAAGGAGACCGGCACGATCGCAGTGCGTACGCGGGGTGGGGAGGACCTGGGGACGATGACCGTCGCCGAGTTCGCTTCGCGTCTTATGAGCGAGCGAGCCTGACCCGGCCGGCCGCCGCCCGCGCGCAGCGTCACAACCTCCGTCCCGGTCAGGCCGGGACGGCCCCAGGCGCGTAACATCGCGTTTTTATTGGAGATTGCAACAATCAGTACCCCTGAGAAGCCGAATCGAAAGAACCAGGAAATCCGCGTCCCGCGCGTGCGCGTGATCGGCAGCGACGGCGAGATGATCGGCGTGCTCACGCGCGACGAAGCGCTGCGCATGGCCGAAGAGGAAGCCCTGGATCTGGTCGAAATCCAGCCCAACGCCGATCCGCCGGTCTGCAAGATCATGGATTTCGGCAAGTTCCGCTTCGAGCAGCAGAAAAAGGCCAACGAGGCCAAGAAGAAGCAGAAGCAGGTCGAGATCAAGGAACTCAAGTTCCGTCCGGTCACCGACGAGGGCGACTACCAGATCAAGCTGCGCAACATGCGCCGTTTCCTGGAAGAGGGCGACAAGGTCAAGGTCAACATCCGCTTCCGCGGCCGCGAGATGAGCCACCAGGAGCTCGGTCGCGAGATGGCGGCGCGGATCGAGGCCGACCTGGGCGAGGACATCGTGGTCGAGTCGCGTCCGCGCCTGGAAGGGCGGCAGATGGTCATGATGATCGCGCCCAAGAAGAAGACCTGAGCCGGGTCCTTCCCCGTCGCCGGGGAAGGGTCGCGGACGCGGTCGGGGTGGGAGCGCGGCTCCCAATCCCCTGATTTGCCTGAAGATATTTGCAAGCCCGGCCTCCAGCCCGCATACTATGCGGCCCGGTTCGCCGGGTTTGTTGTATGCAGATGCACGGACCTGTCGTAGATTCTTTGTAAATCAGCGACTTACAAGCCGGCAAGGGCAGGACGGAAAGAGTGGCCGCACGCATGCCGTGCCCAGCCACCGCCCAGGCCAGTGACATAAAACCATCCGAAAGGACATCGCAATGCCCAAGATCAAGACCAATCGGGCGGCGGCCAAGCGCTTCCGGAAGACCGCTTCCGGCAAGTACAAGTGCGGCCACGCCAACAAGAGCCACATCCTCACCAAGAAGGCGACCAAGCGGAAGCGCAACCTGCGGCAGACGAACCATGTTCGTGCCGAGGACGCGGGCCGTCTGGACCGCATGCTTCCGTATTTGTGAGGAGACTGAAAAATGGCACGAGTTAAGCGTGGTGTTACGGCGCGTCGCCGTCACAAGAAAATCCTGAAGCAGGCCAAGGGCTACTACAACGCCCGCCGCAAGGTCTTCCGCGTCGCCAAGCAGGCGGTGACGAAGGCCCTGCAGTACGCCTACATCGGTCGCAAGCAGAAGAAGCGCAATTTCCGTTCGCTGTGGATCACCCGCATCAATGCGGCGGCCCGCATCAACGGCATGAGCTACAGCCGATTTATCAACGGCCTGCTGAAGGCCGGCATCACCCTCGACCGCAAGGTGCTGGCGGACATCGCCGTGCACGACGCGAAGGGTTTTGCGGCTCTGGCAGAGAAGGCGAAGAGCGCGCTCGCGGCTTGATGCGGGTCCCTCCGCAAGAGCCCGCACATCCATGTGCGGACTTTTGAAAGAGGAACCACAAGGCATGGGGAAGGGCGCGAGTCCTTCCCCATTGTCGTTTCTGGGCCCGCGACATCGGGCCGTCGGACCCACCCAGGAGGATGCGATGAAAGGAATTTCCAGTTACGGCCGGTCCGGCGTGTGCGCGCTGGCGTTGTTGGGCGGCATGGCGGGGGCGACGGTCGCCGCGGCGCGCGACAAGGCGGCCGAGGAAACCGAGAACCTGCAGCGCTTCGCCGAGGTGATGCTGGCCAAGGGCCGCAACGAGCAGTGCACGGTGCTCGACGAAGCGCGCACCCGGCAGCTCGACGACGACGTCGCCGCGATCCTCAAGAAGCTGGAGAAGCGGGTTTCGCCGCAGAAGCTGCTCGGGGTGGCGCTCAACGCGACGGTCGCGACCGGCGAGCCGGCATCGGCGGCGAACTGCGACGAGGCGGCCCGGCAGTCGGTCGAGGCGGGCAGCGAACAGGCGCGGACCTGGGCGGACGAGCTCCGCGGCCGGCGATCGCGAGGCAATTCAACGCAAGGCAAGTGAAAGGAACCTTGAGCACATGGCGCAGATCGAGCAACTGACCCAGCACGCGCTGGCCGAGATCGCGGCGGCGGATTCCCCCGAGGCCATCGAGGCGCTGCGCGTGTCGCTGCTCGGCAAGTCCGGCAGCGTCACCGCCCAGCTCAAGCAGCTCGGCGCGCTGCCGGCGGACGAACGCAAGGCCGCCGGCGAGGCGATCAACAAGGCGCGCGACGCGCTGACCGATGCGCTGGCCCGGCGCAAGAGCGCGCTCGACGATGCCGCGCTCGACGCGCGCCTGGCCGCGGAAACCATCGACGTGACCCTGCCGGGCATCGACGCCGCGCGCGGCGGCCTGCATCCGGTCAGCCGCACGATGGAGCGCATGGCCGACATCTTCGGCCGGCTCGGCTTCGAACTGGCCGACGGCCCGGAGATCGAGGACGACTGGCACAACTTCGAAGCGCTCAACTTCCCGCCGCACCATCCGGCGCGGGCGATGCACGACACCTTCTATTTCCCGGCGGACAGCGCCGGCGTCGCCCGCCTGCTGCGCACCCACACCTCGGGCATGCAGGTGCGCTACATGCTGCAGGCCGTTGCCGATAAGAGCGGGCCGCCGCTGCGCATGATCGCGCTGGGCAAGGTCTACCGCAGCGACAGCGACCAGACCCACACGCCGATGTTCCACCAGTGCGAAGGCCTGCTGATCGACGAGCATTCCAGCTTCGCCGACCTCAAGGGCACCCTGGCCGAATTCGTGCGCGCGTTCTTCGAGCGCGATTTCGAGATGCGCTTCCGCCCGAGCTATTTCCCCTTCACCGAGCCCTCGGCGGAGGTCGACATCGCCTGGCAGCAGGCCGACGGCAGCACCCGCTGGCTGGAAGTGCTGGGCTGCGGCATGGTCCACCCGAACGTGCTGCGCAACGTCGGCATCGACCCGGAGCGCTACACCGGCTACGCCTTCGGCATGGGCGTGGAGCGGCTGACCATGCTGCGTTACGGCGTCGACGACCTGCGCAGCTTCTTCGAGAACGACGTGCGCTTCCTCAGGCAGTTCGCCTGAGGCAGGGGGCCGGGGAGCGGGCGATCGCAAGCGCGAGCGCCCCGGTTCCGCCGGCCCGCCCCGTTTGCGCGCCCCGTTTGCGCGCCATCCGTCCGCCGCTCGATTCCCCCATTCCCGATTCCCGGTCCATCCCCATGAAATTCAGCGAAAACTGGCTCCGCCAGCACGTCCCGACCGCCGCCACGCGCGATGAGCTCGCCGCGACCCTGACCGCGATCGGGCTGGAAGTGGAAGAAGTGACCGCGCTCGGCGCGGCGCTCGACGGCGTCGTCGTCGCGCGCATCGTCAGCGCCGAAAAGCATCCGGAAGCCGACCGCCTGCAGGTGTGCTCGGTCGATACCGGCAGCGGCACGGTGCAGATCGTGTGCGGCGCGCCGAACGCGCGCGCCGGCTTGATCGCGCCGTTGGCCACGGTCGGCGCGAGTCTGCCCGGCGGCATGGCGATCAAGGCCGCCAAGCTGCGCGGCGTGGAATCCTTCGGCATGCTGTGTTCGGCCAAGGAACTGGGCATCGACGCCGACGCGTCCGGCCTGCTGGAACTGCCGGCCGACGCGCCGGTCGGCCAGCCGCTGGCGCAGTACCTGGGCCTGCCCGACGCCAGCATCGAGATCAAGCTGACCCCGAACCGCGCCGACTGCTTCAGCGTGCGCGGCATCGCCTACGACGTCGCCGCCGCGACCGGCAGCGCGGTCGCGCCGCTGGCGATCGAGCCGGTGGCGGCGACGATCGACTCGGCCCTGGCGGTCGAGCTCGACGCCGGCGCCGACGTGCCGCGCTACTGCGGCCGGGTGATCGAGGGCGTCGACGCGACCGCGCCGACGCCGGTGTGGATGGCCGAGCGCCTGCGCCGCAGCGGCGTGCGCCCGGTGTCGTTCCTGGTCGACGTGACCCAGTACGTGATGCTGGAAATCGGCCAGCCGATGCACGCCTTCGACCGCGACACCCTGGCCGGCCCGGTCGGCGCGCGCCGCGCGCGCAAGGGCGAGGCGACGCAACTGCTCAACGCGCAGGAAGTGGCGCTGGACGAGCAGTTCATCGTCATCACCGACGGCGCCGGCGCGGCCCAGCGCGTGGTCGCGCTCGGCGGCGTCATGGGCGGCTACGACAGCCGCGTCACCGACGCCACCCGCAACGTGTTCCTGGAGGCCGCGCACTTCGCCCCGGCCGCGATCATCGGCCGCGGCCGCAAGCTCGGCCTGCACACCGACGCCGGCCACCGCTTCGAGCGCGGCGTCGATCCGGAGCTGCCGCGCACCGCGATCGAGTACGCGACCCGGTTGATCCTCGACATCGCCGGCGGCGCCGCCGGTCCGCTGACCGAATCGGCGCTGCCCGAGCACCTGCCGCAGCCGCGGCCGGTGGCGCTGCGCCGCGCGCGGCTGGCGCGCGTGCTCGGCCTGAGCGTGGCCGACGCCGAAGTCGAACGCATCCTGCAGGCCCTGGGCCTGGCGGTGGAGCGCAGCGACGACGGCTGGAGCGTGACCGCGCCGAGCCGCCGCTTCGACATCGC
The DNA here is from genome assembly GCF_023617245.1 of Lysobacter enzymogenes. Classification (NCBI taxonomy): domain Bacteria; kingdom Pseudomonadati; phylum Pseudomonadota; class Gammaproteobacteria; order Lysobacterales; family Lysobacteraceae; genus Lysobacter; species Lysobacter enzymogenes. The sequence continues at coordinate 1,919,190 of NZ_CP067396.1, forward strand.
CATCGAAGAGGACCTGATCGAAGAGATCGCCCGCATCCACGGCTACGACCGCATCCCGACCACGCTGCCGGGCGGCGCCTCGCGCCTGATCGCGCCGAGCGAGACCCGCGTCGACGCGCCGACGGTGCGCCGGCAGATGGCCGCGCGCGACTACCTGGAAGCGGTCAACTACGCCTTCGTCGACGCCGCCTGGCTGCAGCTGTGGCAGGCGGGCGAGGGCGCGGTGGCGCTGGCCAACCCGCTCAGCGCCGAGCTCGGGGTGATGCGCACGATGCTGCTGCCGGGGCTGGTCGCCGCGCTCGCGCGCAACGCCGCGCGCCAGCAGGATCGGGTGCGCCTGTTCGAGCTGGGCAACGTGTTCCACGCCGCGGCCGGGGCGCCGCTGGAGACCCAGCGCATCGCCGCCGCGGTCTGCGGCGACGCCCGCGCCGAGCAGTGGGGGCGGGCGGCGCAGCCGGTCGGCTTCCACGACCTGCGCGGCGATCTCGACAGCCTTGCCGCCGCGGCCGGCGCGCGCCTGGAGTACCGCCCGAGCGCGCCGGCGTGGGCGCATCCGGGCCGCAGCGCCGACGTCTGGCGCGTGGACGGCGGCCGCGTGCTGCGGCTGGGCTGGATCGGCCAGCTGCATCCGCGCCTGCAGCGCGCGCTGGATCTGGACGTGGAGGTCGTCGCCTTCGAACTGGATCTGGGCGGATTGGTCGAACGCGCCATCGCCAAGGCCGGGGCGCAGTCCAAGTACCCGTCGGTGCGCCGCGATCGCGCGTTCATCGTCGCCGATACGGTGCCGTGGGCGGCCATTCAGGCCACCGTCCAGGCCGCCGCCGGGCCCAGCCTGCGCGAGTTGGTGCTGTTCGACCGCTACCAGGGCAAGGGCGTGGAAACCGGATTCAAGAGTCTCGCTATGGGCTTGATTCTGCAGGATGAATCGCGCACCCTGACCGACCGGGACGTGGATGCCGTGGTGGCCGAAGTGACCGCCGCGGTGGAGCGCGAACACGGTGCCAGGCTGCGCGCCTGACGCCTCGCGCGGCCGTCACGGTCCGGACGTTATTCAGAGGTCACCATGGCACTTACCAAAGCGGAAATGGCGGAGCGTCTGTTCGACGAAGTCGGACTGAACAAGCGCGAAGCCAAGGAGTTCGTCGACGCGTTCTTCGATGCGTTGCGCGAAGCGTTGGAGCAGGGGCGCCAGGTCAAGCTGTCGGGTTTCGGCAACTTCGATCTGCGCCGCAAGAACCAGCGCCCGGGCCGCAATCCGAAGACCGGCGAGGAGATTCCGATTTCCGCGCGCACGGTGGTGACCTTCCGCCCGGGCCAGAAGCTCAAGGAGCGGGTCGAGGCGTACAGCGGAGGCGAACATGCTGGATCCGGGCAGTAACCGCGAACTTCCGCCGATTCCGGCCAAGCGCTACTTCACCATCGGTGAGGTCAGCGAGCTGTGCGACGTCAAGCCGCACGTGCTGCGGTATTGGGAGACCGAGTTTCCCACCCTCAACCCGGTCAAGCGCCGCGGCAACCGCCGTTATTACCAGCGCCACGAAGTGCTGATGGTGCGGCAGATCCGCGGCCTGCTGTACGAACAGGGCTACACCATCGGCGGCGCGCGCCTGCGCCTGGAAGGCGAGGCGGCGAAGGACGAATCGGCGCTGTCCTCGCAGATCGTCAAGCAGGTGCGAATGGAACTGGAAGAAGTGCTGCAGCTGCTGCGGCGCTGAAAGGGCGGGAACGGGGAAGGAAAAGCCGCGGTTCGCCGCGGGCGTCCGGTTCCCCATTGCAGCCACAAGCGGCTATACTTGCCGCCCGCTCGCATGAGCGGATCTTTGCAAGCGACGTCGGGGCATAGCGCAGCCTGGTAGCGCATCTGCCTGGGGGGCAGAGGGTCGTCGGTTCAAATCCGGCTGTCCCGACCATCTTGCGAAACGCAGTACCGAGACCCTGGCGAACGCCGGGGTTTTTCGTTTCCGGCGCCTGGGTTTTTGGGTGGCGGGGCTTTCAGGCTCGATGCTTTCCGCTCAGCCGCTCAGCCGCTCAGCCGCTCAGCAGTTCTGCAGGGTTCCGGCTGCCGAGCCCGCATCGCAGCCCCTGCGAAGCCCGCGCGCGATCATGGCCGAACCGGCCCGAAGGCCGCGTCCCCGAACCGGCGGGGCCCGATGCCGGCGCTGCGAGGAAGCCGCGATGACCCCGACGCCTTTGGAACGCACCGGCGAATTCGAGCGCACCGACAACGGCTGGGTGCTCAAGTTCTGGACCCGCGAAGACGCCGGCCTGCGTCTGCGCCATGAGGTGTTCGACGACACGCCGGCGTTGCTGCGGCGGATCTACGAGGTGTTCGGGCGGGGCGCGCCGGGGGCGGCCGGCTGAGCCGGGAGGGCTTGCGGCGGCTGAGCGGAAAGCATCGGGCCTGAAGGCCCTCCCACGACAGGCTCTGGTGGGAGGGCCTTCAGGCCCGACGCCTTTCGATCCGGTCGCCGAAAACTCAGGGATCTTCGACCGTGTATCCCGCATCGCGCAGCTTGTCGAGCAATCCGCCGCTCTCCAGCAGATCCGCCACAGGCAGCGAGGCGAAGGTGCTGTTGTTCTTGGCGATCGCCTCCTGTGCGCGTTCGAGCCAGTTCGCGGTCACGCGCTGGCGCAGGTCGCCGAGGTTCAGGCGCCGGGCCACGCCGGTCGCGGCCAGCGCTTCCAGGCAGGTGCGGTACTGGTCGCCCTGCGGCAGCGTGCGCAGGGTGGCGATGTCGCCGACCGCCCAGGCGTTGCCGCGCGCGCGCATCGCTTCCAGGTCGGTCTCGATGCGCGAGAGCGTCTTGGCGAAGCACTCGCGGTCGTCCATCGCGCTGTCGGCGAATTCCTTGAGCGTGGCCTTGGGGTCGTCGATCTTCAGCGTCACCCGCGCCTCGGTTACCGGCACGCCGTGCTGCTTGGCCGCCTTTTCCACCACCGGCTGGACCACGCCCTTGAGCGACAGCCCGGATTGCTTGATCGCCGCCTCGTAGAGCTCCTGCGCGGCGAAGATCGGCCGCCATTTCTCGACCCCGCCGTCGCGGCCGATGTAGCGCGCCTTGAGCGCGCTCCAGCGCGCGTACAGGTCGGCCGGCACCACGTCCTGCAGGGTCTTTCCGTCCGGGTTCTTGCGCGCCTTCAGCGCGGTGGGAATCAGCATCATGGTGCGGAACATGCCCAGCTCGGTGCCGAGGCTGACCGAGGGCGGGGCGATGACTTCCTGCGAATCGGCGATGGTCGCCTCGACCTGGCGCGACAGCCAGGTCATGTCCTTGGGCAGCGGGCTGACCGTGCCGAGGATCCACAGCACGTGGCCGCCGCGGGTCACCTTCCACAGGCCGGGGCCGGGTTGTTCGCCGGTGACGACCAGGGTGTCGAGGTCGCGGATGTCGCCGGCCGGGGGCGGCGTCGGCGTCTGCGCCGCTGCGGCCGGCAGCAGCGCCAGCAGGGCGAGGGCGGTGAGGGCGCGGCGCATCCTTGGCGTTCTCTGGAAGGTGAGGGAGGGCGACGGTGTCGGGCGAGCGGATCGTAGCCGGTTCGCCGCGCCGGCGGTATGCGCCATCTGTAACACGCCCTGGCGCTTTCGCGGTGCCGGCGCGGCGATTCGGCCCGCGTCGCCATGGTTTGCAAATGAGAACCATTGCCAACTAGACTGCGCAGGCCGGCGCGCCCCAAGGTGGGCGCTCCGGCGCCGTTTCCGGCTCCCCGCACGACCCGGCCCGGCGCTACGCCACCGGCCGCCCCACGACCCGACGCCGCAATGACGCAAAGCTCCGCCACTCCGGCCCTCGCCGCCACGCGCGCCGGCCACGACCCGCGCCCCGCCGCGCCGGCGCGCAAGCCGCGCGCGCCGTTGTCGTGGCGCTACCGCGGCGAAGTCGCGGCGCGCGCGTTCGCGGCGATCGTGCTCGGCTACCTGTTCGCCTACGCGCTGACCGCGGTGCTGAGCCTGACGCTGCCGTTCTCGCGGGTCGACAACGTGATCGCGGCGAGCCTGCTGAGCTTTTTCGTCTGGTGCGCGGTGGCGATGTACGCCTTCGCTACGCGCAGCGCCTGGCGCGCGTGCTGGGCGCCGGCGCTGGGCGCGACGCTGCTGCTGGGCGTCGCGCGGCTGTGCGGCGCGGCCGCGTTGTTTTCCGCCGCGACGCCGGCGGCCTGAGGCGCCGACACGATGAAAAACACTTTCTCGCAAGCGATGGCGTGGCTGCACACCTGGGCCGGGCTGATGATCGGCTGGCTGCTGTTCGTGATCTTCGTCGGCGGCACCATCGCCTGCTTCGACAAGGAACTCACCCACTGGATGCAGCCGGCGCTGCACGGCCACGAACGCGGCGCCGACAGCGTCGACCTGGACGCGGCGCTGACGCAACTGCAGAAAGTGTCCAAGGAACATCCGCACGCCTACTACATCACCCTGCCGGGCGAGCGCAGCAAGTCGCTGCAGGGCGGCGTCTACTACGACGTCGGCGATCCGGACGAATTCAACCTCGACCCGGCGACCGGCAAGCCGGTGCCCGAGACCGCAGGCGGCGAATTCTTCTTCACCCTGCACTTCAACCTGCATTCGCAGACCTGGGGCATGTACATCGTCGGCCTGGCCGGGATGTTCATGCTGATCGCGATCCTCACCGGCATCGTGATCCACAAGCGCATCTTCAAGGACTTCTTCACCTTCCGCCCGAAGAACGGCGGCCAGCGCGCGTGGCTGGACGGGCACAACCTGACCGGCGTGCTCGGCCTGCCGTTCCACCTGATGATCGCCTACACCGGCGTGGCGATCTTCGTCGCCAACTACATGCCGGCCGGGCTGTACTCGGCGTTCAACGGCGACGTCGAGAAGTTCTTCGTCGAGGCCTCCGACAGCTACGAGCGGCCCGAGACCGGCAAGCCGCTGAAGACGATCCACTCGATCGACGCGCTGATCGCCGACGCGCGCGCGCGCCTTGGCCAGCCGGTGACCTGGGTCAGCGTGCACCATCCCGACGACACCAGCGCCACGATCTCCTTCGGCGGCGACCACAGCCGCGACGTCGCCTGGAATTTCAAGCAGGTGTTCTACGACGCCAACGACGGCCGCTTCCTGCACGTCAGCGGGCCGATGGCGGCCGGCTACAAGACCTATACCTTCATCGGCGGCATGCACATGGCGCAGTGGGGCGGCAGCGCGCTGCGCTGGCTGTACTTCGTCATGGGCATCGCCGGCTGCGTGATGATCGCCAGCGGCATGCAGGTGTGGGTCAACAAGCGCGCCAAGAAGATCGCCGAGGCCGGCAGCCTGTCGGGCTACGGCCTGGTGCAGGCGTTGAACCTCGGCGTGGTCGGCGGCCTGCCGCTGGCGAGCGCGGCGATGGTGATCGGCAACCGCCTGATCCCGGCCGACGCGGCCGCACGGGCGAACGCGGAAATCACCGTGTTCTGCGCGGTGTGGATCGCGGCGACCCTGTACGCGGCGATCCCGGCGGTGCACAAGCGCGGCTGGGGCCAGTTCTTCGCCCTCAACGCCGCCGCGTTCGCGCTGGTGCCGCTGGTCAATCTCGCGACCGCGCCGAACAGCCACCTGCTGGCGACCATCGCGCGCGGCGACTGGACGCTGGCGGCGGTGGACTTGACCGCGCTGGCATTGGCGCTGGGCTTCGCGCTGCTGGCGCGGCGCAGCTTCGTCAAGGCGCGGCAGCCGGCGCCCGAACGCAAGCCGCGGCGCGAACGCGCGGGCGGCGAGCCCGCCGGCGGCAATCCTGCATTGGCCGATCGCTGAGGAGCGTGCATCGATGCTTTGGTTGGGACTGTGTCTGGGCGTGGCGGCGTGGTGCCTGCTGAGCCTGGGGTTGGAAAAGCATCATCAGCAGGTGTTCGCCGGCGCGTTCCGCCCGGCGCGCGCGCGGCTCCTGCGCGGCGCCGGCTGGGCGCTGCTGGCGCTGGATTTCGCCCTGTTCGTCTACGGCTGGGGCTGGGCGCAGGGGCCGATCTTCTGGACCGCGGCGCTGATCGTGTCGGCGCTGGCGTGGACCTTGGCGATGACGATGGCGCCGAAGGCGAGTACCAAGATCGCCGCCGCGGCGGTGCTGAGCGCGTTCGTGGCGATGCCGTTCTGGATCGGCTGAGCGCGGCGACGGCTCCTGTGGGAGGGACTTCAGTCCCGATGCTTTTCGCTCCGATAGCGCGGCCGTTCGGCCACCCGGTCGGAAAGCGTCGGGGCTGAAGCCCCTCCCACAAAAGCGTTCCGCCGAAACCGAAACGCCCGGCGCGGAGCCGGGCGTTTTGCGTTGCGCACTGCGCTCAGCCCGCCGCCGACTGCGGCGCCGGCTGCGCCGCCAGCTGCGGCCAGCGCTTGATCAGGCTGGCGCGGATCGAGGCCGCGTCCAGCCCGGCCTCGGCCAGCAGCTGCTCGCGGCTGGCGTGGTGCTGGAACTCGTCCGGCAGGCCCAGGTGCAGCATCGGCAGCACGATGCCCTCGGCCGCCAGCAACTCGGCCACGCCGCTGCCGGCGCCGCCGGCGACGACGTTGTCTTCCATCGTCGCGAAACCTTCGTGGCTCTGCGCCAGCTCCAGGATCAGCGCGCGGTCCAGCGGCTTGACGAAGCGCATGTTGACCAGGGTCAGGCCCAGTTCGGCGGCGACCTGTTCGGCCGCCGGCACGATCGCGCCGAACGCGAGCAGGGCGATGCGCTTGCCGCTGCGGCGCAGTTCGGCCTTGCCGATCGGCAGGGTGTCCAGGCCCGGCTGGATCGCCGCGCCGGGGCCGGTGCCGCGCGGATAGCGCACCGCGGCCGGGCCGCGGTACTGGAAGCCGGTGGACAGCATCTTGCGGCACTCGTCCTCGTCGGCCGGCGCCATCACCACCATGTTCGGCACGCAACGCAGGTAGGACAGGTCGAGGTTGCCGGCGTGGGTGGCGCCGTCGGGGCCGACCACGCCGCCGCGGTCGATCGCGAACAGCACGTCGAGGTCCTGGATCGCCACGTCGTGCACGAGCTGGTCGTAGCCGCGCTGCAGGAAGGTCGAGTAGATCGCCACCACGGGTTTGGCGCCTTCGATCGCCATGCCCGCGGCCAGGGTCACCGCGTGCTGCTCGGCGATGGCGACGTCGAAGTAGCGCTGCGGGTATTCCTTGCTGTAGCGCACCAGGCCCGAGCCTTCGCGCATCGCCGGGGTGATGCCCATCAGGCGTTCGTCGGCCGCGGCCATGTCGCACAGCCAGTCGCTGAAGACGTCGGTGTAGGTCGGCTTCTTCGCGCCGGGCTTGCTGACCAGGCCCTTCTCGGGATCGAACGGGCCGACCGCGTGGTAGCCGATCTGGTCGCCCTCGGCGAGCTCGTAGCCCTTGCCCTTGGTGGTGATGATGTGCAGCAGCTGCGGACCCTTGAGGCCCTTGAGCGTCTTCATCGCGCTCAGCAGCGCCGGCAGGTCGTGGCCGTCGATCGGGCCGGTGTAGTGGAAGCCGACTTCCTCGAAGAAGGTCGAGGGCACGAACATGCCCTTCCAGTGCTCTTCCCAGCGGCGCACGAACTTGGCCGCGGGCTTCTTGCGCTTGTCGCCGAGCAGTTTCTTGCCGCCCTCGCGGATCGCGTTGAGGGTGCGGCTGCTGGTGAGCTGGCCGAGCATCTTGGTGACGCCGCCGACGTTCTCGGAGATCGACATCTGGTTGTCGTTGAGGATCACCAGCAGGTTCGGCTCGGGATCGCTCATGCCGCCGGCGTGGGCCAGCGCTTCGAACGCCATGCCGGCGGTCATCGCGCCGTCGCCGATCACCGCCACCACCTTGCGTTCGTCGCCGCGGCGCTGCAGCGCCACCGCCATGCCCAGCGCGGCAGAGATCGAGGTCGAGCTGTGGCCGACGCCGAGGGTGTCGTACTCGGATTCGTCGCGCTTGGGGAACGGCGCGACGCCGTCCTTCTGCTTGACCGTGTGGATGCTGTCGCGGCGGCCGGTGAGGATCTTGTGCGGGTAGCTCTGGTGGCCGACGTCCCAGACCAGGCGGTCGAGCGGGGTGTCATACAACCAGTGCAGGGCGACGGTAAGCTCGATCACGCCGAGCCCGGCGCCGAAGTGGCCGCCGACGAGGGCGACCTGCTCGATCAAATAGGCGCGCAGTTCCTCGGCGATCGCCGGCAGTTCCTCTTCAGGAAAGCGGCGCAGGTCGGCGGGGACCTGAATGCGGGAAAGACGCGGGTAGCGCTGCGAATCGATCATTACGACCACGGGCGTTCAGCTGGTCGGGCATTGTCCCGCCGCCGCGTGAGGCGGGCAAGAAGTGTGACGATTCCAGGTTCAGGCTGGTGCCTGCGGACAGATTCCGTCAGGCCCGGGCGCCGGTCCGGTCACACGTGCGTTGAGCGCCGTAGCGCGCCGTTGGCGCGCGTTGGCCGGCGTTTCGCAGGGGCGCCAGCGGCCAGCCCCGCGACGCCCGGACGCAGCCGCTCAGCGGCCGCGCAGGCGCCCGAACAGGCCGCCGGACTTGGCTTGCTCGGCCGGCGGCGGATCGCCCTCGGCCTCGGCGAAGCCGGTGGCGAGGTTGGCATTGATGAAATCGGCGACCTCGGCCTCGCTGACGCCGCTGGCTTCGGCGATCTCTGTCAGGTGCGAAAGGCCTTTCATCATCACCGTGGCGATGCGGAAGTGCTTGGGGTATTCGCGTTCGGTCTGCGGCCACTTGGTCATGCGGTAGCGGCGCGCCGGGTCGTAGCCCGGGGCGAGGCGGCCGCGGCCGGCGAGCAGATTGCCGAACCACACCAGCCGCGCCAGCGGCATCGGCGCGCCCAGTTGCGCGGCGGCGGCGTCCCACTGCGCGGCCGGCAGCAGTTCGAATTCGGAAGCGGCGAACCCGCGCTCGAACAGCGCCGACAGCGGCTTGAGCGCGGCCGGGCCGTGGTAGCGGCGCTGGTCGGCGTCGATCAGCAGGCGCTCCTCGCCGCTGCCCACGCGCAGCAGGCCGCGCAGGCGGCCGGGGACCAGCCAATCGAGCAGGCCGTCGCCGCGCGCGGTGACGCTGGCGGCGGTTGCGGGAACCGATGCGGGTGCCGGCGCGGCGGGAGCGACCAAGCCTGGCGTGGGCGCGGCCGGAGCGGGCGCGGGCGTGACGGGCGTCGTGGGCGCGACGACCGCGGCGGGCGCCGCGATCGGTGCGGCTGGCGCGGGCGGCGCAACCGCTGCGGTCGGCGCGACGGCAGCGACCGGTTCGGCAGGCGCTGCGGCGATGCCCGCCGGCGCGGCCGGTGCCGGTGCGGCCGCGACGACTGGCGTCGCCGCCTTGGCCTGGGCCAGGTCGGTCTGCAGCAGTTCCACCACCACGTCGGGCAGCGCCGCGGTCGGGTCGGTGCGCGGTTGCTGCGGAATCTCGACCGGCTTGGGCGCCGCTGCGGCGGCCGCCGGTTCGCCGTTCTGCCCGGCGATCTCGCCGAGCAGCTCGGCGATGCTGTCGGCGCTGAAGGGATGGCCGAGCAGGAAGTCGGCCTGGGTGCGCTGGGCCGCGGTCAGCGCGATCACCGACTTGCCCGCGGCATGCAGGCGCAGCCAGCTCATCGGTCCGTACATGCTGTCCATGTCGACCACGACGAAGTCGGCCTGTTGTTCCGGCACCAGGCTCCAGCGGCTGCCGAGACGGGTGTTGGCCAACTTGAAAGCCGTCTGCAGCGCAGACTCCGTCGCCGGGTCCATGCCGGTCAGACCGAGGGTCAAAGGCATCGCGAATGTGTCCGTAAGTCGATGGCGACGAGTGTCCGGGACGACCGTAATGTCGTCAACGAGCGCTTTGCGTCGCTTATGCGCGCACACCGGCACATCGGCGGGCGTGTCGGCCGCGATAGTGCGACCGCGTTCACGGCTTCTATCCGAGCCGGCGCGAGTTCTTCGGCAACTGGTTCTTCAAGAACGCCATCTGGTCGGCCAGGATGTTCCTGTTCGACAGGATCAGGTGCTCGACCCAGCTCGGCCGGTACGGCACCGCCAGCAGCGGCATGCCGGCCTGCTGCGGGGTGCGGTTGCCCTTGCGCGAATTGCAGCCGAAGCAGGCCGCGACCACGTTCTCCCAGATGTCCCGGCCGCCCTTGGACACCGGCACGACGTGGTCGCGGGTCAGGTGCGGGCGGTGGAAATCGTGGCCGCAGTACATGCACAGGTGGCCATCGCGCGCGAACAGCGCGGCGTTGGTCAGCGCCGGGGTCGGGTCGAGCGCGCCGGGACGCGCATGGCCGCGCGCGGCGACGATCGGGTGCAGTTCGAGCACGCTGCGCTCGCCGGTGAAGCGGTTGATGCCGCCGTGCACCTGCAGGCAGGGATCGCCGAGGGTCCAGGCGACCGCGCCGCGCGCGTACAGGCAGGCGGCGTCCTGCCAGTTCATCCAGTCGAGCACGCGCCCGTGCGCATCGAGCGACAGCAGCCGCACCGAGTTCAGGCGTTCCAGGGGATTGCGCGGCACTGCGCGCGGACCGGTCCAGGGCGAGTAGGGCTCGCCGACACCGGAGACTTCCGGCTCACGCTGAAGCATTTCAGCGTGGGTTCCGGTGCGGACCAGGCGGATCTTCGCTCTATCGGTCTCCATCGGAGAGTGAGCTTATACCCTGTCGGTTACATTTTGTGTAGACGCGGTGCGCCGGCGGTCGGTGTTCGAACGGTCCGGCGAGCCTGGCGGCGGCTCGCGCCGAGCCCGGATGCGAGCCCGGATGCGGGCCCGGCCGCGAACGGCCCGATCAGCTCGACGCGCTGAGATAGACGGTGTAGCGGTCGGGCCGCGAGACATCGACGTCGAGTTCGTACATCCAGTGCGCGATCCGGCTTTCGCAGCGGCGATGGGCGCGGTCCGGGCGCGGCGCGTACCAGGCCGGATCGCCTCGCTCGGCCGCGCGCGCGCCGTGGCCGACGTCGCCGAGCCGGCAGTGCAGCGCCACCACCAGCGCCGGCAGTTGCGCCGGCGGCAGGTCGAAGCGGTAGTACGCGGTCATCGTGCGCAGTTGGTCGTCGATGTGTTCGCGCACGTCGGTGGCGGCGGCGGGAATCGCGATGCCGCCGGGGAACTCGGTCGGCGGCGGCGCTTGCGAACAGGCGGCGAGGATCAGCGCCGCGATCGCCGCCGCGGCGAGGCCGCGAAGCCGCAGGACCGCCGGCCTCGCGCGCCCGCCGCGCGCGATCACGCGTCGAAGCCTTCCGCCGCCAGCGCCATCAGCGGCGCGGTGCCGCTGTCGATCGCGGCCTTGTGCGCCTGGGTGCGCGGCAGCAGGCGGGCGAAGTAGAAACGCGCGGTCTCGCGCTTGCCGTCCTTGAACGCCTGGCTCTGGCCCGAAGCCTCGGCCGCGGCGACGCTGCGCGCCCACCAATAGGCCAGGCAGACGTAGCCGGAATAGAACAGGTAATCGTACGAAGCCGCGCCGACCTCGTCGGCGTCCGCGGCGGCGCGCTTGCCCACGCTCATGGTCAGCTGCAGCCATTCGCCGGCGGCCTTGCGCAACGGCGCGACGAATTCGGCGACCGCCGCGTTGTTCTCGTTCTGCGCGCAGAAGGCCTCGATCTTGGCCAGCATCGCCTGCAGGCCCGCGCCCTGCAGCTGCATGACCTTGCGGCCGAGCAGGTCGAGCGCCTGGATGCCGGTGGTGCCTTCGTACAAGGTGGTGATGCGCGCGTCGCGGGCGAGCTGCTCCATGCCGTGTTCGGCGATGTAGCCGTGGCCGCCGAAGCACTGCAGCGCGTGATAGGTGCACTCCACGCCCCACTCGGTGAGGCAGGCCTTGACGATCGGGGTCATGAAGCCGATCAGCGCGTCGGCTTGCGCGCGTTCGGCCTCGTCCGGCGAGGCGTGGGCGATGTCGACCAGCAGCGCGGCGTCGTAGCCCATCGCGCGGCCGCCCTCGACCAGCGCCTTGCAGGTCAGCAGCATGCGCCGCACGTCGGGGTGGACGATGATCGGGTCGGCCGGCAGCTCGGGGAACTTCGGGCCCGACAGCGAGCGCATCTGCAAACGGTCGCGCGAATAGCGCAGCGCGTTCTGCAAGGCGCGGTCGGACAGGCCGAGGCCTTGCAGACCCACGGCGAGGCGAGCGGTGTTCATCATCGTAAACATCGCCATCAGGCCCTTGTTCGGCTGGCCGATCAGGTAGCCCTGGGCGCCGTCGAAGTTCATCACGCACGTGGCCGAGCCGTGGATGCCCATCTTGTGTTCGAGGCTGCCGCAGCGCACCGCGTTGGCTTCGCCGACGCTGCCGTCGCGCGCGACTTTCACCTTCGGCACGATGAACAGCGAAATGCCCTTGCTGCCGGCCGGCGCGTCCGGCAGGCGCGCGAGCACCAGGTGGATGATGTTGTCGGTGAGGTCGTGCTCGCCGGCGGTGATGAAGATCTTGGTGCCGCTGATCGAGTACGAGCCGTCGGCCTGCGGTTCGGCCTTGGTCTTGAGCAGGCCCAGGTCGGTGCCGCAATGCGGTTCGGTGAGGCACATGGTGCCGGTCCAGCGGCCTTCCACCAGCGGCTTGAGGAACACTTCCTGCTGCCATTCCTCGCCGTGGTGCAGCAGCGCTTCGGTGGCGCCGTGCGAGAGCAGCGGGAAGTTGCCCCAGGCCAGGTTGGCCGCGTCGATCATTTCCTTCAGCGGCACGCCGGCCGCGTGCGGCATGCCCTGGCCGCCGAACCGGGTTTCGGCGGTGAGGCCGGACCAACCGCCGTCGACGAACTGGTCGTAGGCCTGCTTGAAGCCCGGCGGCGTGGTCACCGCGCCGGTGGCCTTGTCGTGCTTGCAGCCGATCTGATCGCCCACGGCGTTGAGCGGGGCGAGCACGGTTTCGTTGAAGCGCGCGCCTTCTTCCAGCACCGCGTCGAGCACGTCGCGGGTGGCGTCGGCGTAACCCAGGCGCTGGAACTGCGCTTCGGCGCCGAGCACGTCGAACAGGACGAAACGCATGTCGGTCAGGGGGGCTTTGTAGGTGCTCATGGGCTCGGTTCGCAGAGGGGAAAGGGAGTGGGGGCGACGGCGCGCAGGCGGGCGGGGAGCGCGGCGCGGACGGCATCGACCGATGCCGTGGCGCCGAGTCCCCGCTCCGGCGTTACCGCATCACGCCGGGCAAGCCCGGCGCCGGGCTCAGCGCGCTGCTGCGCTCGATCTGGAAGGTGCGTTGCTTGGCTTCGCTGGGGGTGGCGGCGATGTCGCCCGCGAGGCTGTAGTTGACGCTGCGGCCGCCGGCCAGCGCGTCGGCGATGGCGATGCGGGCGCCGCCGGCGGGCTTCAGCGCGAGGGTGACCACGTCGGCCGATTCCGGGCCGATCGACAGCGCCGGCTGGGCCTGCAGCTGGCCGGCGTTTTCCTCGCCGAGCTTGAGCTGCAGGTCGAGGCGGTCGAACTGCATCGGGATGCTGCTGAAGTTCTCGATCCGCAGGTCCACCGACCAGCTGCCGTCGGCCTTGACCGTGAGCTGCTGGATGCGCGCGGCCGGCTCGGACACGCGCCGCACCGGCCCGGTCTTGCAGCCCGCCAGCAGCGCCAGCAGCAGCGCCAGACCGATTACCCGCACCCAGACCGCTGCCTTCATGCCGCCGCTCCGTTAAAACGCTCGTTGGGATGCCGAGGATACTACGGCGAATGGTGGGGCGGTCGCGACCCCGGGGCGGGCGGCCCGGTGGCGGCGGGGAGGGCGGTCGGCGCGGCGGGACGTGGTATCGGCGCGCGAGGCGAGCGTCGTAGGTGGATTGGCGCGGTCGCGGCTCGCGCCGCTCCTACAGTCGCAAACGAACCGGCCGCAGCCCCTGTAGGAGCGGCGCGAGCCGCGACCGCGACAATTCAACCGCGCCGCAGGCCGGACACCCGTCGTCTCAATCCACCAACCCCTTGCGCGAGGCGTAGCGCACCAACTCCGCGCTGTTGCGCACGCCGAGCTTGTCGAGCACGCGGGCGCGGTGGTTCTCGGCGGTCTTGACGCTGATCGCCAGGCGCCGGGCGATCTCCTTGGTGGTCAGGGCGTCGGCGATCAGGTGGAAGACTTCGCGTTCGCGCGCGGTCAGGCGGCCGTAGGGATCGCCGAGGTCGCGGCCGGGGTGGCGCAGTTGCTCGGCCAGGGCGCGCGCGGCCTGCGGGCCGAAGTAACCGCGGCCGGCGTGGACTTCGCGCACCGCCGCCAGCAGTTCCGCCGCCGGGCTGTCCTTGACCACGTAGCCGGAGGCGCCGGCGCGCACCGCCTGCAGGATGTATTCGTCCTCCTGGTGCATGGTCAGCACCAGCACGCGCGGCGCGCGCGCCAGCTCGCGCAGGCGGCGGACCACTTCCAGGCCGTTGAGGCCCGGCATCGACAGGTCGGTGACGACCACGTCCGGTTGCAGTTCCTGCGCGCGCTGCAGCGTCTGCACGCCGTCGGCGGCCTGCGCCACCACGTCGATGCCGGCGCCGCGCAACAGGCCGGCCAGGCTCTCGCGAACCATGGTGTGGTCGTCGGCGATGAGCACGCGCACGCTGGGCTCGGACATGGCCGCAGCGTGCGCAGGGCGGCGCGGGGCGTCAAGCCGGGTGTCGGCGCGGACGCGCAGAGCGTGCCTGTGGGTGTAGTCGGCTGCAGGCGTACTGCGTTACGGGGCGGTGCGGACGGCCCGCCGCAGCGAGCGGGCGACGACGGTGCGCGCAGCGGTATCAGGCGTAGTCGAGCGGCAGGCGCGCGCTCAGGCGCAGGCCCGCGCCGGGCGCGCTGGCGATTTCCAGGCGGCCGCCGTACAGGCGCAGGCGCTCGCGCATGCCGCCCAGGCCGTTGCCGCCGCTGGCCAGGGCCGCGACCGGATCGCAGCCGCGGCCGTCGTCGCGCACGTCCAGGTGCAGCTCGTCGCCGCGGCAGTGCAGGCCGATCCGCACCCGCCGCGCCTGGGCGTGGCGCGCGGCGTTGGCCAGCGCTTCCTGGGCGGTGCGGAACAGCACGGTCTGCAGTTCGCCGTCGAGTTCGGGCAGCGCGCCCAGTTCCAGTTCGACCCGCGCGCCGTCGCGGCCGTCGTGGCTGCGCGCGAGCCAGCGCAGCGCCGCTTCCAGGCCGAGGTCGTCGAGGATGGGCGGGCGCAGCAGGCGCGAGAGTTCGCGGGTGTCTTCCAGAGTGTCGGCGCACAGCGCCAGGGCCTGGGCCAGCCCTTCGCGCAGCACGGTCTGTTGCGGTTCCAGCGCGGACTGGATGTCGTGCAGGCGCAGCTTGAGCGCGGTGAGGTTCTGGCCGACGCCGTCGTGCAGGTCGCGGGCGATGCGGCGGCGTTCGTCTTCCTGCACCCGCCACACCGCGCGGCCGAGGCGGCGGAACTCGCGTTCGTTGCGCTGCAGCTGTTGCAGCAGTTCCTGGTAGAGCGTGCGCAGCTCGGAGGGATCGCTCATCGCGCGGGCTCGCGGCGCGCGCCGGCTTCGGTGGCGTTGCCGGCCTGGGCGCGGGCGGGGTCGTAGCCGGCGCGCAGGGACGGCGGCAGTTGCTCGCGCAAGCGCTGCCGCTCGGCCAGCGCGCGCGCGTCGCTGGCGGCCGGATCGAGGCTGCGCGCGCGCTGCGCCTGCGCGGCCAGCGCGTGCAGCGCCGCCGCGTCGAGACGATCGCCGCGGCGCAGCAGCGGCTGCGCGTCGCGATACGCGCGCAGCGCCGCGTCGGCGTCGCCGGCGGCCAGCGCCAGGCGCATGCGCGCGCCGGCGGCCTGCAGGCGCAGGCCGGCGTGGCCGAGCGCGTCGATGTCGCGTTGCAGCGCCGGTTCGAAGCGGCCGTCGGCCTCGGCGGCCTGCAGCGCGACCTGCAACCGCAGCAGGCGCACGCCGGAGCGCCCGGCCTCGTGGCGGGCCTGGGCCAGCGCGGCGCGCTCGCCGTTGCGGTCGCCGCCGGCGCGGTCGAGCTGCGCGCGCAGCAGGCCGGCGATGCCGCGTTGTTCGGACGACGCCTGGGCCAGTTGCGGCGCCAGCGCATCGAGGGTCGCGCGCGCCTGCGCGCCGGCGTGCGCGGCGGCCAGCGCCTGCGCGCGCAGCAGCCCGACATCGGCCTGTCCGCGCGCGTCTTCGCGCTGGGCGAACAGGGCCTGCGCGGCATCGAGTTGCGCCAGCGCCGGGCCGATCCGGCCCTGCATCAGTTCCAGTTCGCCGAGGTTGCGCCGCGCCACCGCGGCTTCTTCCATCATCTGCGCGGCCAGCGCCGCGTCGAGCGAGGACTGCAGCAGTTCGCGCGCCTGCGGCCACTGCCCGCGCGCGGCGGCGAGCAGGCCGAGGTTCTGCGCGGTGCGCACCCGGCCGGTCTCGTCGCCGAGCTTGGCGTAGGCCTCGCGCGACTGCACCAGGTAAGCCTGGGCGTCGTCGTAGGCGCCGAGCTGGTAATGGGCGAAGCCGATGTCGTTGAGCGCCTGGGCGGTGCCGGCGGCGTCGCCGGCCTGCTGCCAGGCCGCCAGCGCGCGCCGGAACGCGGCCAGCGCGGCGGGGTAGTCGCCGCGTTCCTCGGCGAGCAGGCCGAGTTCGTTCTCGACCGCGGCCAGGCCGTGGCGGTCGTCGAGCGCGGCGTAGAGTCCGCGCGCGTCGCCGAGGCTGCGCGCGGCTTCGTCGAAGCGGCCGGTCAGCGCCAGCACGTTGCCGAGGTTGCGCAGGCTGGTCGCCAGCCCGCGCCGGTTGCCGACCGCGCGGCGCAGTTCGACTGCGCTGCGGTACTGGGCCAGGGCGTGGTCGTTCTGGCCCAGGCGGGCGTAGCCGATGCCGAGCGCGTTCTGGGTCTCGGCCTCGCCGTAGCGGTTGCCGCCGCGCTTGTACTGGACCAGCGCGCGCACCAGGTAATCGTCGACGGCCGGCTGCGCCTGGCCGTGCAGGATCGAGAACTTGCCCAATTCGAACCAGGCGCGCGGGTCGTCGGGGTCGCGCGCGGCCAGCGCGCGCAGTTGCGCGATCGCCGCGGGCGCGTCGCCGCCGGCGCCGAGCGCGCGCGCCAGCGCCAGTTGCGCGTAGGTGTCGTCGCCGGCGGTTTGGGCGCGCTCGCGCCAGTAGGCCGCGGCGGCCGCGGCGTCGCCGTCGAGGATCGCGCGTTCGGCGGCGAAGCGGCGGCGAAATGCGGCGCCGTCCGCTGTGGCGTCGTTCGCGGCGGCGTCCTTGGCGGTGCCG
This sequence comes from Lysobacter enzymogenes, assembly GCF_023617245.1. Lineage (NCBI taxonomy): Bacteria > Pseudomonadati > Pseudomonadota > Gammaproteobacteria > Lysobacterales > Lysobacteraceae > Lysobacter > Lysobacter enzymogenes. The sequence goes on from NZ_CP067396.1 coordinate 1,936,240, forward strand.
TCCGTCACGGCGTTTTCGGCCGCTGTCGCGCTCGCCGCGCGTTCGCCGCTTTCGAACGCGGCATAGGCGCCGTCGGCGTCGCCGGCGGCGTTGCGCGCTTCGCCCAGCGCCAGCCAGCCGGCGGCGAAGCCGGGCGCGGTCGCGGTGGCGCGTTCCAGCGCGGCGACAGCGGCGGCGAGGTCGCCGTCGTCGCGGGCGATGAGGCCGGCGCCGTAGCTTTCCAGCGCGGCGGGCGGTTCGGGTGCGCTGGCGGCCGACGTTCGGTGCGAGGGCGCGGGCGACGTCGCGGCGGAAGCGGGCGCGACAGCGAGCGCGTCGCGCAGCGGCGCGGCGTCCAGCAGCGCGTCCAGCGCCTGCGTCGGCGTCGCGCCTTGCGCGGCGAACTCTTGCGCGGGACCGGCGCCGGCCTGCAGCCGTGCGCGCAGGCGCCACTGCGCGCCTTCGCGCGCCAGCGCGAAACCGAGCGTGCGCTCGGCGCGGGCCAGCCGCGCCGCTTGCTGCGCGGCCGGCGGCGCGGCGCCGCTGGGATCGAGCTGGCGCAGCGCCTGCTGGCTGCGCTCGTCGTCGACCACCGTCACGCCGCGCGCCGCCAGCGCCTGGCGCAGGGCGGCGGCGAGCGCGCGTTGGTAGCGGCGTTCGGTGTCGTCGCCGGCGGCTTGCAGCGGCGCGACCAGCAGCCGCTGCAGCGGTGCGGCGGCCGGCGTCGTCGCCTGGGCCGAAACCGCGACCGGCGCGGGCCGCAGCCACCACGCGCCGGCGGCGGCCGCGGCGAGCGTCGCGGCGACGCCCAGGCCGATCCAGGCGCGTCGCCGCGGGCGCCAGTCGCGCGGCACGTGGCGGCGGTCGATCGCCGCGATCACCGCTGCGGCGTCGGGCAAACGATGCGCCGGCTGCGGGCGCAGCAGGCGGTCGGTCAGCCGCACCAGCCAGGCCGGCGCGTCCGCGCGCAGCCGGCTCACCGGCGGCGGCGTGCGCAGCATGCGCTGCGCCAGCACTTCGCTGGCGGTGCCGCCGGCGAACGGCATCTGCGCGCTGAGCATTTCGTGCAGGATCAGGCCCAGCGCGTACAGGTCGCTGCGCGCGTCGGCGCCTTCGCCGCGCGCTTGTTCGGGCGAAAGGTAATCGGGCGTGCCGACGATCGCGCCGGTCTGGGTCAGGCCGCTGCCGGCCAGCGAGCGGGCCACGCCGAAGTCGGCGATCAGCGCGTCGCCGTTGCGGTCGAGCAGCACGTTGGCCGGCTTGAGATCGCGATGGATCACGCCGCGCGCATGCGCCGCGGCCAGGCCCTCGGCGATCTGCCGGGCGATGCGCGCGGCATCGTCGACCGGCAGCGCGCCGTCGCGATCCAGGCGCCGGTCCAGCGCCTCGCCGTCGATCCAGTCCATGCCGATCAGCCACTGGCCTTCGTGGCGGAACAGATCGTGGATGCGCACCACGCGCGGGCTCGACACCTGGCGCGCGGTCAGCAACTCCTGGCGGAAGCGTTCGAACGCGTCGCTACGCGCGGCCAGTTCCGGGCGCAGCAGCTTGAGCGCGACCTGGATGCCCAACGTGGTGTCGAGCGCGCGATAGACCTCGCCCATGCCGCCCAGGCCGAGCATGGCCTCGATCCGGAAGCGTCCGGCCAGCAGGCTGCCGGGCGCGAGGCCGCGGCCCGCGTGCAGGCCGGTCGCGGTGGTGTCGCTCACGAGGATGTGGCCTGCGCGCCCAGCACCCGGGTCCAGCGCAGCGGCGCGGCCGGCGGCTGCAGCGCCTCGAAGGCGCGCTGCGCCAGCAGCCACAGCGCGGCGCTGTCGGCGAAGGCGGCGAGCAGTTCCATGTCGAACTGGCTGATCGCCTCGCCGGCGCCGCGGCGGTCGGCGTAGACCGCGCCCAGGACCCGGCCGGCGTGCAGCAGCGGCAGGCACACCAGGCTTTGCAGGCCGCCGGTGACCACCGAGGAGCGCTGCGCCAGCCACGGGTCGTCGTCGATCCAGTTCACCACCACCGGCTGGCGTTCGCGCAGGCTGCGCTGGACCGCGCCGACGCTGCCGGAAAAGGCGCGCGCGTTGAGGTCCTCGTGCTCCAGCGACAAGCTGGCCTGGACCAGGAAGTCCTCGCCCTGGGCCAGCAGCAGGAAGCCGCGGCTGCAGCCGGCCAGTTCGACCACGCCGCGCAGGATGTCGCCGGGCAGGTCGGCGGCCGCGGCGGCGGCGTCGAAGTCGCCCGCCATCGCGGCCTCGGCCGGCGGCGCCGCGCCGACCTCCAGCCGCCGGGTCCACGCCTGCGACAGCGCGCGGCGCTCGCGCTCGCGCTCCTGCCAGGCCTGGGCCTCGGCCTCGTCGTGCAGCGAGAACTCGCACAGCACATCGCCGAAGCGCAGCCACGCTTCGCTGCGCTCGAGCACCGCCTGGGCGACCTGGATGCCGTCGACGTGCGAACCGTTCTTGCTGCCGCTATCGAGCAGCCGCCAGCCGTCCGCGCCGTGGGTCAGCTCGGCGTGCTGGCGCGAGACGGAGGGGTGGTCGATGCGCAACTCGCACGCGGGATCGCGGCCGATGCGCAAGCGCGAACCGGCGGGGATCCATCGGCTGATGGCTGCGGCTTCGGGCGGGTAAACGATCAGGCGCGCCGGCATGGCCGCATCTTACTTGGAACGCCCGCGCCCGCGTCGATGCCGGCGCGGGGCGGGCGCCGCGGCGCGCTCAGGGACCGTAGTCGCGCAGGTAGGCGACGCTGAAGCGCAGGGTCGCCGCGCCGGCGGCGAGTTCGCCGGCGTCGTTGCGGTGCGTGCGCGTGGCCCGCCATTCGTTGTCGATGTAGGTGCCGGCGCGGGTTTGCGCGCGCGTGCGCACGGCGTCGGCGGCGGCGAGCGCGGCGGCGTAGTCGGGCGTCGCCAGCGCCAGCGCGGTCTCGACGTCGTCGAGCAGGGCGTCGAAGCCGGGCTGCTCGGCCGCCGGCAGCAGGTCGACGCGGTCGCGCAGGCGCTGCAGTTTGGAGGCGATCACCAGCGGGGTCGGGCGCGCGTCGGCGAGGATCAGGAACTGCGAGAAGCCGCCGTAGGTGCCGCGCGCGCGCACGCTGCCGGCGGCGATCTCGTCGGTGACGTCGTAGAACGCGCCGCCCAGCGGCGCCTTGAACAGGCGCAGGCGGGTGCCGGCGGCGTAGGGCAGCCAGTGGGTGTGGATCTCGACCCGGCCGCTGCCCTTGAACTTGAGGCCGCCCGACAGCGGCGGCTGCACCGTCACCAACATCGGCAGGCTGCCCGGCAGGGTGGTGAGGTCGGTGTCGGGCAGGCGCGCGATCAGGTTCGGGTCGTACAGGCTCACGGTCTTGGCCGAGACGCCGAGCGCGGCCGGGCTGAGCCCGCTGGCGTCTTCGAAGTCGAGCAGCAGTTCGCCCACCACCGGGCCGGGCCAGCCGGGCAGGAACGGCAGGCGCACGGTCGCCTCGGCGTGGTTGCCGGTGGCGGCCACGGTCACCGGCAACGGAATCTGGGCCGCGGCGGCGCCGCTGCCGAACAGCAATCCGGCGGCGGCGACCCAGGCGGCCAGTCGCGGCAGGATGCGGCGCGCGGCGCGCGGCGATTCGGTCGCGGCCGCGGCCGGGCCGGTCGGGTTGGACGCGGTAGGGATTGAGCGGGCGGGGATCGAGCCGGCAGTGATCGAGCCGGCAGTGATCGAGCAAGCAGCGAGCGAGCCGGCAAGGAGCGAGCCGGTCGGGATCGAATCGGTATGGCGCATGTCGGTGTCGTCCCCTGTACGTCGCGGATTGGCCTCGCCGGGCCGCGGCGGCCTGGCCGTCGCGACGGTAACCCGGAACCCGTCGGGTCCGCATGAACCGGCCGCCGGCCCGTCGTAGCCGGCGCGAGGCGACGCCGATCCGAGCCTACTGTGCGTCCGGTCGCCGGTCTGTAGGGGTTTTCCCTCATGCGGACTGGGCGGTCTCCCGGATGTCGCCGCGCCCGCGCGCCGGGCCAAGGTGGGCCACCCGGTCGTCGGGGAACGCAGGGAGTCCGCACGACATGCAACGCAATCGCCGCACCTTGGTAAAACTGACCGCACTGGCCCTGGGCATGGCCGCCAGCGGCGTCAGCCTCGCCGCCGCCCGCCTCGACGCCGCGCTCGAGCGCGCCCTGGCCGGCGCCGCGGACACCGCGCCGCTCGAGGTGGTGGTCGCCTACAACCAGCCCGGCCCGCTGCGCGCGGCCCAGGTGCAGGCGCTGAAGCTGCTCGGCATCGACAAGGGCGTGAGCATGCGCGCGCTGCCGATCGCCGGCGCGCTGGCGACGCCGGCGCAGATCCGCGCGCTGTCGCAACGCGGCGACGTGCTGTCGATCCACCTCAACAAGCCGCTGCGCTACTACAACCAGGAAGCGCGCGAACTGTCCGGGGTCAACCGGGTCCAGGCCAACCCCGGCGACTTCGGCCGCCCCGTGCCGTTCACCGGCCGCGGCGTTGCGGTGATGATCAACGACTCGGGCATCGACGCCACCCACGCCGATCTCAAGTACGGCCAGCGCGTGGTGCAGAACGTGCAGGCGCTGACCAACCTGCATTCGCTGCTGGATTTCCTGCCGGTGACGGTGCTGGAGAACCAGCTCAACACCGACATCAGCTCCGGCCACGGCACCCACTGCGCCGGCACCGTCGGCGGCAGCGGCGCGCAGTCCGCCGGCCTGTACCGCGGCGTGGCCACCGGCGCGGCGCTGGTCGGCTACGGCTCCGGCGCGGTGATCTCGATCCTCGACGCGGTCGGCGGTTACGACTACGCGATCTCGCACAAGAACAGCTTCGCCTCGCCGATCCGGGTGATCTCCAACTCCTGGGGCACCTCCGGCGCGTTCGACCCGACCGACCCGGTCAACCTAGCCAGCTACGAGGCCTACAAGAACGGCATCGTCAGCGTGTTCGCCGCCGGCAACGACGGCCCCAACGCCAACACCCACAATCCCTACGCGCAGGCGCCGTGGGTGATCTCGGTCGGCGCCGGCAACAAGGACGGCACGCTCGCCGACTTCTCCTCGCGCGGCAATCCGGGCGAGAGCGGCGGCTTCACCATGCCCGACGGGCAGGCCTGGACCTACGTCAACGAGCCGACCCTGGTCGCCACCGGCGTGGACATCGTGTCCACCCGCGCGCTGACCGGCGCGCTGCCGCTGCTCGCCGCGCAGCAGGACGCCGCGCTCGGCGCGCGCGCACTGTTCTACACCCACATGAGCGGCACCTCGATGGCCACGCCGCACGTCGCCGGCATCGTCGCCCTGCTGCTGGAAGCCAAGCCGTCGCTGCAGCCGCTGGAGGTCAAGCAGATCCTCAGCCAGACCGCCAACCCGATGCCGGGCCGGCAGCGTTTCGAAGTCGGCAGCGGCCATGTCGACGCCTATGAAGCGGTGGGGGTCGCCAACGCCTATTGATCGATCCGGCCCGGTCTCGCGCGGCGCCACGCCGACGCGGCCGCGCCGTCACCGGGTTCGGACGGGTGGCGAACCCCGTCCGTACTTCGCCCGCAGCGCCGCGTCCCCGGCGTTGCGGGCGCTCTCTCCAGCGAGTCGTTGCACGATTGTCATGAGCGGATGCCCGGGAAGTTTCGGGCATCCGTTTTTTTATCCGCCGCGTCCAGGACGCGCAGGACGCGCAGGACGCGAGGTGGCGAAGGTGAGGGCATCGGCCTTGCGGCGCGGCGACATAAGGTCGATGCGGATCGGATCGGATCGGATCGGATCGGATCGGATCGGATCGGATCGGATCGGATCGGATCGGATCGGATCGGATCGGATCGGTGAGGCTTGCATAGCGGCCAGGCGGGCACATAGTGTGTGAGCCGCGAGCCGCGAGCCGCGAGCCGCGAGCCGCGAGCCGCGAGCCGCGAGCCGCGTGCGGCAGGCGACGAAACGGGCGATCAGGGCGGCGATGCGGTGGCGACGCGAAACCACTGGAATGCATTGGCGCGACTGCATCGCGCACTGGACGCAATGAGGGAATGCGTCGCGCTGAAGCACGCGCAAGGCGAGCGTTGCCTCAGTCGGAGCCGCGAGTGCGCTTGAGCTGCGATTCGACGGGGGAGTAGCGGTGCGCGGGCGTCGGCGACCGGGAGCGCACTGGTTCGGGCAGGCGCGCCTGGGCGACGAGTCTGGAGCCGGAGGCGGCCGCGATCGTCAGCGCCGCGGCCGGGGCGGCGGCGGGCGCGACGAGCTCGCGGGGTGGTCCGCGCAGTTCGGAGACGAGGGATTCGGAGTCCGCGGCGGACGCTCGCGAAAAAGAAGGAACCGCCGCTCGGGCCAACAACGCCAGCGCCGAGACGGCGGTCAGTACGAAGAGATAGCGTGGCAGCGCGCGGAACGTGTCCTGGACCCAATTCGCCGCCTTCATGCACTCGCCCCGCGCATTCCCTGCGGGGGCAACCGGCCGGCCGTCCGGGCCGCCGGTGCAACATCCTGTTCGCAGTGCATTACCGCTTCCCCAACTTCTGTAATCAGTAGCCCCAGGCTCCGCAGGTGCGCTTGCTCAAGGCGGCGGCCTCGTTCCATTGCTGAGCGGCGTCCGTGTCGTCGCATGGCCGTGCTGCCGGGGCCCGCACAGATTGCGCCTGCCGGTCGGTCCGGCGCAGTAGGCCGACGGCGCGGCGCCGTGTAGGAATTTTCTGACAAGCGTCACGCGGCGAATGCGCAACGGGCCGGCCCGGGGAGGCCGCGGCGATCCGGCGTCGCGCCCGGCGCAAGCGCCGCGCAGGCAACGCCGCCGGCCCGGCGCGCGGGCAGGGTTCGCGATGCGCGGTCCAGGGACTGCGCATCGCCGAGATCAAGGCTTGGATTCTTCCGGCATGGTCCCGGCCGAACGCAGGTCGTGCTGCGCCTGTTTCAGCGCCTTGACGTCGAGCGGCAGGATGCGGTCGATGAAGCAGGGCATCTTGATCGACTGCCGGTCGAGCACCACGACCTTGTCGAAGCGCTGGTGCACGCGGCCCATCTGGTTGGTCACCGTGATCGCCTGGGCGAAGTCGAGGCCCGGGCAGCTGCCGCGCAGTTCCAGCAGGTAGGCCTGGCTGGGCTTGGTCCACAGGCCGAGCGCGCTGTCGCCGAGCGGCGTCCAGCCGTCGATGCGGCCGAAGTACTGGAAGCTGTCGACCGGCGCGCCGGCATGCTGCCGGTACAGCGCCAGGCGTTGGGCGTCGTCGAGCTTGGGGCCGGCGCTGGCGCAGCCGGCCAACGCGGCGACCGCCAGGCAGGCGGCCAACAACCGTGCGGCGCGGCCGCGCGGGATCGCTACAGTCGGGCGTTTCATGGGCGTTTCCTTATGGCGGCATCGGCGCCGATGGGAGTACGCCCGCATCATGCGCTTGGCGCGCGCGGCGGGCGCATCGCCGGCCGGCATCGTTCAGCGCAAGGGAGGCTTGCCATCGGCGGCATCCGTCCGTATCATGCCGCCTCTCTCACGGGTTGCCCGTGAAATGGCCGGGTAGCTCAGTTGGTAGAGCAGGGGATTGAAAATCCCCGTGTCGGGGGTTCGATTCCCTCCCCGGCCACCATTAAAGGTGGTAAGAATCAGGCGCTTATCTAGCTTCCTTCGGAAGTTTTGATAGGCGCCTTTTTGCCGTCTTTAGGCTCGAATTTCCGACACGAGTACACCGGAATTACACAGGGAGGTCCACATGGAAAAGGTTAAGACTGTTTCCGTAGTTTTCGTCAAGCAAGTGGGGCGCTTTGATACTGCATTTGCATTGAGATGCTCGGTTTGCCGCGAGGCAATCGACGACGTCGATAGGGCACTTGTCGCACACCGAGAGCTAACACCTAACTTCACTGAAGAGTTTGTGCTCCACGAAGGCCCTTGCGAATCTGCTCCAAACTCTCCTGTCGACCCAACCGTGGACCCAATGGTAACTGTCAAGCCACTGCGTCCGTTCTTGGTTGAGTATTTGGCGCGTGGCAGGGGAGGCAACGTAGGCTCGGATTGATCACCGGTTCCGCGCCATCTGTCGCCGCATAGCCAGGCCCCTCTCCGTGTCCGCCTGATCCATCGTTTGCCGGCCGGGGAGCCCGTTGAAGTGCTGGTTCGTCGTGAGGTTGATGGTCTGGCCGCGACCGCCGCGGAGCGCGGTGCGCGTCATGTCGGCCGGCAGCACCGCGCCCGCGGTGCGCGGCACGAACATTTCCGGGCCGTTCTCGCCGACCAGGTAGGCGCGATCCGGCATCGTCTGGCCGCCGCCGGCGAACAGCCAACTCGTGTTGTTGCCGAACATCGACCCGAACGCCGAAGACGGGCCAGACGACTTGCCGCCGCCGAAGAGCGACGACAGCCAGCCGCCGCTACCGGAGGTCTTTCCAAGCAGAGACTCCAACCACCCGCCGGAGCTTCCGCCGCCCTTGTCGGCGCCGAAGAAGCCGCCGAAGAGGTTGCTCAGCCAGCCACCGGCCGCGCCGCCCGACGTGCTGCCGTTCTGACCGAACAGCTTCTCGACGATGTTCTCGGCCGACAGGTCGAAGAGCTTGTCTGCGATCCGGTCAACGGCGTCCTCGATCGCGTCGATCGGGTCCTTGCCGCCTCTCAGGTCGTGCACGAACCCACGGGCCGAATCGCGCAAGGCATCCATGGCTTCGATCTGGTCGTCTACCTGGGACCGCTGGCGCTGGTATGCCTCCAGGGCATCGATGGCCGCGCGCGCCCTGTCCGTGTCCACATCGGCGCCCAGACGGCGGGCGGCGTTGAGCAACTCCTGCTCCTCGCGCGTCTTGCCCAACAGCTCGATCTCGAACATCGCATCGCGCTGCAGCTGCGCGGCGTCGTCGTTTCGCTGGGCCCGCAGCGCCGCCAGGCGGTCCGCGTAGAGGGCCAATGGTCAGCCGCGGCAGTCGAACAACATGCCCGGCATCATGGGCGGGCGGATGGCCAACTCGAACATCATCGACATTCATCGCCGCTGGGCGAGTCGATAAGCGTGGGTCCGTTGTCTAGTCGCATTGAGAACAATGGCTAACAGTCGTTCCAACTTGAATTAAATCGAGTAATCAAGATGGCCCGAGGATCGAGACCAGGCGAGCGCCGCGGTGGCCGCAAGCCAGGCACGCCAAACAAGATCACCGCCGATGTTAAGGCGATGATCGTGGCAGCGTTGAATGCAGCCGGCGGCTAGGCGTACTTGGTCAGGTAAGCGCAGGAGAAACCAACCGCATTCCTCATGTTGCTGGGGAAGGTGCTGCCGATGACGGTTGTTGGCTCTGGCTCCGCTGCAGATCCGATTACGGTGCGCGACGAAATGGTGAGCGTTCTCGGCAAGGGTTCGGATTGAGCCTACCGCGAAGGCTGCCACTTACCTTCATCACGACGGGATGCACAGGCGTCCCACAGACAAAGGAAACACGATGCTTCGCAAGATGGTTAGAAAGGCGCTCACTGGCGCGTTGCGGTGGGCGTACAACGACAAGGCGCTGCAGTGCCAGGCGGACGGCCACAAGCACGGCCGGGCCGATGAGCTGGTCAATCTGTGTCCCGCCTCGTAGGCTCTGCTTGAGCTATGGCAGGAGACGCCGCCGCCGTGGTTCGCCGGGTATGACGAGGGCGTGCAGCTGGCGTTCCAGGGGCAGGGCACTTTCGATGCGTCCTTGGTAGAGGCTCACAACGCGTACGCTGCCGCTCACAACGACTTGGCGCGGCGTCATGAGTGCCTAGTGGAGGCCCATGGCCGTGTGCGGGATCTAGCGCTGACGGTCAGCCAGCAACTGGTCGAGCTGCGCCAGTTCCGCGATGCGGACGCTGACGGCATCCTCAAGCTAATGGAAGCTGCCGGCGCGAAGGTTCTTTCGCTGGAAGAGCGGGTGCGCAGTGTGGAGGCGCAGGAGGGGCTTCCAGTTCTTAACCGGCGGGTGCACTAATTAAATAACTGGCAATAATTGGTTGGCCGGATTGCGCTGATTCTTGGACTTGTTTGGCGGCACGGGCGTCCGTCTCTGGCGTCGCACAACGTTCTATTATAGATAAGGCTCAAACTCAGGAGTGCTAGTGTGAACTGGATGTTCCCTAAGGAAGCATTTGAGGTTCAGGAGCCAATTGGTCTTGCCGTAGTTCTCGCCTTGATCTTGTCAGGGACTGTTTACGCCGCATTTCGGCTTGGGTTATTTAAGCCTTTAGTGCAGCGTGCTAGCGATCAACTGCTACGGCTGTTGATCATTGCGTTGGTTGCTCTCGTCATGCTTGGTGCGGTGCTTGGGTTTGCTGGCTATGTGTACAAGTTATTTCTAGCTGGCAGAACACAGGTGGTGACAGTCCCAGAAATCTCGGCGCCGCAAAAGAAGCCCGAGATACGACGTGTTAAGGGCGTCATTTATGAGTCTCGGCTTGCTACGCCTGATGAAATAGGAGGGCGCGTTGGGCCAGGGATACCAATCAAATTTATTGAGATTGGTGTGGCTAGCCAGGACGTGGTCAGTGGTGGGCGTCTGTGGGTAAGGGCAAGAGATCAGCCGCTCCCTGAGTCGTTGGATTGTCCTGACGGAAATGCCATAGGGGCAGCTTGTGAGTTGGATGGGCAATTACAGCTGAGGGCTTATATGCGATTTGGCTGCGATGTGCCCGTCATCGTTGGAAAAAAGATTGGAGAGAAGTGCAGTCGTGCCGCGGCTGAGATTGATCCGGCTAAGATGAAATTTGAATCAACAATGATGCTGATGTGCTGCTTTGAATAATTTAGGGGGCTTGCGGGGTGGCAGCGATAGCGCTTCTTCTATTGTTCGCATTCTGAGCTAGGCAAACGTGAGCTGGCGCCAATTCATTCGGATTGGGGCGTAGCTGTCCGCATAGAGGTAGTCCCTCCGTTTGTGTAGGTGGGCAAGCATGGAATGCGAGGGATGGGGATGCGTACCGGGACCGTGGCTACGCTTGTTTTGCTCATATTGGGTGCAGTTCTCTGTGTGCCGACTGGTAGGGCGCAACAGAGTGCTCCGGATTACAACAAGCGTGAGTTGTTGAACCTGCTTGATCAGCAGCGGGAGCAGGAGTCGGTAGCTCTTGCAGAGTTAGAAGAGACTGATCAGAAGTTGCGAGCCGCGGAAGAACGAATTTCTGATCTCGAAAGTCAATTGGCTCGGCTCAATTCGAAGTCAACGCATCTACTTGGTGCCAATGCGAGCCGCTCGATAGCAATGGGTGCGCATGACAGTGCTCTGAATGCTGGTGGCACCGCGATTTCGGCCCATGCGGTAGCGGGCACGATGGTTATGACTGGGGCCGCGCCAAGCTACGCTAGCGCACCAATCGTCATTGGAAATTCAGGTGCTAGTGCAGCGCTTGGGATTGTCCCGGGAACAGCCTTGGGTGATCCATCCTTAACTAAGCTAGTGAGTGATACAGGGCATGATGCCAAAGCTGAGAACATGGTAGGCAGCAAACCCATTGACCGAGGGTCGGCTGCCTTTACATCAAGATCCGCGACAAGCGTTCGCTCGGCGAGCACTTCAAAAGCAAAGTTGACCAGACTTACATCCGTCGGAAATACGCAGGGGCAAGACGCATCGAACGTACAGCAGCCCAAACAGCCAAGTTCTTCTCAGGGGGATCCGCCGGACACTTTGGGTGAGGAAGGGCACGAGCCGGTGTTGCTTCCGAGGGCGGCAAGAGAAAGTCTGAAAAATTCAAAAATGGAGATCAAGGGTTCGCAGTCCGAACAAAATGATGCGAAGAGGGATCCGGCGACTCAGCTGAGATATTGGACCTCAATTGAGATTGTGCTTAGTTTGACACTAGTTGTCTTGGCGATATTCATGATATCGGCAGTCATTTATCTCGCCCGCAAGGCTACGGTGCAGTGGTCGCCACAGTCTGTGATGCGGCTATTTGGATTAGGGCTCATCATCCCTTTAGCGATCATGCTCGTGGTCGCTGGATATAGTGAGACGCAAATGTCATCTGCGATGGGGCTGTTAGGTGTTATCGCAGGCTACTTGCTGGGTAACGGTGAGAGGCGGGGGGAGCCCGAAGCGAAGCCGGCGTAGCTGCAACTCCGCCAGAAGCTGCGCTAGTAGATGGTTGCTCTGGAACTGCGATGCGTAGGGCCGTTCGACTCGGAGAGAGCAGAACAGCATGATCGGGTAGGGCAAATACCCGAGGCCCTTGGCACGAGTACGGTGAACCTTAGCGTCGCCGGTGCACAGAGGAGGAGTCAAAGCCGGCCGCCATCATCTCTGGCGCGCTCCCAGGCAGCGCGAGCGACAGGAATGGCATCGAGCCATTCCAAGGGCGACATCCCGCGGACGTGCGGGTAGCGGGCCTCAAGCTTGGACAGGATTTGCTCAAACGGACGGCTGGGGTAGGCGACGCGGCCGGTGATCCCCAGGTACAGGGCAGGGGCATAGTCCCGGAAGGAAAGGCCTTCGCGGTGGAACGGTGCAGAGCTGTAGTTGAGGATCCAGTAGTCCAGGCCTGCCCCGGCCTGGCCGCGGGACTCTTCAGTCATGGCGGCAGAGAGGTGTCGAACTACGTAAATTTTTGGCCCCCAACGCTGAGGTGGTCAAGTGCATCGGTGCTACCACTACGGGGGCTGGCGCCGGCCACTAACGCGCGCCCTAGCGCTGAAGTCGCGGTACTCCGCGCAGACCTTGGCTGAGTAGCACATTCGGTCTGCCTCAATGGCGCAAAGTACAAAGGAAAGTATGAAGTTGAAGCAGTTGCTAGTTGCTGCGATGGCCGCAATTTGGTCAACTGGCGTCCAGCGGAACTTGAAATCTCGCCATCCTGTGAGACTGGTCGCCCTGGGCAGTCAACTGCGATCTTCACGAATGCGTACCGTGGCCGTTTCTATTACCAGCATTCGTTAGGCGAATTGAGTAGTCGCGGACGCCCGCCATGAATTAAACCTGATAGGACTATCAATAGTGATCTTGCGGCCACAGAAGAGTGCACAGCCAATCAGGCTAGGGCGGCAGCCTATCAAAGAAGCATTATGTGAAATCCGATTCAAAACAGCAGACCCTGGTGTTTCCACCTTGCTCCCTGGCTTGCTGTATCAAAAACTGCGAGACAAATATCCAAAAGTTGAGAATTCACAAATATCTCATATTCCGCGATCACTTCGAGAGAATAGTCCCGACTTGGCATATCAGACATTGATCAAAATGACTGGTAAAGATGGCGTGCTGCAAATCGGCGATCGTCATATCTCATATGCGTCAGTGGCGGAGTATCCCGGTTGGCCCCAGTTGAAGAAGGGGCTCATGGAAGCATGGGAAATAGTCTTCGGTGTGACGGACCTCGTTGAGCGCGTTTCGGTGAAATTCATTAATCTGTTTCCGTTCTCAAGCGGTTATCGAACATTGGCCGACATAACCACGTTGGCCGTGAGTTTAGATGGAGGGGATGTAACCGACGAGCATATCACTTTGCGGACCTATGAGCGAAACAATGACATAATTAGTGTTATTCAGGTGGCTACTCCGGCAATGATTACAGAGTCGGGCTTAGATGCGCCGTTGACTGGTCTCGTCTTAGATATTGATTCGATTATCGAGCGCGAAGGCCTGACTCTGGAAGAGGTTGGCAATTATCTGGATCGCGTTCATGATGAAGAAAAACGGATTTTCTATTCGCTGATATCAGAGACAACTTTGAGAGCGTGCGAGCCTCATTATGAATAACCAAATCGAATCGGTTGGCAGAACCGCTAGTCTCCAAGTAGTTGTCCTCGCGGCCTCAGTGGGTATCGCCGCAGGGTGTGTAGGGCGCCCGGCATATGAGGTGGGATATGGCTTGCCTTTGCCTCGGCCGTCATACTCGATAGGTGGGCTTCCCCAGTCTGCTGCAAACACCAACTATGGGATCACGGATTCTTTTCATACGGTGTTGCGTGCGCCGTCGGAAGACAGATTCCGCGATATCGCGATGTCGTTAGCCCAAGCACAGGAAGACTTTGGTGTTGACCTGGATGCGTTGATCGAAGCTAACTTTGAAGAGCTATTTGATTGAGCGACGAGCTATCGCTGGAGCATGCCAGGGTTTACATGCCCCCTGGCCTAGCGCACGACGATCTAGAGGAGCTTTATTCTGAGCTCCGAAGGATGGGGAGTGGGCTAAAGAATTATTACTGGACTCCGGATAGTGAGCATATGTTTCAGGGGGACGCATTTGAAGGTGCGCCCTTCCCCATATTTAATGCGGAAGGAGTAAGCCTGAAGACGGGCAGGGTACTCCTCCTGTCTAATACCTGTGACGTGTCGGAAGAAAACAAACGGGACCAGCCAATTAGGGTTACGGTAGCTCCGGTAGTTTCATTGGATCGCTTGGCCGCTATTCTAAATCGAGGCGGTGCATCCAACGATCGAGTTGAGAGCAGAATTCGTGCGGTGAGGCAACATTCCGTCAATTCGATGTTTTTGATGGAGCGTGGTGCTGGTATTAAAGAAGACTCGGTCGTTCTCTTCGATCAAATTCAGTCGTTGCCGCTTTCTTTGTTCGCGCACTACAGTCCTCGTAGAGTGGCCACATTGTCCCAAGCGGCTCACTGGATATTGCTTGTGAAGATCTCGATACATTTCAGCCGCCTTCAGGAAAAGGTTCGTAGGCGCGCTGATCCTTTAAAGCCCGTTGCCATAGATTAACGGCTAATCGGTGGCGTTTAGTTTAAGGGTACACCAGCCGCTTGAACGTCGGCGACTCCTCGGGGATCAGCGCGCCGAGCTTCTCGTAGTGCTCCCGTGTGCCGCGCGGCGCCTTAGCGACTAGGTCGTCCCAGCGCTTCTTGAAGTTGAACGCCCGCTCGAAGTCAGACGCGTCCCAGGTCTCACCAACCTCCAGGGCGTCACGTAGCTGCGCGGCTCGGACCTTCGCGCGTCGGATCGAAAGTGGCGTGGGCGGGAACCTTGGTGGGCTGGGCCGATGCTACTCCTGTCAGTGCAACCCGTACGACGCCTGCCTTGCGATGCGGGCAGATCAACGACTGCCGCTAGACTGTCGTCATGCTCAACGACATTGAACGCCGGCACGCCTTGAACGTCATCGAGAGGCTGCTGAAGCCGCGGCATAGCCCTCACGTGAAGTCAGGCGGTACGGCCATGTGCCGCGTATCAGGCCAAGCCATTGAGGTCTATTCCGCGCGACCGGCTTATGACGATCCCGACGAGATCATCGAGATCCCCGTCGCCAAGTTCCGCTACGTTCGGACGCGCCGGGTATGGCAACTGTTCTGGCTCCGGGCCAGCGGTAAGTGGCAGGGGTACGCCCCAATGCTGGAGGCCGAAGGTCTACCAGGGCTCGTGGAGGAGGTCTGGCGCGATCCCTTCTGCTGCTTCTGGGGATAAGCTTGGCCCAGCCAGCCGATCTAGCTGCCCCCACCAAGCGCCTGGTCGATCAGGGCAGTGCGTGCCTGGGTGAAAGCTATTTGTCGATAGCCGCTTTCCACATGAGCACTATCACGCTCCAGAATGCAATGCCGATGGTCCATGCAACGACAAAGTAGAACTTGTCTCGGTGCATCTGCCAGCTTGTTGGTTTGGGGATGGATCGAAGAAATGCTGAAAAATTCGCTTCATCTGCGGCCAGAATGCGTAGTTCGTGCTTCTCGTCGATACTGCCGCCAACGACCATTCCGTCATCGAACATCATGAGGCGCGCGTGCTTGAACTCAGGGTGGGCCGGATGCTCAAGCTTCAAGGCCTCATCGGTGCACGGTTCGATCTTGTATCCCACACGGATTAGCGCATCTATTCGCCGCAGTACCGAGTTCTTTGCAGCATCTTCCATAGCGAATGAACCCTGTTAGGCCGGCAGCACTTGATTGAAGGTGAGCTCGAAGCACGCGCTTTTTAAGTCTCTTCGACCCCTTAAAGCGTCACGTGCGACTGCAGCGTAGCCTTCATCTGTGGGATCAATGGCGGGACCGGCAACCTCTTGATGGCTTCGGCCAATCCTATCGCTGTCGGTCGCAACCTGCGAGATGGCTATCGCTACCATGCGGGCCATGCCGATCTGCCACTCCCGCTACCCCTGCCGTCTACGCTCAACCTCTGACCCCAACGTGTACGAACCAGGGCAGGCCGTGGCTGTCGTCGAGGAAGAGCGGGAGCCGGATGAGTGGGGAGACCCGGGCCGGCTGATCCGGCGGCGTCTGCTCTGCATCGAAGGGCCTAGTGGCCCATCTTGGGTTGATCGTCACCGATCTAAAGGATCGCGTTGGCAGCTTGAGCTGGGGCCGCGGATTGGCGGCTTAGCTTGGGCGTCAGAGCAGGTAAGGTAACGACATTCAAACCTGGAACCTGAGATGCGCGAGCTTCATCTTGAGGGAAAGGACTGGTTCACCGAGTCCGAGGCCGCTGCCTATTGCGGCGTGTGTGTCTCGACGCTTCGCGAGGGCTACAGGGCGCTGGGAATCAAGCCGCGGCGCTTTCTCGGAAAGAAGCTCTACTCCCGACTCGAACTCAACGACGCGATTCGAAACTCACCGGTTTGGGATCGAGCGCCAGTGCAGCGCGGCCCCACTTCTGTGTCGTTACAGGGCAGGGCAAATCTTGAGCCTGTCCGGGTGCGCCCATATAAGCCCCGCAAGCTAGCCGGCAGAGGATAGGTATGGCTGCCAAGCTGATGACCGTTGCCCAGGCTGCCGAGCAATGTGAGTGCTGCCCTAGGACTTTGCGCCGGGCAATCGACACCGGGCAGTTGGTCGCAATCCGCCTAGGCGTAGGTCCGAAGTCAGACCGCATCCATCCTGACGACCTTGAGGCATTCTGGCGCAAGCCTCGCTATCAGCCTGTGCAAGTGCCGCCGCCCTTCAAGCTGGGGCCTTTGCCGCCGCCAGCCTCAGATGATGTGGCGGCTAGGATAGAGAAGCTGCTCAACGCTGGCAGAAAGGTGGCAAAGAGAGGCGCCGCTAAGCTGCCAACTAAGAACAGTTCCAAAAAGCCAGTTTAGAGAGGTGTTTGGGGTGTTAGCGGCCGCCCCCGCGGCCAGCACTGTAGGGGTATCTCTCAGGGGCATTTCTCGGGGCATCTAGAACAATCGAATCTTGAAAAATATCTAAAAATCAAGAGGTTGTATTTATCATGCGATTCCCTCCCCGGCCACCATTTACGAGAAGGGCTTGGCAGCGATGCCAGGCCCTTTGTTTTTGGGCGCGCGCGGGGTACGGCGCGCGACGGCCACGCGTCGGGCGCAGGCCCGGCGCCGGCGTTTTCGCAGGCACCGCGCGTCAGGCCGCGATCGGCGGGCGCGCAGAAGGCGAGGCTGGCAGGTGAAGGACACGCGTTATCACGAATTGGACGCGTTGCGCGCGATCGCGGCTGTGGGCGTGATCTGCTGGCATTACGTCCACACCTATCACGTCGCGCCGTTGGCCGCGGTGTTGGCTCCGTTCTATGGGCGCGGCCTGCTGATGGTGGATTTCTTCTTCGTGCTGTCGGGCTTCGTGCTGGCGCGCGCGTTCTGGGTCGACGGTCGCGCTGAGCGGTTCGGCGCCAATCTGCGCGCGCGCCTGGCCCGCATCTATCCGCTGCATTTGCTGACGCTGTGCGCGGTCGCGGCGATGCAGTGGCGATTGGCCGCGCTCGGCCAGCCGCCGTTCGTCTATGCCGCCAACGACGGTTATCACTTCGCGCTCAACCTGCTGCTGTTGAACAGTTCGGGCCTGCAGCAAGGGTTCTCGTTCAACGCGCCGTCGTGGTCGATTTCGACCGAGTTCCTGGTCAATCTGGCGTTCCTGGCGATCATCGCCGCGCCGGCGAAGATCGCGCGCGGTTTGGTCTGGGCGGTGTTGGCGGCGGCGTTGGCGACGATGGCGGTGCGCGGGGTGATCAACGCCAGCAAGGCGCTGGGCTGGATCGACAACGACGTGGTGCGCACGGCCGCGGGCTTCTTCCTCGGCGTGGTCCTGCACCGGCTGCATCGCGCGTTGGGCGAGCCCGCGCCGCAGGCCGGGGTCCGCGCGCGCTGGCCGTGGGATCTGCTGGCACTGGCCGCGATGGCCGGCGTCTATTGGTATCTGTCGAGCGATGCGTGGTCGAACGCGGGCGATCTGCTGACCTGCTATCTCGCGTTCCCGGTGCTGATCCTGTGCGTGGTGCGCAGCGGCGCGGTCCGCGCGGCGTTGCGGCTGCGGCCGATGGTGCGGCTGGGCGAGATGTCGTATTCGATCTACCTGGTCCATTTCCCGCTGATGCTGGCGCTGCACCTGTGGACGCTGCACAGCGGCCAGCCGCTCGCCTACGCCGAACGCTGGTTCTTCCCGGCCTTCATCGCCGCGGTGCTGGCGGTCTCGTACTGCAGCCATCGCTGGATCGAGGAGCCCGGCCGGCGTTGGCTGGCCGGCCGCCGCACCGGCGCGGCTGGCGTGGACGCATCCGCCGCACCGCGCTGAACTCGCTCCGCGGGCCCGGGCCCGCGCCTGCGCGCAAGCCCGGGCGGTGCGCTTACGGCGCCTGGCAACCGTTGGCCAGCAGGCAGTCGCTCCATTCCTGGAAGCACTTCTGGAACTCGGCGTCGGTCATGACGCCGTCGGCGCGCGCCTCCAGCCGGCATTGGTTGTAGTTCTTGGTGCACCAGCGGTCCTGGCACGCGGCGTAGACCGATGCCGAGAAGCCGAACGCGGCGACGGCGACGAACAGCAGGGTGGGTCGGGCGGACAAGCCTTTCATTCGTTCTCTCCTTGGTAAACGGACGATTGGACTGCGCTTGCGTCGCGGCGGAACGGTGCCGCCGCGGCGGCGCCCGGCCCTGGGCGGGGCGCCGGGCGAGGATTGTGCGGCATCGCCGGCGCGGTCGCTGCGACCGGCGGCGCGCGCGGGCGAGCGCGCCGGCACGGGGTCGGCGCGGATCGGGCTCGGGCGCTATCCGGATTCGGCTTCGAATCGGCCTGGAATTGGCCTGGAATCGCCCCGGAACCGACCCGGAACCTGCGGATACCGAGCCGCCCGGCGCGGTTGACACGCGCATTGCGCCGAACTAGGGTTCGCTTCCCCGTATTCCCGCCGACCGGCGGTCCAAGAGGGAAGCATGTCGGAGATTGTGGCCACCCGCTGACCTTCGCTTTCGAGTGAAGGTGGGTAACGCGTCGAGTCTGTTCGCCATCCGCGCAACGCGGGTGCGCGCCGTCGCGTTCGTTCCGGCTACAACCGACCTGCGACATGAACCTTTCCAAATCGGAGCAACGCGTCCTGCACGCGTTGGCTCAGGGTGGCTGCATCCACCATCGCCGCGCCGACGACAGCGCGGCCGTCCTTGCCGTCGACTGCTACAACCGCGACGGCTTCCGCCTCGTGGATTGCACCGTGGCGGTGTTCAAGAAACTCAAACGACGCGGCCTGATCTGCTCGCACGACGGGCAGCCGTACCGCATCAGCCATCTCGGACGCCGCAGCGTGCGTCCGCAACCCGACAATCGGTGACGACTATGTTGAGCTTGCTCATGTTCGATGCCGGCCGTTGCGGCCCGCTGCCGTCCGCGCAGGAGGAACCCATGCGTATCGAGGAAGAAACCCACGCCCAGCGCGCGCAGACGCACGCGCTCAACCGCGCCGCCTTCGGCCGCGCCGACGAAGCCGATCTGGTCGACCGCTTGCGTGCGGATGGCCTGGTGCGATTGTCGTTGGTGGCGGTGGAGGACGACGAAGTCGTCGGCCACATCCTGTTCACCCGGTTGTCGACCCGCGTCGACGGGCGCGAAGTCGACGCGGTCGCGCTGGCGCCGATGGCGGTGCATCCGCACTGGCAGGGCGCCGGCGTGGGTTCGGCGCTGGTGCGCGAAGGCCTGGCGCGGCTGGCGCGCGAGGGCTGCGAAGCGGCGATCGTGCTCGGCCATCCGGGCTACTACCCGCGCTTCGGTTTCAGCGCGGCGCTCGCCGCCAAGCTGGCGTCGCCGTTCGCCGGCGAGGCGTTCATGGCGCTGGAACTGGCCGCGGGCGGCCTGCGCGGCGAGGCCGGCGAAGTGCGTTATCCGGCCGCGTTCGGCATCGACGCGGCGTAGCGAACGGTGCGGCGCGAGCGCGCCGCGATGCGCGCGGCGGACCCGGCACGGACCGGGTCCGCCGTCGCGATGGACTCAGTCCATGACCGGGCAGACGACCCGGACCAGCCTGACGTAGCGGGTGCTCACGCCCCAGCGCGGGTTGAGGCAATCGCCGTAGCCGCGTTCGCCGACGACCTCGGTGTAGGTGGCGTCGCTGTAGTAGGTCTGGATGTAGCTTTCGCCGGGATTCGGATGCGGCAGCGCGCCGGCGGCCAGCGACAGGGTCATGCCGGCAGCGAACGCGATCAGGGCGAGCTTGCTCTTGGACGACTTGTGCATTGGGACTCTTCCTTGTGTTGGTGCGCCTGGCGCGACGCGGCCGCGGCTGCGGCGATACGGCGCTTCCCTGCGCATCCGGCGGGAGCCGGAATCTGGATTCAACACGAAAGCCGTCGCAACGCGAGCGTGCATGCGATGTGAGCGTTGTCGCAGTTTCGCGGCGAGCGCGCCGTCACGGTTCGCGCGCTCAGGCCTGCGGCACGTAGCCGGCCGGCTTGTCGGCGCCGCCGCCGAACAGGAACTTTTCCATCTCGGTTTCGAGGAAGGCGCGGTCCTTGGGATTCATCGGCGACAGCCGGTTCTCGTTGATCAGCATGGTCTGGTGGGCCAGCCACGCCGCCCAGGCGGCCTTGCCGATGTTGGCGAAAATGCGCTTGCCCATCTCGCCGGGCCAGGGGACGAAATCCAGGCCTTCGGCCTCGCGCTGTTGGTACTGGCAGAAAACGCTGCGGCTCATCGGAAGTCCTGGTGTGGCGGCGAAAGTGGCGGTGCGGATCGGCTCGGCGAGAGCGTGCTAGGCGGGAGCGGGCGAAACGAGAGCGGGCGAGGGGACGATCCCGGCCGCCGCGCTCAGCCCGCCGCTTCGATCAGCTTGCGGATCGGCGCGGGAATGCCGAGTTCGGCCAGATCCTCGCGCGCGAACCAGCGCAGGCCGTCATTGTCGCCGACCCGCGCGCGCAAGGCGACCGCGCGCCAGCGTCGCGGCTGCAGTTCCAGCTTGTAGTGGCTGAAGGCGTGGGCGATCGGCGCCAGCGCTTCGCCGTCGGCGTATTCGCCGTCGAGGTGGGTTTCGAACCAGCGCTCGGCCTGCTCTTCGTCCTCGTGCTGCGGCAGCGTCCACAGCGCCGCCCAGATGCCGGTCGGCGGGCGCCGCTGCAGCAGCACGCGGCCACCGCGGTCGAGCAGCCACAGCACCTGCGCATGCCGCTGCGGCACCGCCTTGCCCGGCTTGGGCACCGGCAGTTCGGCGGTGCGGCCGTGGACGCGCGCGACGCAGTCGTTCTGCAGCGGGCACAGGATGCAGGCCGGATCGGCGCGGGTGCACACGGTCGCGCCCAGGTCCATCTGCGCCTGGGTGTAGTCGGTCATGCGCGCCGGCGGCAGGTGCGATTCGGCCAGCGCCCACAATCGCTTTTCCACCGCCGGCAGGCCGGGAAAACCGTCGATGCCGTGATAGCGCGCGAGCACCCGCTTGACGTTGCCGTCGAGGATGGCGTGGCGGTCGCCCCAGGCCTGCGACAGGATCGCCGCGGCGGTGCTGCGGCCGATGCCGGGCAATGCGGTCAGCGCGTCGAGGTCGCGCGGCAGTTCGCCGCCGTGGCGCTCGACGCAGAGTTTCGCCGCGGCGTGCAGGTTGCGGGCGCGGGCGTAGTAGCCCAGGCCCGACCACAGGCCGAGCACGGTGTCCTGCTCGGCCGCGGCCAGCGCCGGCAGGTCGGGCAGGCGGGCGACGAAGCGTTCGAAGTAGGGCGCGGCGGTCTTGACCTGGGTCTGCTGCAGCATGATCTCCGACAGCCACACCCGGTACGGCGAGCGCGGATGCTGCCAGGGCAGGTCATGGCGGCCGCTGACGTCGAACCAGGCCAGCAGGCGCGCGGCGAAGGTGTCGTCGCCGGCGGCGGCCGGCGCGGCCGCGGTCGCGGGCTTGCGGCGGGAGCGGGCGGGGGCGTTGGCGCTTTGGCTACGGGCGGTCATTGCGGCTGCGGTATCAGGAGGCCGGCGCGGGCGCGGCGGCGGGCGGATCGTCTTCGATGCTCACCTCCACGCCTTGCAGCGTGGCGCCGGAGATCTCGATCTTCGGCGTACTCAGGTGTCCGGCCAGCGGCGGCAACGGCGGGCCGTCCTTGGCTTCGATCCAGGCCAGCATCTGCGGCAGGCGGAAGCGGCCGTCGAACAGGGTCTGCTCGCGTTGGACGCGCAGCGCGGCGGTGTCGGAGAAATCGGCCTTGCCGTCGTAGTCGAGTTCGAACGCCAGCGGCGCGGCCGATTGCCCCAGCGGCGGCGGCAGCGCCGGCCAGGCCCGCGGCCAGGCATGGATGCGGCCGCGCCAGCGCAGCGCCAAGGCCTGGCCAAAGCCGAAGCGGCCGCCGGCGTCGAGGTTGGGCACGGCGCTGTCGGCGGCAGCGCGCAGCGCGGCGCCCATCGGCGCCAGGCTCAGCTCGCCATCGCGGTAGCGCAGCGGGCCGGCCACGCCGAACGCGAACGGCAGGTCGGTGGCGTCTGCACCTGCACCAACGCGATAGCGTGCGTCAGCGCCCAGCCGCAGTGCGTCCAGGCCGAGGCCGTCGTCGCCGGCGTGCAGACGCGCGCCGGCGCGCATGCGCATCGGCAACCGCCAGTCCTTGGCCTGCACCGCGATCGCGCCGGCTAAGCCGAGGCCGCGCGCGGCGGCGGGGCGTTGCAGGGTCGCATGCAGATCGAACGGCACTTCGACGCCGTCGGCCAGCGCGCGGCCGCGCAGACGCCCGCGCACAGGTTTGTCCGGATCGAGTTCGGCGAACTCCACGCCGATGCCTTGCACCGACCAGCCCGCGGCGGCGACGCGGCCGTCGCGCACCCGCGCGCCGCGGCTCAGGCGCGGGATGTCGAACGGTTCGGTCGAAGCCGGACGCGACGCCAGCCAGCGCTGGAGTTCGCCGATGTCGAGTTGCGGCGCGTCGAGTTCGATCCGCTCGACGTCGAGCGACGCGCCGGCGGCGCGGATCGTCGTCCACGGCACCGCCAGATAGACGCGGCCGGCGCGCAGCAGCGGCTTGTCGCTGCCGGGAACGCGCGCGACCAGGTCGCGCACTTCCAGCATCGGCGTGCCGCGCAGGCGGTACTCGCTGGCGCCGCTGGCGCTGATCTCCAAGCCGAGCGCGCGTCCGGCCTGGCTCAGGACGATCCAGCCGACCTGGCTCGGCCGCGAGACCCAGCGCAGGCCGATCAGCGCGGCCAGCAGCAGCGCCAGGGCGATCCAGAGCCGTTTGCGCGAGCGGCGTGCGGGCGGCGCCGTCGTTTCGGCGGCGGCCATGCGCGGCGCCTCAGCCGCCCAGCGCTTCGGGCAGCAGGGCGTCGACGAAGGCTTCGGCGTCGAACACGCGCAGGTCTTCCGGACGCTCGCCGATGCCGGCGAAGCGGATCGGAATGCCGAACTCGCGCGCCAGCGCGAACACCACGCCGCCCTTGGCGGTGCCGTCGAGCTTGGTCACCACCAGGCCGGTGACGCCGACCGCGGCGTGGAACTGGCGCAACTGCGACAGCGCGTTCTGGCCGGTGGTGCCGTCGATGACCATCAGCACCTCGTGCGGCGCGGTCGCATCGACCTTGGCCAGCACCCGGCGGATCTTGCCCAGCTCGGCCATCAGCCCCTGCTGGGTGTGCAGGCGCCCGGCGGTGTCGGCGATCAGCACCTGGGTGCCGCGCGCCTTGGCCGCGGTCAGCGCGTCGAAGGCGACCGAGGCGGCGTCGGCGTTCTGGCCCTGCGCCACCACCGGCACGCCGTTGCGTTCGCCCCAAGCCTGCAACTGCGCGACCGCGGCGGCGCGGAAGGTGTCGCCGGCGGCCAGCATCAGCGGCCGGTTCTCGTCGCGGAAGCGCTTGGCCAACTTGCCGATGGTGGTGGTCTTGCCGACGCCGTTGACGCCGACGGTCAGCACCACGAAGGGTTTTGCGTCGGTGTCGATCGCCAGCGGCTTGGCCACCGGCTGGAGCATGCCGATGAGGTCGGCGCGCAGCGCGGACAGCAGCGCGTTGGCGTCGGCGAACTCGCGCGACTTCATCCGCTTGCGCAGGTTCTCGACCAGCGCGGTGGTGGCGGTGACGCCGACGTCGGCGGTGATCAGCGCGGTTTCGATTTCGTCGAGCAGGTCGTCGTCCAGGCGCGGGTTGCGCGAGAACAGGCCGCCGAAGCTGCGGGCGAACGCGCTGTTGCGCAGGCGCTCGCGCCAGCCGCTCTTGCCGGCGGGGGCGGCGGGCTTGTCGACGTATTCGATGGGAGCGGTTTCGACCGGCGTGAGCGCGACCGGGTCGGTCGTGGCCGGCGCGGTTTCCCGTGGCGCGAGCGCGGCCGGCGCCACGACCGTGGGCGGCGTCGGCTTGGGCGGTTCGACCTGGGCCGGCGCGGCGGGCGCGGGTGCGGTTGGAGCCGGTGCGCCAGCGGCCGGCGCGTGAGTCGGCGCGGGCGCAGGCGGGTTCGCGGCGGGCGGCGGCGCAGCGGGCGATGCGACCGGCGTGGACACGGCGGTTGCGGATCGGGCTTCGACGGGGCGGACTTCGGCGGGCGGCGCTTCGACCGGCGCGGCTTCGACCGGCGTAGCGTCCGGCGTAGCGTCGACCAGCGCGGCCTCGACCGGCGGGATGTCGACAACGGCCGCCGCGGCGGACCGGGCCTCGTTCTGCGCAGCGGGCGCGGCGTCGGCCGCCGCCTCGGCTGCGCCGCCCTGGGCCGGCGCATCGGCCGGCGCCTGCGGCTGCGCGCCGGGAATGGCGGCGGCCAGTTCCTCGATGCTGTATTCGCGCTCGGACGGCTTGCCGGCGTCGGGCTTCTTGCGGCGGAAAAAACTGAGCATGAGACGGAAGATGGGGGCATGCGCGAGAATCCGTACATGCTAGCACCGGCCTCCCTCCGCCCCCGATGAACCACGGTCCGAGATGAACATGTCCAAGCGCGGCCGCTCCGGCGCACGATCCCCGGGCCGGTCCGACGCCGCCCAGAGCAAGGCCGGCGGCGCGCCCGCGCGCGGCCAGCCCGGCAAGGTCCGCATCATCGGCGGCCGCTGGCGCGGCACCCGTCTGGACGTGGCTGACGCGCCGGGTCTGCGCCCGACCTCCGACCGGGTCCGCGAGACCTTGTTCAACTGGCTGCAGCCGATGCTGTCCGGCGCGCGCGTGCTCGACCTGTTCGCCGGCAGCGGCGCGCTCGGGCTGGAGGCGCTGTCGCGCGGCGCCGCCGGCGCGGTGCTGGTGGAACGCGATCCGGCCCTGGCCGCGCAGTTGCGCGCGCTGGCCGCGCGCCTGCCCGGCGGCGAGGCCGCGCAGGTGGTCCAGGCCGATGCGCTGGCATGGCTGGCGCAGCAACCCGTCGCCGCGGGCGCGGGCGGCGAGGGCGGCGCCGGCTTCGACCTGGCCTTCGTCGATCCGCCGTTCGCGGCCGGATTGTGGGACGCGGTGTGGCCGGCGCTGTCGCCGCGGCTGGCCCCGGCGGCCTGGCTGTACGTGGAAGCGCCGCTGGCCGCTTCGCTGGCGCTGCCCGCGCCGTGGCTGCCGCACCGCGAGGGCGCCACCCGCGAGGTGCGCTACGCGTTGTACCGCCGCGCCGGCTGAGCGCGCGCCGGGCGCCGGCCGGCCTCGGCCGCCGTGCCCGGCCGAGGCCGATCCGCCGCGCCGATCCGACCGCCCGTGCAGGTTCCCGCCGCGCGGACGGCTGCTACACTGCGCCGCATCCGGCGCGGCGGCCTGCCCGCCTCCCGCTCTTTCCCGCGAAGAACGACCCCACGAATGAGCTCGGCCCGCCTGCGCACCGCCGTCTATCCCGGCACGTTCGACCCGATCACCAACGGCCACATCGACCTGGTCGACCGCGCCGCTCCGCTGTTCGAGCGCATGATCATCGGCGTGGCCGAAAGCCCGGGCAAAGGCCCGGCGCTGCCGCTGGACATCCGGGTCGATCTGGCGCGCAAGGCCGTCGCCCACCACGCCCATGTCGAGGTGCGCGGCTTCAACTGCCTGCTCGCGCATTTCGTCGCCGAAGTCGGCGGCGGGGTGCTGCTGCGCGGGCTGCGCGCGGTCTCGGACTTCGAGTACGAATTCCAGCTGGCGAGCATGAACCGCCACCTGATTCCCGACGTCGAAACCCTGTTCCTGACGCCGGCCGAGCAATACGGCTTCATCTCCTCCTCGCTGGTGCGCGAGATCGCGCGCCTGGGCGGCGACGTCTCCGGCTTCGTGCCGCCGCAGGTCGCGCAAGCGCTGCAGGACGAATGGCAGCGCCGGCAGCCCTGAGCCCGCCGGCGCGACACCGATTCCAACCCAAGCCACAACGAACCGATACCCAAGGGGCCTACCGATGAAAACTTCCTCCCGTCTGCTGCTGATCGCCTGCCTGGCGCTGCCGTTCGTCGCCGCCTGCCAGAAGGAGGAGAAGAAGGAAGCCGCCGCCGAGACCGCGCCGCTGTCGGCGCCCAAGACCAGCGACGAGAACGCCTGGAGCGCGTACCTGACCGACGTGATCAAGCGCAATCTCGACGGCGTGACCGGCAGCACCTACGTCTACACCCTGCCGGCGCCGGAAGCGCCGACCTTCCAGGGCGACTACGACCGCATGCTGGAAAAGGCCCAGGCCGACATGAGCCGCGGCGTGCTGGAAGGCAACCTGGTGGCGTTCGGTTCGCCGAACTCGGCCAAGTCGGCCGACCTGGCCGTGGCCTCGTTCGAGAAGGTCGACCCGAACACCATGAAGGGCGTGAAGTTCATCTTCGTCGGCGACGCCGCCGACAGCGAGCGGGTCAAGGCCGCGGTGACCCCGGCCGGCGTGAACTACACCTTCGTCGAAGCGAAGTAAGCCCGCGCCGCGCCGGTTCCGGCGCGCCGCTGGTTGAAGCTCCGGCTTTGCCGATTCGGGCCGCGTATGCGGCCCGAATCTTTTTGGGCCCGCCGCTAGCCGCGCAAGCGGCCCGAGCCGCTTCGACAGGCCGGTCGGGCCCGCCGCGACACGCAGCATCCCGGCCCGGCGCTATGCCCCGGGCCGGCGCCGGCCTAAACTGGCCGTCCGAGCCGGCCCTCCCTCCGCGCCGCCGCGCCGGCGCCTTCGAACCGCCCATGTCGCTGAAGATCAACGAACTCTGCGTCAACTGCGACGTCTGCGAGCCGGCCTGCCCCAATCAGGCCATCGCCCAGGGCGAGAGCATCTATGTCATCGATCCGGCGCGCTGCACCGAGTGCGTCGGCCATTACGACGAACCGCAGTGCGTGATGGTGTGCCCGGTCGAATGCATCGACCCGGATCCCGAATTCGTCGAATCGCAAACGCAGTTGCTCGACAAGCTGCGCCGCCTACAACAGGAGTGAACCCGATGCGCAAGGCGCTGCGGCCGCGAGCCGGTCTGATGTCCCCGTGGTTGCTGGCCTCGTTGCTGCTGATCGCCGCGCCCGCGTACTGCAAGACGCCGGCCGCGCCGGCGCACGCACCGGCGGCCCAACCGGCCGCCGCGCATCCGCCGGGCACCGCCATCGCCAGCGCGCATTCGCTGTCCACCCAGGCGGGGCTGGAGATCGTGCGCCAGGGCGGCAACGCCTTCGATGCCGCGATCGCGGTGTCGTCGACCTTGTCGGTAGTCGAGCCGATCAGCTCCGGCATCGGCGGCGGCGGCTTCTTCCTGCTGCACGACGCCAAGACCGGCCGCGACGTGTTCCTCGACGCGCGCGAGACCGCGCCGGCCGCAGCCACACCTTCGGCCTATCTGGACGCCAAGGGCGAACTCAACCGCGACCGCGCCACCAACGGCCCGTGGTCGGCCGGCATTCCCGGCCTGCCGGCGGCGCTGGTGCACCTGGCGCAGAAGTACGGCAAGTTGCCGCTGAAGACCTCGCTGGCGCCGGCGATCCGCATCGCCCGCGAAGGGTTCGAGGTGTATCCGCGCCTGGAGAAGGGCTACGGCAGCCGGCGCGAAGTGATGGAGCGCTACCGCGGCACCCGCGAGGTGTTCCTCGCCGACGGTTCGCCGCCGAAGGCCGGCGAGATCCTCAAGCAACCCGACCTGGCGCGCACGCTGGAACTGCTCGCGGCCAAGGGCTACGACGGTTTCTATCGCGGCGACGTCGGCGCCAAGCTGCTGGCCGCGGTCAAGGAGGAAGGCGGGCAGTGGAAGCCGGAGGAGCTGTCCGGCTACAAGGTGGTCGAGCGCGAACCGCTGCGGCTGAAGTACCGCGGCTGGGACATCGTCACCGCGCCGCCGCCGTCCTCGGGCGGCGTGGCGATGGCCGAGATCCTGCAGATCCTGGAAGGCTGGGACCTCAGCAAGCTCGACCCCGCCCACCGCACCCACATCATCGCCGAGGCGATGCGCCGCGCGTATCGCGACCGCACCATCTACCTCGGCGATCCGGACTTCGTGAAGATGCCGCTGGCGCGCCTGACCAGCCGCGACTACGCCGCCGGCCTGCGCGCCACCATTCATCCCGAGAAGGCCACGCCCAGCGACCTGCTGTCGGGCCAGCCGGCGCCGCTGGAGGACGACGAGACCACCCACTTCTCGATCATCGACGCGCAGGGCAACCGGGTCTCGGCGACCCAGACGGTGAACCTGCTGTACGGCTCGGGCATGGTCGCGCCCGGCACCGGCGTGCTGCTCAACAACGAGATGGACGACTTCGCCCTGCGCCCGGGCACGCCCAACGCCTTCGGCGTGATGGGCTTCGCCGCCAACGCGCCGGAGCCGGGCAAGCGCATGCTCAGCTCGATGACGCCGAGCTTCCTGGAATCCAAGGACAAGGTGATCGCGGTCGGCGCGCCCGGCGGCAGCCGCATCATCACCCAGGTGATGCTGGCGGTGCTGGCGTACGACGCCGGCCTGGCGCCGCAGCAGGTGGCCGCGCAGCCGCGCATCCACCACCAGTGGATGCCCGACGCGATCTCGGCCGAGGCCGGCGCGCTCGACGCCGACACCGTGGCCAAGCTGCAAGCGATGGGCCACAAGGTCAACGCCGGCGAATCGACCTGGGGCAACCTGCAGACGGTGATGTGGGACAAGGCCGGCAACACCCTGTCCGGCGGCACCGATCCGCGCAATCCGGTCGGGCAGGCGGACGTGTTGTTGAGCCGGCCCTGAGCGGCGGCCAGGCAGGCGAGGCGCGCGCCCGCACCGCTTGCCTTGCCCGCACCGCATCGATTCCCCTCATTCCCGATTCCGCCTTCCCAAGGTAGATTGCGCCGCATGAGCCGCACCCGGACGCGGCCGTACAGGGGACCACGGCAGTGAGCGACGACAACGACAAGCGCTGGTATACCCGCGTGCCTGCGATCTCGGTCGCGCTGGTGGCCTTCCTGGTGACCCTGACCACGCTGGTCAACAACGTGCGCGAGATCGGCGGGCTCAAGGACAAAAAGCCGGCCGCCACCGTCGCCGCGCCGGCCACCCCGGCGCCCGAGGTCAAGCCGGCCGAGCCCAAGGCGCCGACGCGCTATTCGGTGGTGCTGACGCTGGAGAAGATCGAAGTCGTCAACGACGGCACCAGCGGCAGCACGTCGTGGACCTTCGACGTCAGCGCCGGCGGCCAGGACCTGTTCGAGCTGCCCGCGCGCGACTACAACGACGCCGAGGACAGCCGCATCGCCACGCCGCGCACCAGCGATCCGTCGATGGGCCGGGTCACCTTGGTGCCGGGCCAGGAAATGCTGGTGAAGATCAGCGGCCGCTCCGGCGGACTGATCAGCAAGCTGTCGGCGAGCGGCACCGCGACCTTGGTCGCCGAGCGCGCGCTGGCGCCGGTCAAGGTGGTCGCGGCCGATCCGCGCGACGGCGAGTTCATTTTCCATTTCGCCACGGCGGCGACGCCGCAGTGAAGCGAGGGGATCGGCAATAAAGGTTCGGGAATCGAACGCGGCCGCGTTCGCGCTTCCGCCTCGCCGATCGCCCATTCCCGCTTCACGCCCCAACGCCTAAAATCGAACCCCACTCAGCCGACGCCCGCGAGGGCGATGCCGCCATGAAACTCTGGTCGATCCTGGGCAACTCGCAGAAACTCGACGGCGGGGCGATGTTCGGCAACGCGCCGCGCGCGATGTGGTCCAAGTGGGCGCCGCCGGACGAGCACAACCGCATCGACCTGGCCTGCCGCGCGCTGCTGGCCTCGCCGCTGGCCGGCAAGACGGTGTTGTTCGAGACCGGCATCGGCGCGTTCTTCGAGCCCAAGCTGCGCGAGCGCTACGGCGTGGTCGAGCAGCGCCATGTGTTGGTCGATTCGCTGGCGCAGGCGGGTTTCGCGCCCGCGGACATCGACGTCGTGGTGCTCTCGCACCTGCATTTCGATCACGCCGGCGGCCTGCTGGCGCCGTGGGCCGAAGGCGAGGCGGCGCGGCTGCTGTTTCCCAACGCGCATTACCTGATCGGCCGCGAGCACTACGAGCGCGCGCGCCATCCGCATCCGCGCGATCGCGCCAGCTTCATTCCCGAACTGCCCGCGCTGCTGGAAGCCACCGGCCGGCTGGAGCTGGTCGAGGGCGAGCATTCGCGCCTGCTCGGCGAGACGGTGCGCTTCCACTACAGCCACGGTCACACGCCGGGGCTGATGCTGGCCGAGATCGTCGGCCCGGAAACGCTCGACGGCCAGGCGCACGGCGGCGTGGTGTTCTGCGCCGACCTGATTCCCGGGCGGCCGTGGGTGCACGTGCCGATCACCATGGGCTACGACCGCAACGCCGAACTGCTGATCGACGAGAAGCGCGCCTTCCTCAGCGACAAGCTCGAACGCAACGTGCATCTGTTCTTCACCCACGATCCCGGCTGCGCGCTGGCCCAGGTGGTGCGCGACGACAAGGGCAAGTTCGGCACCGCGCACGAGGTCGCCGAACTGCAGGCCAGGGCGCTGGCGGCATGAATCGCTCCGCCGCGGCGCGCGCGTTGTTCGCATTCGCGCTCGCGGCGTCGATGTGCGCGGCGCTGCCGGCCGCGGCGCAGGACGAGGACAGCGGCGAACCGATCGGCGAGCCGGTCGCCGGCAAGAACCTGCGCGATCGCGATTTCGGCGTGCTGACCCGCCAGTTCGGCCTGGACCGGCGGGTGGAGATGTACCAATGGCGGCGCGCCGCCGATCCGGCCGCCGGGCAGGGCGGCTATGAGCGGATCTGGAATTCGGCGCCGATCGATTCCTCGCAGTTCGCGCCCGGCCACGTCAATCCCGCCGGCCTGCCGCTGGAGAACAAGCGTTGGTGGTCGGAGTCGGCGACCCTCGACGGCAAGCCGCTGGACAGCGAAGTGCTGCGCGCGCTGGGCGAATGGAGCGTGTTCCGGCCCAACTTCAGCCGCCTGCCGTCGAACCTAGCGGCGACGTTCCAGCCCGAGGGCGATGGCCTGGGCAGTTCGGAGAACCCGCTGGCGCCGCAGATCGGCGACCTGCGCGTGACCTGGCGCGAACTGCGCCTGCCGGCGCTGGAAGGCAAGCTGGAACTGCGCGAGGGCGCGTGGCAGCTCAAGCCCGAAGCGGCCGCGGCCGCGCTCAACGCGGCGCCGGCGCGGCCGAGCGCGACGGTGCTGGGCGAGTTGCCGCAGGACCGGCGCTGGTCGTGGGCGTGGCTGGTGGCGGGCGTCGCGGTCGCGGCGGCCGCGTTGGTGTGGTTGCGCGGTCGGCGGCGCAGGCGCGCGGCCTGAAGCGGGCGGGGTAGAGCGCAGAGCAAAAATGGGTTGCGGCGAAAGCCGCAACCCATTTTGATTTTTGCCTCACGTTTCCGCGTTGGACCGATCGTCCCTGTAGGAGCGGCGCGAGCCGCGACCGCGGGATTGCGGCTTGCGTCGTATGCGCGATGTCGCGGTCGCGGCTCGCGCCGCTCCTACACAAGGCGACCGCGGGTTCGCGGAGGTGGGAATGCAAAAGTCCCTGCGTCTGATGGCGCTCGGTCTTGCGCGGATCGCGCCGCCATCGGGCTTCCCGCGGGAACCAGCGCCGCGCTCAGGTGTAGTGCTTGGTGCCGAAGATCTTGTCGC
This sequence comes from Lysobacter enzymogenes, assembly GCF_023617245.1. NCBI lineage: Bacteria > Pseudomonadati > Pseudomonadota > Gammaproteobacteria > Lysobacterales > Lysobacteraceae > Lysobacter > Lysobacter enzymogenes. Next base: position 1,968,153 of record NZ_CP067396.1, read on the forward strand.
CGGCGTCGCCGAGCCCCGGCAGGATGTAGCCGACTTCGTTGAGGCGCTCGTCGACCGAGGCGGTGAACACCTCCACGTCGGGGTGCTTGGCTTCCAGCGCCTTCAGGCCCTCGGGCGCGGCGACCAGGAACAGTCCCTTGATGCGCTTGCAACCGGCGTTCTTGAGCAGGTCGATGGTCGCGATCAGGCTGCCGCCGGTGGCCAGCATCGGGTCGAGGATCAGCGCGGTGCGCTCGTCCATGCGGCCGGTCAGCTTCTCGTAGTAGCCCACCGGTTGCAGGGTCTGTTCGTCGCGCTGCAGGCCGACCACGCCGACCTTGGCCGCCGGGATCAGTTCCAGCACGCCCGGCAGCATGCCCAGGCCGGCGCGCAGGATCGGCACCAGGGTGACCTTGGCGCCCTTGATCCGGCGCGTGGTCACCGGGCCGGCCCAGCCTTCGACCACGGCTTCCTCAGTCTCGAGGTCGGCGGTGGCCTCGTAGGTGAGCAGGGTGGCCACTTCCGAGGCCAGTTCGCGGAACGACTTGGTGCTGTTGTCGGCGCGGCGCATCAGGCCGAGCTTGTGTTGGACCAAGGGATGGCGGACTTCTACGATCTTCATGCGGTGGCCTCAGTCGGGCGGAGCGGGCGATCCTTGCCGCAAAGGATTGATGGTTGTCGGGCGCGGCGCAAGTTCGGCGCGCGCGTTCGCGGCCGCTTGCGCCGGGTGGACGACGACGCGGAGCGTCGCGGGAACATCCGGTGGCGCGCGTCGGCAGGGGCTTGCGGTGCGCGTCGGCGGCGCAAATCCGGCGCGGCGATCCGGCGGGGCAAATCCGGCGGGGCAAATCCGGCGGGATGATCCGGCGGCAGGCTCAGTCGGCGGTGGCGTAGAGGTTGTCGCCGTCGGCGATGGCTTGCGCGACGAAGCGGGAAAACTCGCGCACCTGGGTCCGCTCGGTGAACTGCGCGGTCAACCGCTCCAGCTCCGCGTGCAGCCGCGGCAAGTCGCCGAGCAGCAGCGTCGCGTCGGCGTAGTAGTCGCGCAGCTGGTGCAGCAGCGGATACTCGTTCGGCGAAAGCGCGCGGGCGAACAACTGCGCGTGGAAGCGCTCGTCGACGACGAACAGCTTGCGCGAGTCGTGGATCGCGCTTTGGTGCCGGGCCTGGATCAGTTCGAGCGCCATGGACGGGGACCGTTGCGAGGCCCGCGAGGGCCGGCGCGCGGCATCGCCGCGCCCGGCCCGTGCGCGCCGTCGGCGTCAGGCCGTGCGCACGTAGCGGATCTCGACGCCGTCGCTGTCGCCGATCGCCGCGCGCAGCACGGTGATCAGCGAGCCGGCGTTGAGATGATCGATCTCGATCATGTCGACGGTGGCGTGGTCGATCCAGTAGTCCTGGTCCTTGCTGTCTTCCTCTTCCAGCGCCAGCACCAGGATCTGCAGCTCTTCCTCGCTGATCTCGCCGATGTCGGCGCCGGTTTCCTTGTTGGACAAACGGATCATTTCGTTTCTCTAGAAGTGAGCGGAGAGGAGTGAGGAGCGAGCAGGAGCATAAAGCAGGAAGCGGCTTCCGCTCACTTCTCGCTTCTCTTCGCTCGCTCCTGGGCAGCGGCCGTCAGGCCGCTGCCGCCTGCTGCGCCCGCGGCCCTTCGCGCAGCGCGCGGCCGACCATCGACACCAGCAGTTCCAGCTCGTCGCTGGCGATGGTGAAGTTCGGGGTGAAGCGCAGCGAGTTGGCGCCGCCGTGGATCACGCCGATGCCGCGCTCGCGCAGCCATTCCTCGGTGGAGCCGGCGCCGAAGCACTTGAACTGCGGGGCCAGTTCGCACGAGAACAGCAGGCCGGTGCCCTGGACCTTGGTGATCAGGCCGCCGAGTTCGCCCTTGAGCTTCTCCAGCTTCTCGATCGCCTCGGCGCCGCGCGCGCGGATGTTGGCCTGCAGCTGCGGAGTGACCTGTTCGAGCACGGCCACGGCGACGTCGAGCGCGCGCGGGTTGCTGGTCATGGTGTTGCCGTACAGGCCCTTGCGGTACAGCGAGGCCGCGCGCTCGCCGACGGCGAGCACCGACAGCGGGTACTGGCCGGCGTTGAGCGCCTTGGAGTAGGTCTCCATGTCCGGCGCGTCGAGGCCTTCGAAGCCGGGGTAGTCGACGATCGACAGCACGCCGTGGGCGCGCAGGCCGGCCTGGATCGAGTCGACCAGCAGCAGCGAGCCGTGGTCGCGGGTGAGTTCGCGCGCCAGCGCGTAGAACGACGCCGGCACGCCGCGGCCCGGGTCGCCTTCGCCCATCACCGGCTCCAGGAACATCGCCTCGATGAACCAGCCCTTGGCTTCGGCGTCGGCGAAGGCCTGCTTGAGCGCCTGCGCGTCGTAGGGCTCGATCGCGATCACCGAGTCTTCGCCGCGGAAGCTGGCCAGGTGCTGGTTGTAGGCCTTGCGCGAGGAATCCGAGTACAGCGCCGGGCGCTCGGTGCGGCCGTGGAAGCTGCCCTTGATGACCAGGCGCTTGATCGCGCGGCCGGCGTGGCGCGCGCCCGGGTCGGTCATCAGCTTGCTGTTGACGTCGGCGATGCGCGCGGCCAGCGAGACCGACTCGGAACCCGAGTTGAGGCAGAAGAAGCGCTCGTACGGGCAGCCGCCGCGCTGCGCGCCGATGGCCCCGCGCAGGGCGCGCTCGAAGCGCAGCTGCGACAGCGACGGGGTCATGATGTTGGCCATCACCTGCGGCTTGGCCATCGCGGCGATCACCGCCGAGGGGGTGTGGCCGAAGCCGAGCATGCCGTAGCCGCCGGAGTCGTGCAGCACCGCGCCCTTGAGGGTGATCACCCACGGGCCGCGCGCGGTCAGGGCGACGTAGGGATTGACGCCGTCGTCGGGGTAGAAGTTGACGTAGCCGGCCTGGATCGCCTGGATCTGCGCGTCCTCGTCGAGGTCGAGCAGGTCGGCGTGGAGTTCGCGGATGAGGGCGTACTCGGCGGCGGCGGCGGCGATGGCCTCGCCCAGTTCCGGGTGGGTGACGGCGAAGCGGGCGACGGTCTCGTCGTCCAGGCCGACGGTGCGGCGCTTGCCGGCGTGGGCGCGCAGCGGCGCGAGGGTGGCGAGCAACTGGGTCATGGCGGATCTCCTGCGTGTCGGTTTCGTCGGCGTCCTGCCGGGTTGTTGCGTGAGCAGACCGGTCCGCCCCCTGGGCCGGACCCTCGCAGTTGCAACGGCCTCCCCGGCCGCCAAGCGCCATCTCTCACAACGGGAATGGGTGCCGGGCCGAGTCGTCGGCGGGCGCGTCGGACCAGGCTGCGGCTAACTCGGGCTAACTCGTTGAAATGCCGGAAAACCGCGCAAAATTTTTGCGCAAGCCCTAGGGCTTTTGACGATTTTTCGTTTCATTTCAATGATTTATCGAAGTCTAGCACGTCCGCCCAACGCCGATAACCCCCTGCGCTAGGCCGCTGGCTTGGCCGCGTCGGGCGGGCCCTGGCGCGGCGGATGACGCTTGTCACCGGCGATCGGTGGCGGGCTGCACTGCCCGCCCGGGGCGGCGGAACCGACAGTGGCGGCGAGCATCGGCCCCAGCGAGCCGACCCCGGCGAGGCAGCCCATGAGCGCGATCCATCCGTTCCACCACGTCCTCGCCGCGATCGCGCGCCGGGCCCGGCCCGAGCCGCCGCGGCGCGCGGCGCCGGCCCTGGTGCGCGCGGCGCGCGCGGCCGAGCATGCGCCGCCGCACGCGCCGACGGCGGCGCGCGCCGCCGCCGCCGATGCGCGGAGCCTGCCGTGAGTGGGCGTGCCGTGAGCGCGCCTGCCGCGATCGCGTCCGTGGCGATCACGCCCGCCGCGCGTCTCACGGTTGCGGCCGACGCGGCCGAACTCGGCTAAAGTCCGCATCGTTCGTGGCCAGCGTGCGACCGAATCGTTCATTTTCCGCTGCCGCGCCGCGCGCCGAGGAGGGATCGCCGGCGCGCGCCCCATTCACCGCGCTGGTCGCCGCGATCGCCGCCCGTTATGGCGGAACGCCGGACCCACGCTCCGGCCGGTCGCGCCCGACTTCCAGGATCACCGCCCTCATGCGCACGCCCGGTCCACCGCTCGACGCCCACGACAACCTGCTGGGTTGGCACCTGGCCTCGTTGCTCTACCTGAGCTTCGTGTTCATCCCGGTGTTCAACTTCCCGGCGCCGTGGTGGATCCTGGCCCTGGCGATCGGCTCGGTGCTGGTGTTCCTGCCGCTGTACTGGGCGTTCTACCGCGGCGGCGCCACCCTGCGGCTGTGGCTGGTGCTGGCGGTGGCGGCGCTGGGCTTCGCCACCGTGCCGTTCGGCATCGGCGGCGGCACTTATCTGATCTTCGCCGCCGGCATGATCGCCAGCTTCCTGCCGCTGTGGCGCGGGCTGGCGCTGACCGCGGCGCTGTTCGCGCTGTTCGCGGCCGAATCGATCGCGACCCTGCCGGCGCAGGGCGCGCCGGTGTTCAGCGTGCTGATCCAGGCCCTGGTCGGGGCGATCGTGTTCACCGGCGTGCTGGCCGCGCGCTCGCGCGAGCGCCGCAACGCCGAACTGCGCCTGACCCAGGAAGAAGTGCGCCGGCTCGCCAGCCTGGCCGAGCGCGAGCGCATCGGCCGCGACCTGCACGACCTGCTCGGCCACACCTTGTCGGTGGTGGTGCTGAAGTCGCAGCTGGCCGCGCGCCTGATCGAACACGACAAATGCGCGGCCCAGGACCAGATCAGCGAGGTCGAGCGGGTCGCGCGCGAGGCGCTCACCCAGGTGCGCGAGGCGGTCGCCGGAATCCGCGCCAACGGCCTGCAGGCCGAACTGGCGGCGGCGCGGCTGGCCCTGCTCGGCGGCGAGATCAGCCTGGACCAGCGCCTCGACCCGATCGACCTGCCGGTCGCGGTGGAGACCGCGCTGGCGCTGGCGCTGCGCGAATCGGTCACCAACGTGCTGCGGCATGCGCGCGCGCGCCGGGTCGAGGTCGAGCTGACCGAGGACCCGCGCGGCGGCATCGTCCTGCGCGTGGTCGACGACGGCCGCGGCGGCGTGTCCGCCGAGGGCCACGGCCTGACCGGCATGCGCGAGCGCCTGCGCTCGGTCGGCGGCGTGCTGGAAATCGAATCCCCTCCCGGCGCGGGAACGCGCCTGAGCCTGCTGGTGTCGCGCGAGGCGCTCAACGCCGCGCGCCGGCTGCCGGCCGCCGTCGCTCCCGCCGGGTCCGTGCGCCAACCGGCGCTGCTCGAACGAGGTACCGCATGATCCGTTTGCTTCTGGCCGAAGACCAAGCCCTGGTGCGCGGCGCGCTGGCCGCGCTGCTGAACCTGGAACCCGACATCGAGGTGATCGCCGAGGCCGGCGACGGCGCCCAGGCCTGGGAGGCGGTCAAGCGGGTGCAGCCGGACGTGGTGGTCACCGACATCGAGATGCCCGGCATGACCGGCATCGACCTGGCGATGCGGGTGCGCGACTCGGGCATGCCGACGCGGGTGGTGATCGTCACCACCTTCGGCCGCGCCGGCTACCTGCGCCGGGCGATGGACGCGGGCGTGCGCGGCTACCTGCTCAAGGACGCCCCGGCCGGGCAACTGGCCGAGGCCCTGCGCCAGGTCCACCGCGGCGGCCGCGCGATCGACCCGCAACTGGCGGTGGCGGCGTGGAGCGACGAAGACCCGCTGACCGAGCGCGAGCGGCAGGTGCTGCGGCTGGCCGGCGAGGGGTTGTCGACGGCGGAGATCGGCGAACGCCTGCACCTGAGCCAGGGCACGGTGCGCAACTACCTGTCCGAGGCGATCGGCAAGCTCGACAGCAGCAACCGGATCGAGGCCTACCGGCGCGCGCGGCAGAACGGCTGGCTGTAATCCCGCCCGTAGCCCCCTGTAGGAGCGGCGCGAGCCGCGACCGCGGGGTGGCCGTTCGCGGCGGATGTTCGGTGCCGCCGGTATGGTGGATAGGAGGCCTTGGAGCCCCTGATTAACAGTCAGCGGCTCTGACGAGAATTCAGCGCTTAAGGCGGACCGGGGCGGGATCTCGCCCCGGCGGTGTGCGTCGGCGCTTACAGGGCCGCGTCGCGGCTTGTGACCGAAGGAAATCCCTTGGGGCGCCGCTCCTACAGGCAGATCGCGTGGCGTCGAGGGCGGTTCGGGCTGCGGTCATGCGCGGCTGAACCGCCGTTTTGGCGCTCGCGGGCATTAGCCGGGATAATGGCCCGTTCTCTTCCCCGATCCGAACCGGCTATACGGCCGGGAGCGCGGCCGATTGGCCGGGCGTCGGACGGGGCGGCGCCTGGCGCTCAATCACTTCGGTTCCCTTTGAAAAAGTCCGACTTCCATTACGACCTCCCGCCCGAGCTGATCGCCCAGGCGCCGCTGCCGGAGCGTTCGGCCAGCCGGCTGCTGCGGGTGCCGCCGGCGCCGGCCGCGCTCGAGGACCGCAACGTCCGCGACCTGCCGCAGTTGCTGCAGCCCGGCGACCTGCTTGTGTTCAACGACACCCGGGTGATCCCGGCGCGGCTGTTCGGGCAGAAAAGCACCGGCGGGCGGGTCGAGATCCTGATCGAGCGGCTGCTCGGCGGCAACGAGGCGCGCGCCCAGCTGGGCGTGAGCAAGTCGCCGAAGGAAGGCGCGCGCATCGCCCTGGACGCCGGCGGCGAGGCCGAGGTGCTCGGCCGCGACGGCGAGTTCTATCGGCTGCGCTTCCACGTGTCCGAGTCGCTGGAGCAGTGGCTGCTGCACGCCGGCCGCCTGCCGCTGCCGCCGTACATCCAGCGCGAGCCCGGCCGCGACGACGCCGAGCGCTACCAGACCGTGTTCGCGCGCGAAGTCGGCGCGGTGGCCGCGCCCACCGCCGGGCTGCATTTCGACGAGTCCTTGCTGCAGGCGCTGCGCGAGCGCGGCGTGCAGTTCGGCCACGTCACCCTGCACGTCGGCGCCGGCACCTTCCAGCCGGTGCGCGCGGACGATCTGAGCCAGCACGTGATGCACAGCGAATGGCTCAACGTCGGCGCCGGCCTGGTCGAGCAGATCCGCCGCACCCGCGCCGCCGGCGGCCGCGTGATCGGGGTCGGCACGACCGTGGTGCGCGCGCTGGAGAGCGCGACCCGCCAGGGCGGCGGCGAACTGCAGCCCTATGCCGGCGAGACCCGCTTGTTCATCCTGCCGGGCTACCGCATCCGCTCGGTCGACGCGATGGTCACCAACTTCCACCTGCCGGAAAGCACGCTGCTGATGATGATCTCGGCCTTCGCCGGCAAGCAGCGCGTGTTCGACGCCTATGCGCACGCGATCGCGCAACGCTATCGGTTCTTTTCGTACGGCGACGCGATGTTGTTGTCGGCGACCGAAGAGACGTAGCGCCGCCGCAGCTTCAAGACGTCCGGACTCTTCGGCCAGCCTCGAACCCCACGCCCGTCATTCCGGCGAAAGCCGGAACCCATTTTGATCTTGCTGTCCGCTGCGACGAATCACGAGCAACGGCAAAATGGGTTCCGGCTTTCGCCGGAATGACGGGACCGCGGGGTTTCGGCTCTGGCTTCTACCGATTCCCGAACCCGATCCCCGCCCCCCGATTTTCAGATTCAGCCCCCCGCGCGTCGCCCCCATGCGCCCGCTACCCACCCAAGGAACCCGCGCATGAGCCGCATGTCCTTCCAACTCCTCGGCCAAGACGGCGCCGCGCGCCGCGGCCGCCTGACGTTCCCGCGCGGCACGGTCGAAACCCCCGCGTTCATGCCGGTCGGCACCTACGGCTCGGTCAAGGGGATCATGCCCGAGCACGTGCGCGAGCTCGGCGCGCAGATCATCCTCGGCAACACCTTCCACCTGTACCTGCGCCCGGGCCTGGACGTGATCGGCGACCACGGCGGCCTGCACGGCTTCGCCCGCTGGAACGGGCCGATCCTGACCGACTCCGGCGGCTTCCAGGTGTTCTCGCTCGCGCACCGGCGCAAGATCACCGAGCAGGGCGTGACCTTCGCCTCGCCGGTGGACGGCAGCAAGGTGTTCCTCGGCCCGGAAGAGAGCATGAACATCCAGCGCGTGCTGGATTCGGACATCGTCATGATCTTCGACGAATGCACGCCGTATCCGGCCACCGAGGACGTCGCGCGCAAGTCGATGGAGCTGAGCCTGCGCTGGGCCGAACGCTCGAGGAAGGCCCACGAGGGCAACGACGCGGCGCTGTTCGGCATCGTCCAGGGCGGCGTCCACCACGGCCTGCGCACGCGCTCGGCCGAGGGCCTGAAGGCGCTCGGCTTCGACGGCTACGCCATCGGCGGCCTGGCCGTGGGCGAGCCGGAGGCCGAGCGCAACGAGATGCTCGAGCACACCTGCCCGCAACTGCCGCAGGACCGCCCGCGCTACCTCATGGGCGTGGGCCGGCCCGAGGACCTGGTCGAGTCGGTCGCGCGCGGCGTGGACATGTTCGATTGCGTGATGCCGACCCGCAACGCCCGCAACGGCCACTACTTCACCGCCCAGGGCACGGTGCGGGTGCGCAACGCCAAGTACGAGCGCGACCTGCGCCCGATCGAGGAGGGCTGCGACTGCTACGCCTGCGCCAACGGCTTCAGCCGCGCCTACCTGCGCCACCTGGACCGCTGCAACGAGATGCTCGGGCCGATGCTCGGCACCCTGCACAACCTGCGCTACTACCAGCGGCTGATGGCGCAGATGCGCGCGGCGATCGAGCAGGGAACCTTTGCCGCCTTCCGCGAGTCCTTCTACGCCGCACGCATGTAAACGCCGTCCGCCCGCACAGCGGGCGGACTCTCTGTCCCCTTCTCCCGTCCGCGGGAGAGGGCAGGGGGGAGGGCCTCCCAGCCGCCGTCGCCCGCCGCCCCGTACAGGGCCGGCGCGGCCTGCGGCGACCCCCGGCCCGGCCCGAAAGCGTGCGCCCCGGCCCAGATCCGACCCGGCTCCGCCCGGATCGGGGCCGGCCGTAGCCCCGGCCCGGCCGTGGCATAATCCCCGGCTATTTTTAGTTCCAGGACTTCACAGATGAACCTGCTCGACCTCCTGATCGCCCCCGCCTACGCCCAGGCCGCCGCCGGCGCGCCCTCGGCGGGCCCGCTCGGCAGCTTCGGCGGCCTGGTCCTGCCGCTGGTGCTGATCGCGGTGATGTACTTCCTGATCTTCCGCCCGCAGATGAAGCGCGCCAAGGAACACCGCGCGATGCTGGAGAAGCTGTCCAAGGGCGACGAAGTGCTGACCAACGGCGGCATCGCCGGCACCGTCACCAACATCGGCGAGAACTTCATCACCGTCGAGATCGCCCCGAACGTGGCCATCCGCGTCCAGCGCGGCGCGATCGCCAACGTGCTGCCGAAGGGCACCTTGAAGTCGGCCTGAGCCGACGCCACGCCATCTTGAGAAGCGGCGGCCGGGGAGGCCGTCGCAGGGGTTTTCGATGCTGACCTTCGCGCGCTGGAAATACTTCGCCATCCTGGCGGTCCTGATCCTCAGCGTGATCTACGCGCTGCCCAACGCTTATCCGCAAGACCCCTCGGTCCAGGTCTCCGCCGCCAAGGCCGGTACGACCGCGATCGACGCCTCGCTGGCCAAGCGCATCGAGGGGATCCTGGCCGAGGCCAAGATTCCGGCCAAGTCGGTGCTGGTGGAAGAGCAGGGCAACCTGCTGGTGCGCCTGGCCGACACCGAACAGCAGACCCGCGCCGCCGACACCCTGCGCCCGCGCCTGGGCGGCGACTACGTGGTCGCGCTGAGCCTGGCGCCGACCGCGCCGAAGTGGCTCGAATCGCTGGCCGCCAAGCCGATGCCGCGCGGCCTCGACCTGCAGGGCGGCGTCCACTTCGTCATGCAGGTGGACCAGAACGCCGCGCTCGACAAGCGCCTGGACGCCTACGTCGAGGACATCCGTTCGACCCTGCGCGACGCCGGCGTGCCCTACACCTCGGTGGTGCGCCGCGGCAACGAGGCCCTGGTCGCCACCCTCGGCCAGAACGCCGACAAGGCCAAGGCGCAGGAGCGCCTGCGCACCGCGTTCCCGAACCTGATCATCAACCTCGACGGCCAGACGGTCGCCCTGGAAGTGCCGCAGGCCGAGCTCAGCCGGATCGCGCTGGAAGCGGTGGAGCAGAACCTCAACACCCTGCGCAACCGCATCAACGCCTTCGGCGTGGCCGAGCCGGTGATCCAGCGCCAGGGCACCGACCGCATCGTGATCCAGCTGCCGGGCCTGCAGGACACGGTCGAGGCCAAGCGCCAGATCGGCGCCACCGCGACCCTGGAGTTCCGCGCCGTCACCGGCGACGAGCGCGCCGCCGAGGCCGCGCTGAAGGACCGCAGCATCCCGCCGGATTCGCGCATCTACTACACCCAGGACAAGGTCCCGCTGCTGCTGTCCAAGCGCCTGCTGGTCTCCGGCGACCAGCTGGTCAACGCCCAGCCGCTGACCGATTCGCAGACCGGCGAGCAGGGCGTGGACATCAACCTCAACAGCGTCGGCGGCCAGCGCATGCTCGAGCACACGCTGGAGAACGTCGGCAAGCGCCTGGGCATCGTCTACGTCGAGCAGATCCCGACCACCAGCATCGTCGACGGCAAGGAAGTGCAGTCGGTCCGCACCGAGGAGCGGGTGATCAACTCCGCGACCATCCGCGGCGTGTTCGGCAAGAGCTTCCGCACCACCGGCCTGAGCGCGGAAGAATCCAAGTCGCTGGCCAACCAGCTCAAGTCCGGCGCCCTGGCCGCGCCGATGGTGTTCGTCGAAGAGCGCGTGGTCGGCCCGAGCCTGGGCGCGGAGAACGTCAAGCGCGGCACCACCGCGGTGCTGTACTCGTTCGTGTTCGCGCTGAGCTTCTTCCTGATCTACTACCGCGTGTTCGGCCTGATCACCTGCCTGGCGCTGGTGCTGAACCTGCTGATGGTGGTGGCGCTGATGTCGCTGATGGGCGCGACCATGAGCCTGCCCGGCTTCGCCGGCCTGGCCCTGTCGGTCGGCATGTCGGTCGACGCCAACGTGCTGATCAACGAACGCATACGCGAGGAATTGCGGGCCGGGGTGCCGCCACAGGCGGCGATCGCCACCGGCTACGACAAGGCCTCCGGCACCATCTTCGACTCCAACATGACCGCGCTGCTGGCCGGCGTCGCGTTGTGGGCGTTCGGCACCGGTCCGCTGCAGGGCTTCGCGATGACCATGATCATCGGCATCCTGACCTCGGTGTTCACCGCGGTCACCGTGTCGCGCGGCATCGCCACGCTGATCTACGGCGGCCGCCGCAAGCTCAAGTCCATCGCGATCTGACGGGAGAACCCTGACATGAAGATTTTCCCGCTGACGCTGCTGCCCAACGACGCCAACATCGACTTCATGCGCCTGCGATGGGTCTCCATCGCGGTCGCGGCGATCATCATGTTCGTCGCCATCGGCGCGATGGGCACGCGCGGTTTCAACTACGCCCTGGACTTCACCGGCGGCAACCTGATCGAGGCGCAGCTGGACAAGGCGCTGTCGCTGGACGCGGTGCGCGACAAGCTCGCCGCCGACGGCTACGACAGCGCCCAGGTGCAGACCTACGGCTCCGGCAACCAGCTGCTGATCCGCCTGCAGCCGCGCGAGGGCGAGAGCGGCGACGCCGCCACCGCGCACGCGGCCGAGGCGGTGACCCGCGCGGTCGTCAGCAACGGCGGCACCGCCAAGATCGTGCGCAACGAGTTCGTCGGCCCGCAGGTCGGCAAGGAACTCGCGCTCAAGGGCCTGTACGCGCTGGTGTTCGTGGTGGTGGGCTTCCTGATCTACATCGCCTTCCGCTTCGAATGGAAGTTCGCGGTGGCGGCGATCATCACCACCCTGCACGACGTGATCGTGGTCGCCGGCTGGTTCGCCGTCAGCGGCCACGAGTTCGACCTGACCGTGCTGGCCGGCATCCTGTCGGTGATGGGCTACTCGATCAACGACACCATCGTGGTGTTCGACCGCGTGCGCGAGAACTTCCGCACCATGCGCGCCGATCCCGAGACGGTGCTGAACAAGTCGATCAACCAGACCCTGTCGCGCACCATCATCACCTCGTTCGTGGCGTTCCTGACCGTGCTGGCGCTGTACCTGTACGGCGGCGGCTCGCTGCGCGGCATGGCCGAGTCGCAGATGCTGGGCATCATCATCGGCACCTTGTCGTCGATCTTCGTCGCCTGTCCGCTGCTGACCCTGGGCCTGCTCAAGGTCACCAAGCAGGACCTGATGCCGAAGGCCAAGGACGAAGCGGCGCTGGCGCGCCGGCCGTAAGCGGTTTTCGCGTCCGTATCCCGGAACAGGCCGCGCGCGAGCGCGGCCTTTTTCGTGGGCGCTGGCGGAGACGGGCCGCCTCCGGTTCCGCCCGACGCGCCCGCGCGGCCGTTCTGCGGCGCAGGTTCGCGCGCGGGCGGCCGCGGCGGCGCTACCGTGGCGGCACCGGCCCGCGGGCCATACGAACGAGAGGGCGCAGCATGGACCGAGTCACCGCGGGTTGCCTGTGCGGCAAGGTGCGCCTGGTCGCGAGCGGCCGCCCGTATCGCGTCGGCGTGTGTCATTGCCTGGATTGCCGCAAGCACCACGGCGCGCTGTTTCAGGCCTCGGCGATCTTCGCCGAAGCCGCGGTCGCGATCGAAGGCGAGACGCGCGCCTACGCTGGCCGGCACTTCTGCCCGGACTGCGGCTCCTCGGTGTTCGGCCGCAGCGGCGACGAAGTCGAAGTGAATCTCGGCGCGATGGATGCGCCTGGCCGGTTCGCGCCGACCTACGAGCTGTGGACGATCCGGCGCGAACCCTGGCTGCCGGCGTTCGCGGGGACCCGCCGCTACGAGCGCGATCGCGAAGGCGCCGGCCGCGGCGAAGCGCCGGACGTGTGATCCGGCGCGGGCCCCTGCAGGAGCGGCGCGAGCCGCGGCCGCGGGGTCTGCGCTCGCGGCGAAACGGGAGCCGTGGCTGCGCTGGCGCGGTCGCGGCTCGCGCCGCTCCTGCAGGGAGGCGTGCGACACCGCGGCGATTGACCGCGCCGGCGCTACGCGGAAGACTGCTGCGGCCACGACTGCGCAAGGATCGGTATGAAGTCGGACAAGAACGTGCCGCGACGGTTCGCGCCCGCGCTGGCGGCGGCCGCGATCGCCGCGACGCTCGCCGCGAGCGGCCTGGCGTTCGCGCAAGCGCACGATGAGGCGTTCTTCAAGCGCGACATCGCCTATTTTCACGAGCGCTCCGCGATCAGCGTGCATGCGCGCCTGCTCGGCGCGCAGGCCGTCGCCGATCACCACGGCAGCGACGGACGCTTGGGCTATCGCACCTTCCGCGTCCGCGCCCGCGCGCTGGAAACGTTCAAGGGCGATCCGCCGGGCGAGTTCGATTTCGAAGTCACCCAGGAGCAGCCGAGCCAGCCGCCCGACGGCGGCGACTACATTCTCAACCTCAGCCGCACGCCCGAGGGCCGGCTGTACCCGACCGACGACAGCGTGGGCTGGATCCGGGCCACGCCCGGTCTGCTCGCCCACGCCCGCGGCCTCAAGCGCTGAGCGCCACCGGAGACCGACTTGGAAACCCCCATTCCCGACGCGCCGCCGAACGCGGAACAGATCGAATACTGGAACGGCGCGGTCGGCCTGCGCTGGCTGACCTACAACGACTGGCTCGACGAACGCACCGCCGCCTACGGCCGCGCGGCGTTCGCCGCGGCCGCGCCGCGACCCGGCGAGGCCGTGCTCGACATCGGCTGCGGCGCCGGCGCGACCACGTTCGAACTCGCGCGCGCGGTCGGCCGCGACGGTTCGGCGACCGGCATCGACATCTCCGCGCCCTTGCTCGGCCGCGCGCGCGAACGCGCCGCCGCGCTCGGCCTGGCGGTCGAGTTCCTCGAAGCCGACGCCAGCCGGCCGCCGTTCGCGCCGCAGCGCTTCGACCTGTTGTTCTCGCGATTCGGAGTAATGTTCTTCGACGACCCGGTCGCGGCCTTCGCCGAACTGCGCAAGACCCTCAAGCCCGGCGGCCGCATCGCGTTCGCCTGCTGGCAAGAGCCGCGGCTCAACGATTGGTACGAGTTGCCGCTGGCCGCGATCGCGCACCTGGTCGAGCGCGCGCCGGTGGACACGCGCCAGCCGGGGCCGTTCGCGTTCAGCGATCCCGGCTACACCCGCGAAGTGCTGACCGCGGCCGGTTTCGCGCAGATCGGGCTGGCGCCGTTCGCCACGCCGTTCTACCTAGGCCGCGGTGCCACCCGCGAGGCGATGGCCGACGACGCGATGGAGCAGGTGTTCCGGGTCGGGCCGGTCGCGCGGCTGTTGGAGGGGCGCGGCGAAGAGCTCAACGCAGCGGCGCGCGATGCGATCCGCGCGGCGCTGCTGCAACTGGCCGACGACGACGGGCTCGAAGTCGGCGGGGCGATCTGGGTGGTGACGGCGCGGGCGGGGTGAGCGCGCCCGCCTCGGCGCGCGAGGCAAGCCGGTACCATCCGATCGCGCGCCCGTCGCGGCGTGAGATTCGGGAACGCCAACGAAAAACGCCGCGACGGGCGCGGCGTTTTTCGTTCGGCAGCGGCGCCGTCGCGGCGCGCCGGCTCAGTCGAACGCGGCGGCGTAGCCGGTGTTGACGATGCGCTGCTGCAGCGCTTCGGCGATGCGCAGGTTGCCGGCCACGATCTGCCGCGGCGGCAGGCCGCGGTTGTCCATCGGCCCGGTCGCGCGGCCCTTGAAGTCGGAGACCTTGCCGCCGGCCTCGCGCACCATCAGCACGCCGGCCGCCACGTCCCAGGGCTTCAGGCCGGCTTCGAAGTAGGCGTCGGCGCGGCCGCAGGCGACGTAGGCCAGGTCGAGCGCGGCCGAGCCGGTGCGGCGTACGTCCTCGGCGTCGAGCAGCAGGTTGTCCAGGCACTTGAGGTGGGCGCTGGCGCGGGCGCGTTCGCGCGGCGGGAAGCCGGTGATCAGCATCGCGCCGCCGAGGTCCTTGCGGTCGGCGATGCGCACGCGCTTTTCGTTGAGCTGCATGCCGCTGCCGCGGCTGGCGGTGAACAGGTCGTTGCGCAGCGGGTCGAAGATCACGCCGTGGGTCGGCTCGCCGTTTTCGCACAGCGCGATCGACACGCAGAAATGCGGGATGCCGTGCAGGTAGTTGCTGGTGCCGTCGAGCGGGTCGATGACCCAGGTGTTGCGCGACTGGCCGAGCGGGCCGTGCTCTTCGCCGAGGATGGCGTAGTCGGGCGTGGCGCGGCGGAATTCCTTGATGATCTCGGCTTCGGCCAGGCGATCGACTTCGCTGGCGTAGTCCATGCGGTCCTTCTCCACCACGTTGAGCGCGTCCAGGCGGTGCATGTGGCGCAACAGGATGTTGCCGGCGGCGCGGGCGGCCTTGACCATGAGGGTGACGGCGGGTTTCTGCATGGCTTTACGGCCTCGGGCGGAATGAGGTGGGGACGGCTGACGGGGGGAAAGAGCGGGCCGGCGCCTGTGGCCGGGGCGGGGAGTTTACCATCTGCGCATGAATCACGATCCCCGCGAACCCGCCCCGACCGCCCAGGCGACCGAAAACGCCAACCCGAACGCCAACCCTAAGGCCAACCCGCTCGAGGCTGCATCGGCGCCCGCGCCCGGCCCGGCGCCCGGCGACGAACCCGCCGCCATCGACCCGGCCATGGCCCGCATCCGCGTCGTCCTGGTCGGCACCCAGCACCCCGGCAACATCGGCTCGGCGGCGCGGGCGATGAAGACCATGGGCCTGTCGCGGCTGGTCCTGGCCGCGCCGGAGAAGGCCCCGGACCGCGACAGCTACGCCCTGGCCGCCGGCGCCGACGACGTCCTGGCCGCGGCGACCGTCGCGCCGGACCTGGCCGCCGCCGTGGCCGACTGCCATTTCGTGCTCGGCTGCACCGCGCGCAGCCGGCGCATCGCCCTGGAGCAGTTCGACCCGCGCCAGGCCGCCGCGCTGTGCGAGGCCCGCGCCCGCGCCGGCAGCGAGGTCGCGCTGGTGTTCGGGCGCGAGCGCACCGGCCTTGAAAACCACGAATTGCAGTTGTGCCACGCCGCCGTGCACATTCCGGCCAATCCGGCCTACAGCTCGCTGAACCTGGCCGCGGCGGTGCAGGTGCTCAGCTACGAGCTGCGCATGGCCTCGCTGGCGGCGTCCGCGCCGGCGGCGGCGCCTGCGCCGCTGCCCGCGGCGATCGTGGGCGACGGCGGCGACCGCCGCGAGCCGCCGGCCAGCCACGCCCAGATGGAAGGCTTCTTCGGCCAGCTCGGCCAGGCCCTGGACGCGATCGACTTCCACAAGGGCCGCACGCCCGAGGCGGCGATGCACAAGCTGCGCCGGCTGTTCCTGCGCGCCCAGCTCGACGAGCGCGAAGTGCGCCTGTTGCGCGGCGTGCTGGCCGACGTGGAGCGCACCGCGATGCTGCTGGCCGCCGCGCAGAAGCGTTGACGCGCCCGCGGCCGTCGCGACGCCGGTCGCCGCGGCGCGCTGCGCCATGCGGGCCGGCGCGGCCGAACTATCGGCCGCCCCGGGGTTTCGATTACGCTGCCGCTGCGGTGTGCCGATCCGCTCGGCGAGGATGATGCGATTGGTCGCTAGAGCTTGGCGTTTGGCGTTGCTGTTCGGACTGGCCCTGTCAGGGGCCTGGGGTCCGGCCGCCGCGTCGCCGGCGCCGCACGAGCGCCCCGGCCATGGCCACGGCGACGATCCCGACGCCCATGTGCTGGTGCTGGGCCGGATCAGCGACGATCCCAAGGCCCACTACGAACAGCTCAAGCCGCTGCTGGACTACGTGGTCCCGCGCATGGCCGAGGTCGGCATCCGCGAGGGCCGGATCCTGATGGCCAAGGACGCGCAGCAGATGGGCAGCTATCTGCGCCGCGGCCGGGTCGACTGGGTCAGCGAGACCGCCGGCACCGCGATGCTGCTGAACCAGCGCGCCGGCGCGCTGCCGCTGCTGCTGACCGAGCGCGACGGCGTGAGCCATTACCACAGCGTGTTCTTCGCCCGCCGCGACAGCGGCCTGCGCTCGCTCGACGACCTCAGCGGCCACAACGTCGCGTTCCAGCGCCCGTCCTCGACCAGCGCCTACTTCGTGCCCGCCGCGACCTTGCTCGAGCGCGGGCTGCGCCTGGAAATCCTGCTGTCGCCGACCGACCGCATCAACCGCGGCGCGGTCGGCTACCTGTTCGCGCGCTCGGAACTCAACATCGCCACCTGGGTGCACAAGCGCCTGGTCGATGCCGGGGTGATGAGCAACCTGGACTGGGACAATCCGCGCCGGGTGCCGGAGGCGTTCCGCGGCGATCTGGTCCTGATCGGCCGCAGCGCCGACTACCCGCGCGCGCTGGAGCTGGTGCGCCCGGGCCTGGATCCGAAAGTCAGCGCGCGCCTGCGCGAGGTGCTGCTGGAGGCGGCCGGCGATCCCGATGCCGGCGAGGCGCTGCTGCGCTTCTTCAAGACCACCCGCTTCATGCCGGTCGACCCGGCCTCGCAACGCGCGCTCGACCGCATCGGCCACGGCGTGGCGCAGGTGCGCGCGGAGGTGGAATGAAATCGCCGCGCGGCCTGCAGGCCAAGTTCCTGTCGATCATGGGCCTGGCCCTGCTGGTGGTGGCGGTGCTGATCACCCTGTTGCTGCTGCGCCAGGAGCGGATCCA
Source organism: Lysobacter enzymogenes (assembly GCF_023617245.1). NCBI lineage: Bacteria > Pseudomonadati > Pseudomonadota > Gammaproteobacteria > Lysobacterales > Lysobacteraceae > Lysobacter > Lysobacter enzymogenes. Next base: position 1,985,725 of record NZ_CP067396.1, read on the forward strand.
GAGCGCGGTGGTCGGGGTCAGCCGCGACGCGATGCGCGACAGTTTCGTCGCCAGCCTGCGCCGCCACGGCGAGGGCGAGGTGGCCCAGCTCGCCGGCTCGCTGACCAACCCGCTGTACTACTTCGACCTGGACGCGATCGGCGAACTCGGCCGCGCGGCGATGGCCAACCCCGGCGTGCGCTACGTCGTGGTCTACGACAACGACGGCAACATCGTCCACGACGGCAGCGAGGCGATTCCGAGCTACGGCAAGCGCATGGACGATGCGATGGCGGCGCGGATCGTGGCCTCGCAACGCCTGCTCGGGCAGTGGGACGAGAACACCTTCGACGTGTCCGCGCCGATCAAGATCGGCCAGCAGCGCCTGGGCGGGGTGCGCGTGGGCTACGACCTCAAGGCCATGCGCGCCTACCAGGACAGCGCGCTGGACGAACTGCGCCAGCGCCTGGACGCGCTCGGCCGGCTGCAGTTGCTGTGGGTGGGACTGCTGAGCCTGGGCCTGCTGGCGCTGGGCGCGGCGATGCTGTGGCTGATCCAGCGCTGGCTGGTGCGGCCGATCCGCGATCTGGCCGAGGCCGCGCACGCGATCGAGGACGGCCGCTTCGGCCAGTTCGACGATTCCGACGCGGCCCGCCACAACGACGAAGTCGGCGACCTGATGCGCGCCTTCAGCCGCATGAGCCAGTCGCTGGCGCGCCACGACCGCGACATCCGGCGCATGGCCTACACCGATTCGCTGACCGGGCTGGCCAACCGGCTGGCGTTCCGCGAGGCGCTGGACGCGCGCCTGCAGCAGCTCGACGGCGGCCACGGCCAGCTGGCGCTGCTGTTCGCCGACATCGACGACTTCAAGCGGGTCAACGACACCCTCGGCCACGACGCCGGCGACGAGGTGCTGTTGCAGTGCGCGCAGCGCATCGCCGCCACGGTCGAGCGGGTCGGCGGCGACAGCGCGTTGCTGGCGCGCTTCGGCGGCGACGAATTCGTCATGCTGGTGCAGGGCCGCGGCGAGGCCGGCCGCCCCGACGCCGCGCGCGAAGTCGCCACCCGCCTGGCCGAGGCGTTGGTGGCCGAACTCGGCCAGCCGATCGCGGTGCACGAGCGCCAGGTGTTCCTGGGCACGTCCATCGGCGTGACCCTGTATCCGGAAGACGCCGCGGGCGCGACCTCGCTGATGAAGAACGGCGACATCGCCATGTACCAGGCCAAGGTCGCCGGCAAGAACTGCTACCGCTTCTACAGCCGCGCGATGGACCAGGCGGTGGAGCGGCGGGTGCAGCTCGAACACGCGCTGCGCGGCGCCTGGGACCGCGGCGAACTGAGCCTGGCCTACCAGCCGGTGTACCGGCTCGGCGACGGCGCCATGGTCGGCGCCGAGGCCTTGCTGCGCTGGAAGCATCCCGAGCAGGGCCTGATCGCGCCGTCGGTGTTCATCGACGTGGCCGAGCAGAGCGGGCAGATCGAGACCCTGGGCCCGCAGGTGCTGCGCGCGGCCTGCGAGGACGCGGTGTCGTGGCAGCGCGCGCGCCCCGATGCCGAGCCGCTGTTCGTCTCGGTCAACGTCTCGCCGCGCCAGCTGCGCAATGGCGACCTGCCCAACGTGGTCGCCGCCTGCCTGCAGGAAACCCAGTTGCCGGCCTGGCGGCTGCACCTGGAGCTGACCGAGACCGCGGTGATCGGCGACGAAGTCCACGCCAGCGCGTTGCTGTCGCGGCTGCGCGCGAGCGGGGTCAAGGTCTGGCTGGACGATTTCGGCACCGGCTTCTCCGGCCTGAGCCACCTGCGCCGGGTGCCGGTGGACGGGGTCAAGATCGACCGCAGCTTCATCGCCGACGTGCTGCGCGACCCCGACGACCTGGCCCTGACCACCGCGATCATCGCCATGGCCCATTCGCTGGGCGTGATCGTGGTGGCCGAAGGCGTGGAGAAGGAAGGCCAGTACGCGGTGCTGCGCGAGCGCGGCTGCGATCTGGCGCAGGGCTATTGGCTCGGGCACCCGGTGCCGGCGGCGGAGTTTCTGGCGCAGTTGCCTTGAGGCGAGGAGTGAGCGGAGAGAAGTGAGGAGTGAGCAAGAGCGAAGGCCTGCTTTCGCTCACTTCTCACTTCTCTCCGCTCACTCCTCGTTTTCAGCCCAGCTTGTCTTGGGCCAAAGCGACCCACTCCGCCACGGCCTGCACCAGGCTGCCGGAGAGGATGCCGAACACCACCACCGCCGCCGCGCCCGCGGCCCAGGCGATCAGCATCAGCTTGCCGTCGCGTTCGAGCAGGGCGAAGGCGAACAACAGCAGCAGCGCGCCGAACAGGAAGTTGGTGAACGGAATCGGCAGCGACAGCAGCACGCCGACCAGCACCAGCAGCAGGCCGGTGCAGGCGCTGGCGGCGCGATGGTCGAGCACGGCCGGCAGGCGCGGGCTGACGAAGCGTTCCAGCCGGGTCAGCCACGGCGCCAGCAGGTTGCGGAACTTGCCCAGCGCGCTGCGGTGCGGGCCGCGCCGGGCGATGAAGCCCGGCAGCCACGGCTTGCGCAGGCCGATCAGCAACTGCAGGCCGACCAGGATCACCAGCGGGCCGCTGACCGCGCCGCCGACGCCCGGGATCGGGATGAAGGCGGGCAGGGTGGAGACGAACAGCAGCATGCCGAACGAGCGGTTGCCGAGGCCGTTGAACACGTCGCCGAACTTGACCGCCTCGTCGGGATCGCCGGCGGCGATGGCGTCGAGCAAGGCGCGCGTGCCGGCCTCGTGCGCGGCGCCCGCGCCGGCGCGGCGGCGCGCGCCGCCGTCGCCGCGCCCGGGCGGGTCGCGATCAGCCGCTGGTGGCGTCATCGTCGCCGGATTCCGCGGGCTTGGCCTGCTGCGGCTGCAGCAGCAGCTTGTCGATGCGCGGGCCGTCCAGGTCGATCACCTCGATCCGCCAGCCGGCCCAGGCGAAATGCTCGCCCACGTGCGGGATCCGGCCGAAGTGGGCGATGACCATGCCGGCGACGGTGTTGAAGTCGTGCTCGTCCTCGTTCGGCAGGCGGCCGCCGACGACTTCGCGCAACTCCTCCACCGGCAGCGCGCCGTCGACCAGGTAGCTGCCGTCCTCGCGCTGCACCACCGGGCCGGGCTGGTCGTCGGAGTCGGCGTTCTGGACCCGGCCGATGACCGCGCCGAGCAGGTCGTTGACCGTGATCAGGCCGGTGACGTCGCCGTATTCGTCCACCACCAGCGCCACCGATTGCTGTTCCTCGCGGAAGATCTCCAGCAGCTTCAGCGCGTGGGTGGACTCGGACACGAACAGCGCTTCCTTGAGCTGGCCGAACAGGTCGGGCACCCGGCCCTGGACCAGATCGGCCAGCAGCGCCTTGGCCTCGAGCACGCCGAGCACGTCCTGGTCGCTGCCGCGGTAGACCGGGAAGCGCGAGAACGGCGACTCGCGCATGATCGCCAGGTTCTCCTCCCGCGAGGCGGACGCGTCGAGCCAGGCGATGCGCGTGCGCGGCGTCATCAGGCTGTCGGCGGTGCGGTCGCCGAGGCTGAGCACGCGGTTGACCATCTTGCGCTCGTCGGCGTCGATCACGCCCTGCTCGTGGCTTTCGCTGACCAGCAGGCGGATCTCCTCTTCGCTGATCTCGCTGCGGGCGTCGTCCTTGATCCCGAGCAGGCGCAGCACGAAGCGGTTGATCGCGCCGAGCGCGCGCACGACCGGGCTGGCCACGCGGGTGATGGTGTACAGCACGACCGCCACCGTGCTGGCGATGCGTTCGGGATTGGTCAGCGCCAGCCGCTTCGGGATCAGCTCGCCGAAGATCACCTGCGAGGCGGTGATCAGCGCCATCGCCGTGCCGATGCCGATCGGACGGGCGTACTGGGCGAAATCGCCGGTCAGCACGTGGCTGAGCCAGCCGGCGATGACCAGGCCGATCGACTCGCCGCCGAAATAGCCGGTCAGCACGCCGATGCCGGTGATGCCGATCTGCACCGAGGACAGCAGGTTGTCGGGCTGTTCGGCCAGCGCCAGCGCGGTGCGCGCGCCCTTGCTGGTCTCGGCCATTTGCTTGAGCCGCAGCTTGCGCGAGGTCATCAGCGCCATCTCCGACATCGCGAAGAAAGCGTTGAGGACGATCAGGGCCACGACGATCAGAAGTTCCAGCATCGGCAGCGCCTCCTGTGGCCGGTGGACCCTCGCAAGGGCGATTCACGGAAAGGGGCGGTGCGGTGCGCGAGGGCCGGCAGGGCGCGGCCGGGCGGCGGTTTTGGGTCGTCGTCCATTGTGTGGTGCGTGAAAGGAAGGGTCGCCGCGGCCGCCGCGCGGAGCGGGGGACGGGGCGGGGCCGATCTTAGCAGGCCCGTGCGGCGCCCTTTCGTGAAAGCCGGGCCGGCGCGCGGAACCGCCAACTCGGTGCGGGTCCGTACCGTACTGGGGACGCCCGGATGGCCCGTCAAGGTGGGCGGGCCGTCGTCAAACCGTCATAATCGCGCCCGCACGCCCCGTTCCGGCCCTCCGGCGCGGTGGCGCGCGGCGCCGGCCCGGCCGGTCGCCGACCCCCATTCGAACCCGCCGGACGGCCTCGCCGCGACCGGCCCAGAGGCTCCCCGCATGTTCTCCCTGCAGACGATTTTCGGCCAAGGCAACCAGTTCTACACCCTGCTGGAGGAAGCGGCCGTCGCCGCCCACGACGCGACCAAGGCGCTGCACGAGATGCTCAAGGCCGCCGACCGCCAGCCGGCGCTGGACGCGTTCAAGCTGGCGCGCCAGCGCGAGCGCGAGACCTCCGACAAGATCAGCCAGGAGCTGGTCGACAGCTTCATCACCCCGATCGAGCGCGAGGACATCGAGGCGCTGTCCTCGGCGCTGTACAAGATCCCCAAGCAGGTGGAGAAGTTCGCCGACCGCTACTCGCTGGCGACCCGCCACCTGGAGCACATCGACTTCGCCCCGCGCGCGGCGATGCTGGAACAGGCCGCCGACGTGGTGGTGAAGATGGTCCACCAGCTGCGCCACCTGAAGCTGGAGCCGATGAAGGCGCTCAACGACCAGCTGCGCGCGCTGGAGAACGAGGCCGACCGGCTGATGCTGGAGCTGTACCGCGACATCTATTCCGGCCAGCTCGACAACCTGCAGATGTTCCTGCTGAAGGAGTTCTTCGAGATCCTGGAAAAGGCCATCGACCGCTGCCGCGAGGCCGGCGTGGTCGCCTACCAGATCGTCCTGAAAAACTCCTGAGGCGCGCGCGATGCTTACGCTCGTCCTGGTGGTGATCCTGGCCGCGTTGATCTTCGAATACGTCAACGGCTTCCACGACACCGCCAATTCCATCGCCACGGTGGTGGCGACCAAGGTGCTCTCGCCGATGCAGGCGGTGATGCTGGCGGCCTCGACCAACCTGGTCGGCGCGTTGTGGGGCACGGCGGTGGCCAAGACCATCGCCTCGGGCCTGATCGACGCCGGCGTGGTCGAAGTCGGTTCGCAGCTGCTGCTGTGCGCGCTGCTCGGCGGCATCATCTGGAACTTGATCACCTGGTGGCTGGGCCTGCCGTCCTCGTCCTCGCACGCGCTGATCGGCGGCCTGTGCGGCGCGGCGATCGCCGCGGCCTCCAACAACTGGCACGCGGTGGTGTGGTCGCACCCGGCCGAACCGATCTGGAAGAGCGCCGGCGTGCTGTGGAAGGTGATCGTGCCGATGTTCACCTCGCCGGTGCTCGGCTTCGCCGCCGGCTTCCTGGTCATGGGCGTGCTGTTCGCGCTGATCTCCGCCATGGCCGCGAGCGGCGGCGTGCTGCGGCGGATCGCGCGGCCGCGCTGGGTCAACGGCTTCTTCGGCAAGGCCCAGCTGCTCAGCGCCGCCGGCATGGGCTTCGCCCACGGCATGAACGACGCGCAGAAGACCATGGGCATCATCGCCCTGGCCCTGATCAGCGCGCAGCAGGCCGGCACGCTCGACAACCTGCCGGCGTGGCTGGCGTTCCTGCATCCCTCGCCCGGCGCGATCGCCCACAACGACATCGACACCTGGATCAAGCTGACCTGCGCGATCGTGATGGCGGCCGGCACCGCCGCCGGCGGCTGGCGCATCATCAAGACGCTCGGCCACAAGCTGGTCAAGCTGCACCCGATCCACGGCTTCGCCGCCGAGACCAGCGCCGCCTCGGTGATCATGGCCGCGTCCTCGCTGGGCATTCCGGTCTCGACCACCCACAACATCTCCGCCGCGATCATGGGCGTGGGCACGGCCAAGCGCTTCAACTCGATCAAGTGGACCGTGGTCGAGAAGATGATCTGGGCGTGGATCCTGACGATCCCCGCGGCCGGCGGCATCGCTTACGGGCTGTTCGAGCTGATGCGGTTCATGGGCTGGATCTGAGCCCCGGCGCCGGATGCGAAAAAGGCCCGCGGATGCGGGCCTTTTTCGTTTTGTGGGAGGGCCTTCAGGCCCGATGCTTCCGGCTCGGGTCGCGGCGAACCGAAACAAGAGCATGAAACAAGAGCATCGGGCCTGAAGGCCTTCCCACGAATCGCTCAGAGCAGATCGCCGTCCGCCGACAGCACCCGTTCCATGCGGTCGCCGACGCCGCCGATTTCCATCACCAGGCGCTGCAGCTCGGCCGCGTCCAGGGTCTCCAGCGGGCGGTTCTCGCACAATTGCAGGTAGGGCACGCCGTCGAGGTTGCCGATGGCGAGATAGCCGACGTGGCTTTCCCAGTTGAACGCGAGCGCGCGGCGCGCGTCCAGGCCGGTGGTCGGGGCGATCGCGGTGCTCACCCGCAGGAACGCGCGGCCGTCGTCGTCCTCCTGTTCGGACAGGAAGATCGACTGGTGGCGGGTGCCTTGTTCGAGCGAGAGCTCGACGCAGATCACGCTGTCGTGGACGGACAGGCGGAATCCGGCCTGGGTCAGATGCTTGTGGATACGGTCGAACTGCATGGGGGCGACTCCTGCGCGCAACAGGGCATATGCTACCGCGATGGACAGCGAAACTGCCGCCGAACGCATCTTCGCCGCGATCCGCGCGATTCCGCGCGGCGAAGTCGCCGGTTACGGCGAGGTCGCGCGCCGCGCCGGACTGCCCGGACGCGCGCGCCTGGTCGCGCGGCTGCTCGGCCAGAACGAGGACGCCAGGCTGCCCTGGCACCGCGTGCTGCGCTCGGACGGCCGCATCGCCTTCCCGGAGGGTTCCAAGGGCTGGCGCGAACAATCCCAACGCCTGCGCGCGGAAGGCGTGAAGGTCGAGAACGGGCGGGTGCGCGGGCAGCGCGCGGCGCCGAGCGTGGACGAACAGATCTGGGGGCCGCCCGAGTAAGCGCCGCGCCGGCGCCGGCCACGCGCCGCGAACGAACGGCCGAACGCTTCTGCACCGAGCGCACATTGCAGCGCAGCCGGTTCGCGTCGCGGTCGCCGCGCGCGCAGGCGCGGCCCGGCGTCGTCGCGCGACGCTGTACGCCGAGGTATCGCGCGGCCCGCGGGGTCCGTGACGCGATGCATTTTTAAAAGTGCCTGACGGCATCGCAATTTGTGCATCGATAAATCGTTTCCAGCGCATGGACAGCGCTTGCGCGCGCTCCTAGGTTGTTGTCCGCGGCCTGCGAACGCATCGCCGCCATCGCACGGCCCGCGCGTTCGTGGTGTACCGGAGCGCGGACCGCCGGCGATGTTCCTGCTGCGCAAATGCAGCATCACGCGGGTTCAACATCGGGGTTGCAAGCGGCGCCGCAGGCGTCGCGGCGGGACGTTCGCGCATCGCGTTTTCGGGCCGGGGGGGCTCGTGTGATTCAGGCCGTTCGCAGCCCAGGCTGCGGACGGCCGCGCGGCGGGCGTTCGGCGGGCCCCTCACACTCAGGAGACGTGCATGAATCGTCGTCGGATCTTGTCGCTGGCCATCGGTGCCTCCATCGCTTGCGTTGCGCTGCCCGGACTGGCCGCGGAACTGCTGACCGTGGACCGCCCGATCGAAGGCCGCTACATCGTCGTACTGAAGGAACAGGCCGCCACCCTTTCCAGCCAAAGCAGCCGCGGCGTGGGCAACATGCCCGCGGTCGCGCGCGGCATCGCCGGCCAGCACCGCGCCAAGCTGCTGCGCAGCTACGAGCACGCGCTGCGCGGGTTCGTGGTCGATGCCGACGACGCCGCGCTGTCGGCGCTGCTGAAGGATCCGCGCGTGGCCTTCGTCGAAGAGGACGGCTACATGTCGGTCTCGGCGACGCAGAACAACGCGACCTGGGGCCTGGACCGCGTCGACCAGCGCGACCTGCCGCTGAGCACCACCTACACCTACGACACCGACGCCACCGGCGTGCACGCCTACATCGTCGACACCGGCCTGCGCGCCGACCACAACGAATTCACCGGCCGCATCGGCAACGGCTTCTCCTCGGTCGCCGGTGATCCGAGCACGACCGACTGCCACGGCCACGGCACCCACGTCGCCGGCACCGTCGCCGGCACCACCTGGGGCCTGGCCAAGAAGGCGACCGTGCATCCGGTGCGGGTGTTCGGCTGCGGCTCGACCGCGCCGAATTCGCAGATCATCGCCGGCATCGATTGGGTCACCGCCAACCACGTCAAGCCCGCGGTGGCGAACATGAGCCTGGGCGGCCCGGCGTCGGCCGCGACCGACACCGCGGTCAACAACCTCATCGACGCCGGCGTGGTCGCGGTGGTCGCCGCCGGCAACGGCAACATCGACGCCTGCACCGAGTCGCCGTCGCGGGTGCCGCGCGCGATCACCGTCGGCGCCAGCGACCGCAACGACGCGCGTTCGATCTGGACCGGCAGCCAGGCCTCGAGCTGGGGCACCTGCCTCGACCTGTTCGCGCCGGGCACCTCGATCGTCTCCGCCGGCATCAGCGGCGCCACCTCGACCGCGACCATGAGCGGCACCTCGATGGCGTCGCCGCACGTCGCCGGCGCCGCCGCGCTGTACCTGGCCACGCATCCGAGCGCGACGCCGGCCGAAGTCGCCACCGCGATCGTCGACAACGCCACGCCGGGCAAGATCACCGACCTGCGCGGCTCGCCGAACCGGCTGCTGTACTCGTTGTTCTCCGGCGGCCCCGGCCCGGGCAACAACCCGCCGACGGCGAACTTCAGCTCCTCGGCCAGCGGCCTGACGGTGAACTTCACCGACAGCTCCAGCGACAGCGACGGCAGCATCGCTTCGCGCAGCTGGAACTTCGGCGACGGCACCACGTCCACCGCGACCAACCCGAGCAAGACCTACGCCGCGGCCGGCACCTACACCGTCAGCCTGACCGTCACCGACGACGACGGCGCCACCAACACCAAGACCGCCACGGTCACCGTCGGCAGCGGCGGCGCGCAGACCTACACCAACGGCACCGACGTGGCGATCCGCGACAACGCCACGGTGGAGAGCGCGATCACGGTGTCGGGCCGCAGCGGCAACGCGCCGACCAACGCGCAGGTCTCGGTCAACATCATCCACACCTACCGCGGCGACCTGAAGGTCGACCTGGTCGCGCCGGACGGCTCGCTGTACAACATCAGCAACCGTTCGGGCGGCAGCGCCGACAACGTCACCGGCACCTTCACCTTCAACCTCTCCAGCGAGCCGCTCAACGGCGCGTGGAAGCTGCGGGTCAACGACAACGCCTACCTGGACACCGGCCGCATCGACACCTGGAGCATCACCTTCTGATCGAGGCCCGCCGGGCCCGGACCCGCGGGTCCGGGCTGCCGCGAGGCCGCGATGTGGAGCGTTGCGAAAACCCCGGCTTCGGCCGGGGTTTTTTTGTCGCCGCAGCGCCGGCAGGGCGCCGCGCGGCGATTTTCTGAACCGCCTGCACGCTCTGCACGCCGCGCTCACCTCGATGGGGCGCGGGCGCGGCTACCATAGCGCCCGATTCGAGGAGTCGCGATGGTTTCCAGGCTTTTTTCCAGCATCCCGTCGGTCACGCGCAAGCTGCTGATCGCCAACGTGGCCGTTTTCCTGTTGCAGTCCATCGCCGGCGCGAGCGAAGCCACGCGCGCCTGGCCGCTGTGGTTCGAGCTGTGGCCGTGGGTGCCGGCGCCGTACGAGGTCGACGGGCCCGGCTTCATGCCGTGGCAGTTGCTGACCTCCGGCTTCATGCACGGCGGGCTCGGCCACCTGGTGTTCAACATGCTCGCGCTGGTGATGTTCGGCGCGTCGATCGAGCACGAATGGGGCGCGCGGCGCTACGCGATCTATTACGTCGTCTGTTTGCTCGGCTCGGCGCTGCTGCAATTGGCGGCGGCCACCTATGCCATCTACCAGGGCCAGCTGATCCTGACCCTGGGCGCGTCGGGCGCGATCTACGGCCTGCTGCTGGCCTACGGGGTGATGTTCCCGAACCGCAAGGTGACCCTGCTGCCGTTCCCGATCGTGCTCAAGGCGCGCACGCTGGTGATCGTGTACGTGGTCGCCTCGCTGTTCTACGGCGTGTTCACCACCGGCACCGGCGTGGCCCACTTCGCCCATCTCGGCGGCATGCTGGTGGGCTGGCTGCTGATCCGCTGGTGGCGCTCGCACCCGCCGCGCGGCGGCAGCGGCGGCCCGCGCCGCGACCCGCGCGCCGAGGCGCTGCGCGCGCGGCGCAAGGCGTCGAAGCTGCGGCTGGTCAAGTAAGCCGCGACGGCTGCCGTTGTAGGAGCGACGCGAGTCGCGACCGCGACAACTCACCTACGCCGCAACTTGCGCGGCGGTTGCGTCGTCGCGGTCGCGGCTTGCGCCGCTCCTACAAAAAGCACCCCGCTCAGAAACCGGGGCGCAGCCGCACCTGTTCCAGTTCCTTCTTGACCGAGCGCCAGAACAGCGTCGGAGCGATCCAGGTGTAGGCGCAGAACAGCAGCCAGCCGTACGAGATCGGGCCGACCCATTGCGCCAGTCCCTGCTGCGGCAGCGCGATCAGGGCGATGCGGTAGATCAGGAACATGCCCAGCAGCAGCAACACCATGCGCGTGCGCGAGCCGGCGCTGAGGAAGCTCTGCAAGCGCCACCACAGGCCCAGCAGCGGGCTTTGGCGCGCCTTGACCGCGGCCATCAGGGTCAGCGCGTCGGCGTCGGTGGGATCGATCTGCAAGGCCCAGGCGGCGTGCTCGCGGGCGCTGTCGGCGCGGCCGCGGGCGAGTTCGCAGTGGCCGAGCACGCACAGCGCGTCGAGGTGTTCGGGATGGCCGGCGAGCACCTCGCGCGCCAGCCGCTCGGCTTGCGCGCGGTCGCCGCGGCGCAGTTCCAGCCAGGCCAGCAGGGCGGGGTAGTCGGGATCGTCGGGGTCGAGCGCGCAGGCCCGGCGCGCCTGCTCCAGCGCCTGCGCGTCGCGGCCCCAGGCGCGGTAGAGGCGGGCGAAGGCGTCGGCCACCGGCGCCGCCTCCGGCGAGCGTTCGCGCGCGGCCTGCAGGTGCGCTTCGGCCTCGGCGTAGCGGCGCTGCGCGGTCGCCGCGCTGGCCGCGGCCAGGTGCGCGAACGCCGACTCGGGCGTCAGCTCCAGCGCGCGCCGCGCCTCCAGCGCGGCCGCGTGCAGGCGCTTGCGCTTGACCAGGCACAGCGCCAGGAACGCGTGCGCGTCGCTGTGGTCGGCGTCCTCGCCGAGCAGGCGCAGCAGCGCGTCGATGGCGGCGTCGATCTGGCCGTGCGCGTAGTAGCGCTCGGCCATGCGGTACAGCGCGTCGTGGCCGAAGGCGCTCATTGCAGCGCCGCCCGCAGCAGCGGCGGCAGCGCCGACAGGTCGAGCGCGCCGCGTCCGACCACGGCCAGCAGGATCGTCAGCGGCATGCCGTTGCGCGGCTCGCCGCCGTAGTGCTCCCAGATGTCGAAGGTGCGTTGCTGCATCAGGTACAGCGCGTAGGCCACCGCGACCTTGAGCAGCAGCACCGACAGCAGCGCGTACTGCGCCGCCGCCGGCGTCAGCCAGCCCGCGCCGACCGCGACCGTCACCGCGATCACCAGCGCCGGCGCGCCGAGCAGGCTGAGCGCGACGCAGCCCCATTCGCGCGTGCGGGTCGGGCTGCCGAGCGCGGCGGAATTGAACGCGAACCAGGCCAGGCCAAAGCCGCCGCCGGCCAGCATCAGGGTCAGCAGCGGCCACAGCGGATCGGTGGCGTAGCGGCTCAGGCCCGACGGCAGCGGCTCGTCGGGCAGGCGGTACAGGGCGCGTTCGGCCATCAGCCGGCTCCGTGGCGTTTGAGGAAGTCCAGCACCTCGTCGTACTGGCCGCCCTGGTTGGCGTAGCGCGCGTGGTTGCGCGCGGTGGTCAGCCATTCCAGGGTGGTCGCGCGGGTGTCCTTGAGCGCGGTGCGCAGGTGCTGCATGGTCAGCGGCGCCTCGCGGCCTTGTTCGATCGATTCCTCGATCGCCTCGTCGACCGCGGTCTCGACCAGATGGCCGAGGTCGGCGCCGGAGTAGCCCGAGGTCAGCCGCGCCAGTTCGCCGGCATCGATGCCGTCGGCCAGCGGCCGTTCGCGCAGCAGCAGTTGCAGGATCGTGCGCCGCGCCGGTTCGTCCGGCGGCGGCACGAACAGCACCCGGTCGAAGCGGCCGGGACGGCGGAACGCGGCGTCGACCGCCCACGGCACGTTGGTCGCGCCGAGGATCAGCACGCCGCTGTTGTTCTGGGCGAAGCCGTCGAGTTCGGTCAGGAACTGGCTGACCAGCTTGGCCGCGCCGGCCTCGCGCGAGTGCTGGCGCTTGCCGCCGATGGCCTCGACTTCGTCGAAGAACACCACCGCCGGCGCCTGGCGGCGCGCGGTCTCGAAGATCGCGTGCAGCTTGCGCTCGGATTCGCCGATGTACATGTCCAGCACGTCGGTGATGGCGACGTTGAAGAAGCGCGCGCCGCATTCGCCGGCGGTGGCGCGGGCGAGCAGGGTCTTGCCGCAGCCGGGCGGGCCGTACATCAGGATGCCGCCGCCGGAGCGGCGCTTGAAGCGCTCGAACAGCGAGGGCTTGAGGAACGGGGTGACGATGCGGCGGCGGATCTGCTGCTTGACCTCGTCCAGCCCGCCGACCTGGGCGAAGTCGATCCGCGCCTGCGCCGGTTGCAGCAGGCGGACCACGTCGTCGGCGTCGGTGTCGTCGTTGGCGATGCTGGTCTGCGCGCCGGGGCCCGGCGCGGGCCGGCGCGCGGCGGCGAGCGAGATCACCTTGCCGCTGAGTTCCGACGCCAGCGCGGCGTCTTCCAGCGCCGGATTCAGCGCGATCGCGCGTTGGTAAAGCGCGCGAGCTTCGTCGCGCGCGCCCTCGCCGAGCTTCAGCCGCGCCTGCGCGAACAGCGCGGCGGCCGAATCGGGCGCGGCGACGGCGAGCGCGCGCGCGTCGTCGCCGGCGCGCAGCAGCAGCGCCAGCGCGGCGTCGCGCTGGGCCGGATCGGCGAGCAGGGCCGGACCGGACAGGTCCAGCGCGCGGCCCAGCGCGGCGGCGTCGGCCGCGCCCAGGCAGGCGTCGACCACCAGCCGGGCCAGCGCCGGATTGTCGGGGCCGGCGGCGAGCGCGGCGAGCAGGCCGGCGGTGGGATCGTTCGGTGGCGTATCGGGCATGGCGGCATCCGGGCCGGAGCGGAGCGGGTGAATGGAGCGGATCGAAAGAGCGGATCGGTGGAGCAGGGGAGCGATGGAGTGGGGGGCAATGGAGCGGGGGAGCAATGGAGCAGGGGAGCGATAGGGTAACCAACCGCCGCGCGTGGCGGCGACGGCGCGCGAGCGCTGCGCCGCTCACGATCCTAACGCGACCGCAGTTGCGGTTTCGCGCGGCCCGCGCCTACAGTGCGCGCTGTGGCCGCGGCATGCGCGCGCGGCCGACCCTCCTACCGATTCCACGCCCGCCCGCCGCGCCGGCCACGCCGCCGCGCGCGCGGCCTAAGGACCCAGGCCGCCTCCGCCATGATTTCCAGCCCGCAAGACTCCGCCGCGCAACACGCCGCGGCCCGCGTCCGCGATGCCGTGCACGCGGCCACCACCGGCCTGATCGAACGCGAGCAGTTGGCCGAACTGATCGTGCTGGCGGCGGTGGCGCAGGAGCACCTGTTGATCCTCGGTCCGCCCGGCACCGCCAAGAGCGCGGTGGTGCGGCGGGTCGCCGCGGCGTTGGGCGGGCGTTATTTCGAATACCTGCTGGGCCGCTTCACCGAGCCGTCGGAACTGTTCGGCCCGGTCGACCTGCGCCGGCTGCGCGAGGGCGTGGTCGAGACCGACGTCAGCGGCATGCTGCCGCAGGCCGAGGTCGCCTTCCTCGACGAAGTGTTCCTGGGCTCGACCGCGATCCTCAACACCTTGCTCGGCGTGCTCAACGAGCGCCGCTTCCGCCGCGGCCACACCCAGATCGCGTGCCCGCTGCGGGTCTGCGTCGGCGCGTCCAACGCGCTGCCCGACGACGAATCGCTGGCCGCCTTCGCCGACCGCTTCCTGCTGCACCTGTTCGTCGAGCCGGTGCCGGACCACCAGCTCGAAGCCTTGCTCGCCGGCGGTTGGCAGGCCGAGCGCCTGGCCTTGTCGCACCAGGCCGAACTGAGCGACATCGACGAACTGAGCCGGCGGGTGCCGGCGGTGGCGATGGAACGCGCGCGCGGCGCGCTGGCCGATGCGATCCGCAAGCTGCGCGGCGCCGGGCTGAGCCTGTCGGACCGGCGCATCGTCAAGGCCCAGCGCCTGATCGCCGCGGCCGCGGTGCTGGCCGGGCGCGACCACGCGACCGAGGCCGACCTGTGGCCGCTGTTCTACGTGCTGCCCACGCGCGAGGCGCAGGTGGCGGCGCAGGATGTGCTGCGCGATTCGCTCGCCGCCGCCGCCAACCCGACTCTGCGCGCGGCGGTCGAGCATGCCGCGTTGCAGCCGGTGTCGCGGGTCGCGCGTTTGCTCGAAGCCGCGCGCGCCTGCCTGGCCGGCCCCGGCGACGCGCCCGGCGCGGGCGTGATCGCCGAGGCCTTGCTGCGCGAGATCGACGCCAACTTCGACGCCGACGCGTTGCCGGCCGAACTGGCCGCCGAACGAGCGCGCCTGGCCGAGCGGGTGTCGGCGGCGGCATGAAGTGGTCGTGGGGCCCGGAGCCGGAACCGCCGCCGCCGCAAGGCGCGGCCGGAGTCGGCCGCGCCGCGTCGCGCGCGCTGCTGGCCGCGCTGCAGGCGCTGGAGCCGGCGCGGCGCGGCGCGCTCGCGCTGACCGCCAACGCCGACGTGCTGGTCGCCACCGGCCCCGGCGACGCGCTGCCCTGGTGCGAGGGCGTGCTCTACATCGCCCCGCGCGAGCCCGCGCCGGCGCTTTGGCTGCCGACCACCCAGCGCCCGCGGTTGCCGCTGGACCTGCTGCAGCGCGCGCTGGCGCGGCGGCATCCGCAATCGCCGCTGCTGATGCTGCGCGAGCCGGCGCGACTGGTGCCGTTGCATCGCGCGTTGCCGGCCAGCGACGAACTGATCGCGCAGATCCGCGCGCGCTGGCAGGACTGAGCGCATGCGCCTGCCCGCGACCCTGACGCCCTGGCGGCCGTGGCTGGACTGGTTCGACCCGGACCTGGCCGGCGCGCTCGGCGAACTGTTGCTGCGCCTGCATCCGCTGCTGGGCGCGTTCCGCCTGCGCGCGCAGAGCGGGCAGCTGGAACCCGAAGGCATCGACGACCTGCGCCGGCGCGGCAGCTACGAGCGCCTGCTGCTGAGCGAATGGGCGCTGGCCGACGCCGCGCCGGAGGAATTCGACCGTCGCGCCGCCGGCGGCGAGCACCTGTTCCTGAGCCCGAAGCTGGTCGCGCGTCAGGCCGATGCGCTGACCGTGGCGGTGTTCGACAGCGGCCCGGCGCAGCTGGGCGCGCCGCGGCTGCTGCATCTGGCCTTGTGGATTTTGCTGGCGCAGCGCGCGCAGGCGGCCAAGGCGCGGTTCGCGTGGGGCGTGCTCGGCATTCCCGGCGAACTGCACGAGGCCGCCAGCGCCGACCGCTTGCGGCAACTGCTCGATGCGCGCGCGTGGCGGTTCCGCGCCGACGCCGGCCATGCCGGCTCGAGCGCGGCGCGCGCGGCGCTGGAACAGCAATGGGCGCAGCACCTGGACGCGCTGGAGCCGAGCCCCGGCGAACGCTGGTCGATCGGCGCGCCGGGTCCGGGCCACGGGCTCGGCCACCGCGTCGGCATCGGCGCGGCGCAGGCGGGCGAACTGGCGGTGACGGTCAGCGCGGCGCGGGCGCGGCGCGAGGCGACCCTGGCCTTGCCCGATCCGGCGCGCGCGACGCGCTTGCTGCGCGGGCAGTTCGTGCTGGCGCGCGGCTCGAGCCTGGCGCCGCTCGTCGAGCACGACGGCGAGGTGCGGATCGTGCGCATGCGCAAGCGGATTTCGCTCAAGCAACCGCCGCTGTTCTCGGCCGACGGCCACGACGTGGCGGTGCCGCTGCTCGACGGCGCCGCGGCCTATGTGCAGCGCCTCAGCGGCAAGCGCCGGCTCGGCATGCCGACCCTGGTGCGCTGGGGCCCGGCGCGTTCGCTGCTGGCGGCGACGATCCACAAGCACCAGTTCGGCGGCGCGGTGGCGAGCGCGGCCGGGCTGGTGTTCTGGTCGCTGAGCGGTTTCAGCCACGGCGACCGTCCCGACGCGCTCAACAGCGCGCCCGGACAGGGCCGCTGGCTGCCGCTGACGCGGGTGCAGCCCGAACGCCAGGCCTACGACGCCGCGCCGGCGGCGGAACTGCTGATGCTGGCCGGCGGCAAGCTGTGGCGCTGGCGCCAGGACGCCGACTCCGCGCGCGCGGCCAGTTTCGGCAACGGCCCGTATTCCGAAGACGTGCTGGCGTTCGCGCCGATGCACGGCGCCTGGGTCGATTACCTGCGCGTGCGCGACAGCGAACTGCAGATCTGCTGCACGCGCGCCGGTTTCGGCGGGCAGATCCTGGCCAAGGCCGAGTGCGCGGGCACGCCGCTGTCGGCGTGGCTGCACGCCGAGCGGGTCGATCGCCGCTATCTGCGCACCGCCGCGGTGGAACTGCGCATCGGCGGCCACGGCGGCGACCGCGCCGGCCTGTGGCGGGTGTTGCAATGGCTGGAGCAGGACAAGACCGCCGATTTCGAGATCATCCTGCCGAGCGAGTGGAAGGTGATCGGGGTCGACGCCGGGCCCGAGGGTGCGGCCGCGTTGATCGCGATCAACCCCGACCGCACCGCGGTGCTGGCGATCGGCGAGAAAGAGCGCCGCACCCTGTACCAGTCGGCGACCCGGCTCAGCGTCGGCAGCGTCGCCGGCGGCGGCGAGACCATCGCCCTGATCGATCTCGACGGCCGACTGGTGGTGTTGCACGAACGCGGCGCCAGCACCACGATCTACGCCGGGGGGAGCGCAGATGAGTGACGCGCACGGCGCGCAGGTGCGGTATCCGGTATGGCGCGGCCAGCAGGCCGTGGCCGGGCTGTGGCTGCCGGCGGACTTGCTCAACGCGCAACAGCGCGGCGAACGCCTGCTGCATTGGTGGGCGCCGGGCTGCCGCGCCTGGCGCTTCGACCGCGGCCCCGCGCGCGGCGACCTGCTGCGCTTCGAGGCCGAACGCGCGCTGCACTGCGACGACGCCGGCGGCACGCCGCTGTGCCGGATCGGCGCGCACGGCCTCTACGCCGGCCCGCTGACCGCGGCCGAACGCGAAGGTCTGGCGCCGGCCGACGTGCATCTGGTGCTGGGCGGGCAGTCGCTGGCGCTGGATCTGGCCGACGGCGAAGCGCTGGACCCGTCGCTGGCGATCGAACTCGACGACTACGCCCTGCACGACACCTTCGTCTGCGACCGCGCGCTGCCCAAGCTGCAGCCGGACAAGATCGCCGGCAAGGCGGTGCGCGAACTGCTCGGCGACCGCATCGCGCCGCCGAGCGAGGAGCGCCAGCGCTTCCTGCGCGCGCTGGGCCGCAACCGCGACGATGCAGGCAACGACAAGCCGGGCCTGCTGGAACGCGCGACCGGTGCGCGCGACGGCGCCGCCGCGTGGTTGCTGCGCCGCTTTCCGGGGCTGGGTGTCGGCTTCGGCGGCGGTGGCGGCGCGGGTGGGTTCGGATCCGGATTCGGATTCGGATCCGGCGCCGGCGTGGCCGACGCGACGCCGTCCGGTGCCGCCGGCGGCATCGCCCAGCGCCGCAACACGGTGCTGCCGCAGCGCTGGCGCGCCGCGCTCGCGCGCATGGCCGCGGCCAGCGGCGCGGCGCGGCTGATCGGCCTGCGCCAGGGCGCCTACCTGCGCCGGCTGCTGGAACAGTTCGACCACGGCGATACCCTGGAAGCCTTGCGCCACGCGCTGCCGATCGACGGCGACGACGCCGGTTCGCTCGGCCAGTCCTTCGGCACGCCGGGCCGCCGCGACGACCTCAGCCTGAGCGCGCAGCGCAACGTCGGCGCCAGCATCGGCGCGGGCCACGACATCCGCGAACTGCTGCGCCAGCGCTACCGCCGCGCGTTCGAGCGGCTCGACGGCGCGGGCAAGATCGACGAAGCGGTGTTCGTGCTGGCCGAGTTGCTCAACGCGCGCCAGGAAGCGCTGGACTATCTGGTCAAGCACGGGCGCGCGGCGCAGGCCGCGGAACTGGCCCTGGGCTGGGACATGCCGGCCGACGCGATCATCCGCCTGCTGATGCTGGCCGGCGACGTCGAGCGCGCGACGCTGGTGGCGCGCCGCGACAACGCCTTCGCGACGGCGCTGGCGCTGCTGGAAGGCGCGTCCGGACATCGCGCGCACGCGCTGAGCCTGCGCCGCGAATGGGGCCGCGCGCTGGCCGCGCAAGGGCGCTGGCTGGACGCGGTGGAAGCGGTGTGGCCGGACCCGGATTCGCGCGAACAGGCCGCGCGCTGGCTGCAGACCGCCGAGGCCGGCGGCGCCGAACTGTCGGCGCGCGCGCTGGTGCGCCGCGCCGCGCTGCTGCCCGACACCCTGCAGCACTACGCCGGGCGCGTCGCCGAACTGACCGACCCGGACGCGCCGGCGGCGCCGCGCGAAGCGCTCGGCCAGGCCCTGGCGACGATCGCGCACGCGCAGCGCAACCAGGCGCTGGCGCGGATCGCCGCGCGCGCGCTGCCGGCGCTGGCGGCCGACCGCGCCGGCGGCGCCAACGCGCTCGAACGCGCCCAGCTCGACCGCATCCGCGCGCTCGCCGCGGATCCCTGGCTCGACGCCGACCTGCCCGCGTGGGGCGTGCCGCCGACGCCGCCGGCGCTGCCGCTGTGGGAACGCCGCGCCGCGCTCGAGGCGAGCCTGCAGGCCGATCCCGGCCTGCAGGCGCCGCTGGATCTGGCCGCGCTCGGCGACGGCCGCTGGCTGGCCGCGTTCGGCGAAGCCGGCGCGGCGATGTTCGACGCCGCCGGCCGCTGCCTCAAGCGCTACGCGGCGCCCGCGCACCGGCTGGTGATCGGCGACAGCGGCGAGGTCGCGCTGGCGCTGGCGCGGCGCGAATCGGTCTGGCGCATCGCCCGGCTCGATCTGACCGGACACCGCATCGAAGATCTCGGCGCGTTGCCGCTGCAGTTCTTCGCCGACCGCTTCGACGGCGTCGCCTGGGCGGCGGTGTCCGGCCAGCGCATCGTCGCCTTCGACGCCGGCCCGGTGGGCGAGGGCGGACGGCCGCTGCAGGTGCTGTGGAGCGTCGGCGACCTCGGCGGCGACATCGTCCAGGCGCGGTTCCTGCGCCACGACGAACTGTTCCTGGTCGCCGGCCGCGGCGTCACCACGGTCTGGCATTACCGCACCCATCCCAGCCGCGGGTTGGTCTCGCGCGAACCGGTCGAGGTGCCGGCGCACGGCTGGATGCTGCTCGACCCGCACAACACCGTCGACGACGTCGTCATCGCCGCCAACGAAGACGGCGGCATGCGCTTCTCGTTCCGCTTCGGCGGCCGCAACTGCGCGATCGACCTGGAACCGCCGGAACCGGTCGGCGGCGAATGCGAGAGCTCGCTGATCCCGCTGGCGCGCGGCTTCCTGGTGGTGCTGCACGGCGTCTACCGGATGCGCGCCTACCTGATCCGCCGCGGCAACGACGAGGCCGCGCGCTGCGTGGCGCGGATCGACTGGCCGCAGGCGCGGCTGCGCGCGCGCGAGCAGGCCGACCGGCTGGTGCTGTTCGACGACGAAGGGCGGGCGATGTCGATCGGGGCGGAGAGCTCGCAGGTGCGCAGCGTGCAGTTGCGTTGAGGTCGCCGCAGTCGGGTGTTCCCCGGTAGCAGCGGCGCGAGCCGCGACCGCGGCAACACAGTGCGTCGAACACCGCGTCTAGGCTGCGTTGGCGCGGTCGCGGCTCGCGCCGCTCCTGCAGGTGGCTTCAGGCGGCCGCAAAGAAAAAGCCCGGCAGGCGCCGGGCTTTTTCGTTATCCGCCAACCGCGCCGGCGATCAGGGAAAGACCTTGATCTGCTGGTCGGCCTTGCGGGTCATCGCGGTGCCGGCCTTGCAGCCGTAGGCCTCGCCGAACGCGGGCAGGTTCGACAGCGGGATGTTGGTGCGCCACTGGCCCGGGGCGTGGATGCCCGAGGCCGCGCGCTGCGCCGCGGCTTCCGGGCTCAGCTGCTGCGCCCACACGCCGGCCCAGGCCTTGAAGAAGGTCTGGTTGGCGTCCTTGTTCGCGGCCGGCTGGGCGGCGCGGTACGCGCTCCAGGCCAGCTCGACGCCGGCCTGGTCGGCGATGGCGACGTCGCGCACCTGGTTGCCGTTGACCTTGACCGAGCCCAGGCCCGGCCAGGATTCGGCGCTGTACTGCGCGGCCACGCGCGCGGCGAGCGCGTCCCAGGCCGAGACTTCGGCCGGGGTCCACCAGTCGCGCACTTCCTGCTTGGCGTTGACGTAGCGGCCGCGGCTGTCGAAACCGTGGGTCAGCTCGGCGCCGACCAGGGCGCCGAAGGAACCGTACTGCGCGGACTCCGGACGGCTCATGTCGAGCACCGGCGCCTGCAGCATCGCCGCGGTCACGATCAGGCGGTTCTGGGCGATGTCGTAGGCCAGCGACGGCTCCTGCGGCAGCACGTCCCAGCGGCGGTCGGCGTTGCCGCGGCCGATCCGCTTCATTTCCTCGCGGTGGCGCCAGGTCGAGGCGATCAGCATGTTGCTGCCGAAGCTGCCGCGGCCCATCGGCTGCACGGTGTAGTCGAGGTCGCGCTTGGGCGTGCCGACTTCGATCTTGAGCTTGCCGAGCTTGGCGCGCGCTTCGTTCTTGACGCCGTCGCTGAAGCGGGTGTCGGCGTCGATGGCCTTGGCCAGCGCCTCGCGCACCTGCTGGGCGATCTGCTCGGCGCGCTGGTCGGTCGCGGCCGGCAGGTAGCGCGCGGCGTACTCGTGGCCGACCATCGGGCCGGCGGCGAGGGTGATCGCGTCGAGCACCGCCTGTTGGCGCGCGGGCTGCTCGCGCTGGCCGCGCAGGATCTTGCCGCGGAAGTCGAATTCGGCGTCGCGGAACGACTTGGCCAGGTACGGCGCCATCGAGTCGCCGACGCGCCAGCGCAGGTAGACCTTCCACTGCTCGGGCTTGAGCTGGTCGATCAGCTTGTCCATCTCGGCGAACAGCGCCGGATTGGCCATCGACACGCTGTCGTCGCTGACGCCCTGGGCCTTGAGGAAGTCGCCCAGCTGCAGGCGCTTGTAGGTCTTGCCCAGGGTGTTGGTGGCGACCGGCGCGTAGTTCGCGCGCGGATCGCGCAGGTCCGCCAGCGGCTTGGAGGCGCGGGCCAGGCGGGTTTCCAGGTCGATCACCAACTGCGACTCGGCGGCGAGCTTTTCCTTCGGCGTGCCGGTCAGGGTCAGGATCTTCTGCACGTAGACGTTGTACTGCGCCAGCAGCTGGCGGGTGTCGTTGTCGGTGCGGGTGTAGTAGGCCGGGTCCGGCAGGCCCAGGCCGCCCTGGCTGAAGTAGCCGATGTGGCGTTCCAGGTCCTGCAGGTCGATGTCGGCGCCGAAGTTGAACAGCACCGGGATGCCGACCTGGTGCAGGGCGGCGATCGAGGCGGGGATGTCCTTGGACTTCTTGATCGCGTTGATGCGGCCCAGCAGCGGGGCGATCGGCTGCGAGCCGTCGCGCTCGACCGCGGCCTCGTCCAGGCCGCTGGCCCAGAAGTCGCCGAGCAGCTTCTGCACGTTGCCCTGCGGCGAGGTCATCGCGGTGTTGAGCAGTTCCAGCTGCTGGCGGCGGGCGTTGTTGGCCAGGGTTTCCAGCGCCGAGACCGAGGCGGCGCCGGACAGCGGGTTGGCGCGCAGCCAATCGGCGTTGGCGTTGCCGTAGAAGTCGGTGCAGGCGTTGGCGACGGCCGGGGCCTTGGACTTGGGCGCGGCCTTCTTCTTGGCGGCGTCGGCGGCGGGCGAGGCCAGGCCGGCGATGAGGCTCAGGGCGAGGGCGCAGGCAAGCGGGCGTAGGGTCAGCATCGCGTAGTCCATCCGGAGGATGCGGGAGTTTAACAATCCGGCGTGGGATGGCGGTGAACGGGGTTGGGAGTTCGGTGTCGTGACGCTGTTCCTCCTCCCGTTGGCGGGAGAAGGCGGCCCGAAGGGCCGGATGAGGGCAGCGGCGGGCGGCCCTCATCCCAACCCATCTCCCGCAAGCGGGAGAGGGGCTAAGCAAAAACAAAGGCCCGGGGAATCCCCGGGCCTTCGTCGATGCATCGGCTTCGGCGCAATTACCGCGCCGCCACGATCACCAGATGATCACCTGCTTGTCGCCCTCGCGCACCATCGGCTGGCCCGGCTTGCACGAGAACGCGGCCGCGAACGACGGCAGGTTCGACGGCGCGCCGATCGCGCGGAAGTTGGCGAGCGCGTGCTCGTCGGTCTGCAGGCGCATCTTCTCCTCGTCCGGGGTGAAGTTGCGGCGCCACACCGTGGCCCAGTTGAGGAAGAAGCGCTGGTCGCGGGTCAGGCCGTCGGTCTTCGGGTCCGGGGTCTCGCCCGCGGCCTTCTTCATCGCGTCGTACGCGGTGGCCAGGCCGCCGAGGTCGGCGATGTTCTCGCCCAGGGTGTGGGTGCCGTTGACCTTCTGGCCGCCGATCGCGGTGTAGCCGTCGAACTGCTTGATCAGCTTGCCGGTCAGGCCCGAGAACGCCTTGGCGTCGGACGGCGCCCACCACACTTCCATGTTGCCGGTCGGGCCGAAGCGCGAACCCTGGTCGTCGTAGCCGTGGGTCATCTCATGGCCGATCACCGCGCCGATGCCGCCGTAGTTGGCCGCGTCGTCGGCCTTGGGATCGAAGAACGGCGGCTGCAGGATCGCGGCCGGGAACACGATCTCGTTCTGCAGCGGGTTGTAGTAGGCGTTGACCGTCTGCGGGCTCATGCCCCACTCGGTCTTGTCGACCGGCTTGCCGACCTTGCTCAGGTTCCACTTGTAGTTGAACTCGTTGGCCGCCTTGACGTTGGCGTAGTAGCTGTCGCGGCTGGTCGCCAGGCCGCTCCAGTCGCGCCACTTGTCCGGGTAGCCGATCTTGGGGGTGAAGCCGGCCCACTTCTCCAGCGCCTTCTTCTTGGTGTCGGCGCTCATCCACGACAGGTTCTCGATGCGCACCTTCAGCGCCTGGCGCAGGTTCTCCACCAGCGCCTGCATGCGCTGCTTGGATTCGGCCGGGAACGCGACCTTCACGTACAACTGGCCCATCGCTTCGCCGGCCTGGCCCTCGACGGTGTCGAGCACGCGCTTCCAGCGGTCCTTCATTTCCTTCTGGCCGCGCAGGGTCTTGGAATAGAAGTTGAAGTTCTCCTGCACGAACGCGTCGGACAGGAACGGCGAGGCGCCGTCGATCGCGTGGAAGCGCAGGTAGGCCTGCCAGGCGGCGGCCGGGGTGTCGGCGATCATCTTGCTGACTTCCTGGTGGAAGCCCGGCACCGCCAGCGAGAACATCTTCGGCGCGGCCACGCCCTGCGACTCGAAGAACTTGGTCCAGGAGAAGTTCGGGGTCAGCTCGTCGGCCTTGGCCGGGCTCAGCGGGTTGTAGTACAGCGAGACGTCGCGCGAGAGCTGCTCGCGGGTCTTGGAGGCCTTGGCCAGGCGGGTCTCGAACGCGATCACGTCCTTGGCCTGCTTGGCGGCGTCCTCGGGCTTGGCGCCGCCGAGTTCCAGCACCTTCGCCACGTGCTGTTCGTACGCGGCCAGCTTGTCCTTGAACTTGGCGTCGGTGTAGTACGGCGCGTCGGGCAGGCTCAGGCCGCCCTGCGAGGCGTAGGCGATGTTGTTGGCCGAATCCTTGAAGTCGGCCTCGGCGCCGAAGCCGAACAGCGGGTTGTCGCCGGTCGCGGCGGTCTCGCGCAGGTAGGCGGCGATCTTCTCGGGGCTGTCGATCGCGTCGATCTTGGCCAGGTCGCCCTTCAGCGGTTCCAGGCCCTGGGCGTTGATCTTGGCTTCGTCCATGCCGGTGGCCCACAGGTCGCCGACGATCTTCTCCACGCCGGTGGCCTTGGTGTCGGCCGCGGCCTGCTGGGCGAGCTGGTGCTGGACGTCGTTGGAACGCTCGTCGAGCATTTCGAACGCGCCCCAGGAGGTGCGGTCGCCCGGGATCGGGTTGGCCGCGAGCCACTTGCCGTTGGCGTAGCCGGCGAAGTCGACGCAGGCGTCCTTGCTGCTGTCCAGGTCGGCGATCTCGAAGCGGTTGACCTTCTGCAGCTTGCTCTCGTCGAGCGTCAGCGCGGCGGGTTCGGCCGGCTTGGCGGCGGCCTGGTCGGCGGCCGGCGCGTTCGCGGCCGGGGCTTCGGTTTTGCCGCCGCAGGCCGCCACGGCGGTGGCGATGGCGACGGACAACAACAGGACTTGCGGTTTCTTGAGGGTCACAGCGGGCTCCGGCCGTAAGGCGTAGGCGTGAAACGAGGCGGGAATTGTGGCCGATTCCAGGGCGTCGCGGCAGGCGCGAGCCCCCGGCACCGGGCCGACGATAGTCCGGCGGGGCGTGCCCGCAGGGTGTCGAAGGTCATGTGTGACGGCTTCGTAATGTTCAGGGAGGGCGGGACCGGGGACCGGGGACCAGGGACCGGGGTCCGAGCAGAGCGGCAGATCGCCGGGCTTCTGGCGGGTCCCGGGTCCCCGGTCCCGAGTCACCAAATGACGACCTGCTTGTCCGCCGTGCGCACCATCGCCTGGCCGGGCTTGCACGAGAACGCGGCGGCGTAGGCCGGCAGGTTCGACGGCGCGCCGATCGCGCGCAGGTCGCTGGGGGCGTGCGGGTTGGAGGCGACCAGCACCTTGAGCAGGTCCGGCGTGTAGCGGTCGCGCCAGCTCATCGCATAGCTCATGAAGAAGCGCTGGTCGCGGCTGAAGCCGTCGGTCTTGGGATCGGGCGTGTCGCCGACGGCCCGATGCATGGCGTCGTAGGCGGTGGCCAGGCCGCCGAGGTCGGCGATGTTCTCGCCCAGGGTCAGCTTGCCGTTGACCTTCAGCCCCGGCGCCGCCTCGTAACCGTCGAACTGCTCGATCAGCTTCTGGCTGCGCGCGGCGAAGCCCTTGGCGTCGGCCGGCGTCCACCAGTCGGCGAGGTTGCCGCGGGCGTCGAAGCGCGCGCCCTGGTCGTCGTAACCGTGGGTCATCTCATGGCCGATCACCGCGCCGATGCCGCCGTAGTTGGCCGCGTCGTCGGCCTTGGGATCGAAGAACGGCGGCTGCAGGATCGCGGCCGGGAACACGATCTCGTTCTGCAGCGGGTTGTAGTAGGCGTTGACCGTCTGCGGGCTCATGTTCCATTCGGTCTTGTCGACCGGCTGGCCGATCTTGCCCAGGCGCCACTTGTAGTTGAATTCGTTGGCGGCCATGACGTTGGCGTAGTAGCTGTCGCGGCCGGTCGCCAGGCCGCTCCAGTCGCGCCATTTGTCCGGGTAGCCGATCTTCGGGGTGAAGCTGGCCCACTTCTCCAGCGCCTTCTTCTTGGTGTCGGCGCTCATCCACGACAGATTCTCGATGCGCGCCTTCAACGCGGTGCGCAGCTGCTGCACCAGCGCCTCGGTCTGGGCCTTGGCGTCCGGCGGGAACGCGACCTTGACGTAGAGCTGGCCCATCGCCTCGCCGGCCTGGTCGTCGATGCCGCCGAGCACGCGCTTCCAGCGCGCCTTGGGCTCCTTCTGGCCGAGCATGGTCTTGGCGTGGAATTCGAAGTTCTCGGCGACGAAAGCGTCGCCGAGGTAGGGCGAGGCGTTGTCGACGGCGTGGTAGCGCAGGAACGCGCGCCAGGTCGCCGGCGGTACGTCGGCGATCATCTTGCTGACTTCCTGGTGGAAGCCGGGCACCGCCAGCGAGAACGTCTTCGGCGCGGCCACGCCTTGCGATTCGAAGAATTGGGTCCAGGAGAAATTCGGAGTCAGCTCGTCGGCCTTGGCCGGGCTGATCGGGTTGTAGTACAGGGCGACGTCGCGCGAGAACTGCTCGCTCGACAGCGACACCCGCGCCAGCCGGGTCTCGAATTCGAGCACGGCCTTGGCCTGCGCTTGCGCGTCGGCGGCGCTGGCGCCGGCCAGCTCCAGCACCTTGGCGATGTGCTTGCCGTAGGCGGCGAGCTTGTCGCGCTTGTCGGCGTCGAAGTAATAGCCGCGGTCGGGCAGGCCGAGCCCGCCTTGCACGGCGTAGGCCATGTTCACCGCGGAATTCTTGAAGTCGGCCTCCGGCGAGAAGTCGAACAGCACGTTGCGGCCGAGCGCGGCGCTGTCGCGCAGGTAGGCCGACAGGCGCTCGGGCGAATCCACCGCGTCGATCGCCGCCAGTTCGTCCTTCAGCGGCGCCAGGCCCTGGGCGTTGATCTTGGCCTCGTCCATGCCGGTGGCCCACAGGTCGCCGATCAGTTTCTCCACGCCGGCGGCCTTGGCGTCGCCGGCGGCCTGTTCGGCGAGCTGGCGCTGGATCGCCAGCGAGCGTTCGGCCAGCACGTCGGACACGCCCCACGAGGAGCGGTCGCCGGGGATCGGGTTGGCCGCGAACCACTTGGCGTTGACGTAGCCGGTGAGGCTGTCGCAGGCGTTGTGGGACGGGTCCAGGTCGGTCGCGGCGAAGCGCACCGGCTGCGGCAGCTTGGATTCGTCGAGCGCGAGCGCGGCGGCGGGCGCCGGGGCCTGGGCTTGCGGCGCGGCCGCCGGCGCGGACGGTTCGGGCTTGGCGCAGGCGGTCGCCGCGGCGGCGAGGGCCAGCGGCAGCAACAGGCGGCGGGGGCGGAGGGTCATCGCGGAAACTCCCTGAAGGCATGGAACGGTCGCGGCGCGGGCGCGCAACCCCGCGATGATGGACCCGGCGGCCGCCGGGGGAGGGTGTCTTCAGTCACGTGGGGTGGCGGGCGGCTTTGCCCGATGCGGGCTTTGCGGCGAGGTGGGGGTCGCTTCGGTTCCGATGTCTTGCGATCCGTTCGCGGCGATCCGAACCAAGAGCATCGGGACTGAAGTCCCTCCCACGACCGCCCGCCGCCGCGAAACCTTCCTCGCCGGCCGCATGCTAATTTCGGCGCACGCCGCGGCCCCCGCCGCGGCCGAGGAGTCCGATCCGATGCGAGTGCATTTCCACGGCGCGGCCGGCGAGGTCACCGGTTCGCTGCACGAAGTCGAAGCCGCCGGCCATCGCCTGCTGCTCGACTGCGGCATGATCCAGGGCAGCCCCGAAGCCGAGCGCCGCAACCTCGATCCGTTCGGTTTCGACGCCGCCGCGCTCGACGCGCTGGTGATCAGCCACGCCCACATCGACCACATCGGCCGGGTGCCGCTGCTGCTCAAGCGCGGGTTCCGCGGCGAGATCCACGCCCAGCAGGCCACCGCCGAGCTGATGCGGATCATGCTGCTGGATTCGGCGTCCATCGCCGAAAGCGAAGCCGAGCGCGGCAACCGCCGGCGTCGCGCCGGCGAGCCGGAACTGCAACCGCTGTACACCCGCGAGGACGTGGAGGAAACGATGCGCCGGGTGCGCCCGCTGCGCTACGGCAGCGACAGCGACAGCGAGATCCTGCCCGGCGTGCGGCTGACCTTGCGCGAGGCCGGCCACATCCTCGGCTCGTCGGTGGTGGAACTGCGCGCCGACGGCCGCACCCTGGTGTTCTCCGGCGACCTCGGCCCGAAGGGCACGCCGATCCTGCGCGATCCCGAACCCATCGCCGCCGCCGACCTGGTGCTGATGGAATCCACGTACGGCGACCGCCTGCACAAGGACCGCGCCGAAACCATCCTCGAACTCGGCCGCATTCTCGACGCGGCCTGGAACGACGGCGGCAACGTGCTGATCCCGGCGTTCGCGGTCGGCCGCAGCCAGGAACTGCTGTACTGGTTCGCCAAGTACTGGGACGAGTGGAAGCTCTCGCGCTGGAAGATCTTCCTCGACAGCCCGATGGCGGCCAAGGTGGTCGCCGTCTACGACCGCCACGCCGAACTGTTCGACGAGGACGCGGCGAAGGTGTGGAAGGAAAAGCCCAACCCGTTCGACCTGCCCAATCTGCACCTGACCGTATCGGCCCAGGAGTCGATGGCGATCAATGCGATCGAACGCGGCGCGATCGTCATCGCCGGTTCCGGCATGGCCAACGCCGGCCGCATCCTGCACCACTTCCGCCAGAACCTCGACAAGCCGCAGACCCATGTGGTGTTCGTCGGTTACCAGGCCGAGGGCACGGTCGGCCGGCGCCTGGTCGAAGGCGCGCAGTGGGTGCGCATCCACGGCCGCGACATCCGCGCGCGCGCGCAGCGCCACACCATCGGCGGGCTGTCGGCGCACACCGACCAGCACGGCCTGATCGAGTGGTACGGCGCGATCGCCGGGCATCCGCCGCTGGCGCTGGTGCACGGCGAGGACAAGGCGCGCGAAGCGCTGGCGGGCGAGATCGGCCAACGCTTCGGCACCCGCGCGGTGCTGGCGCGGCCGGGCCTGACGTTGCAGGTTTGAACCCGGCCATGAGCGATGCCATGAGCGATACGAACGCGAACGCCAACGGTTGCGACGGCGTCGATCCCAAGCAGCGCGTCGGCGCGGCCTTCGACGCGGACGCGATGCAACGCGCGCGCGAGCTGACCTGGCAGGCGGTGGAGCGCATCCGCGCGCGGATCGCGCCGGGGATGCGCGAATCGCAGGCGCGCGAGATGGGCCAGCGCACCCTGGTCGAGATGGGCATGGGCCGGATCTGGCACCCGCTACTGATCCGCTTCGGCGCCAACACCCTCAAGACCTTCCGCGAGCGCTCCGAGGGCGATCCGGAACTCGGCGCGAACGATATCTACTTCATCGACATGGGCGTGGTCTGGAACGGCCACGAAGGCGATTCGGGCGATACGTTCGTGGTCGGCGACGATGCGGACATGCACGCCTGCGCCGCCGCCGCGCGGCAGTTGTTCGACGAAGTCGCGCAGCGCTGGCGCGAGCGCGGCGCCAGCGGGCCGCAGCTGTACGGTTACGCGCAGGAACGCGCGCAGGCGCTGGGCTGGCGGCTGAACCTCGACATCCAGGGCCACCGGGTCAGCGACTTCCCGCATGCGGTGTACCGCGCCGGCGACCTCGGCGAGTTCGAAGGCACGCCGGCGCCGGGGCTGTGGATCCTGGAAATCCAGATCGCCCACCCCGAGCGGCCGTTCGGGGCGTTCTACGAGGATCTGCTGGTCTAGCGGCGCGCGGCGCGCCCGCCGGCAGGGAAGCGGACGGATCGCAGGAGGCAGGGATGAACGTGCGGTTGCGCAAACGCGTGGTGGGCGCGGTCGTCGCGGTCGGGTTTCTGGCCTCGATCGTGTGGCTGCTGCACCTGGTGCTGGGACCGCATTGCACTCCGCATGCGCGGGTGCAGGCGCAGGTGGCGATACTCGGCGAAAAGGTCCGCGCCTTCCGCTGCGACGTCGGCTTCCTGCCCGGGGCGCTGTCGACGCTGGCCGCCGGCGACCTGCCTTACGGCCGTTACGCGAACGAGTACGACCTGACCGACAGCTGGGGCCGCGCGCTCTACTACGCCTCCGACGACCGCCAGGGCCGCTTCGCCCTGTTCTCGCTGGGGCGCGACGGATTGCCCGGCGGTCGCGACGAGGACGCGGACATCGTGTTCGAGGGCAGCCTGGCGCCGCTGGACCGCGAGATCTGGCGCAACCGCGGCTCGCCGGTGCAGGCCATCGATTGCAGCGCGTACCGGTCGCCGCCGCAACCGTCGCTGATGCTGCGCCAGGCCGCAGCCGCCGAAGCGGCCAAGCCGGCGCCGCGGCGCGGCGATGACGCCAGCGGATGCCGGCGCGATCGATAGCGCGCGATCGCTGCGTTGCGATGCGGCGATTGCGAAGAATTTACGCGCGCCGTCGCCGGCCGGCATGGCGGCTTTATGCGGCCGGCGCGCACGCTGCGCGCATCTCCCCATCGTCACCAACGCATGAGCATCCTGATCCTGCAAGGCCGCCATTCGGCTGCGCTGCCGCTGCAATCGCAACTGCTGACCGAACTGCGCCGGCTCGCGCAGGCGGTCGGCCGCCACCTCGAACTGCGGCCCTGCGCGGACCTGCGCGAACTGATCGGCAGCCTGCGCGCGGCGCGCCGGCGCGGCTGCGAGTTCGTCCTGCTCGACCCGGGCGAACTGGCGCCGCAGGCGCTGGCCAGCCCCGAGCCGCTGCGGCAGGCGCTGGACGAACTGCCCAGCGACTACATCGAAGTGCACGCCGACAGCGCCACCACGCTCGACGAACGCTTGCGCGCGCGCGCCGCGCCGATCGCCACCATCGTCATCAACGGAGATCTGGCCGCGAGCTACCGCCTCGCCTTGGGCATCGCGCTGCGGCGGTTGGGACGGGCCTGAGCCGGCGGTCGCCGCCGATGGTCCGGCGTCGCAGGCGCGGCCGCGGCAGCGACGCGAATTGGGCGCTCCATCGCATTCCGGCAGCCGCGGTCGCCGGCGGCGACGTAGGGTGTTTTCTACATAAGAAAGCGTTCTGAAGTTTTTTCCGATCGGTGTAGGGAGGGGCTTCGCCATCGGCGTTAGATCGAGTGAAAGGCGCATTTTTTGTGTCCTTTCATGATGTCGGGCGCGGCCCGCGCCAACCCCCTGCGGGTCGCGCCCGGCGTTTTTCGACCTTCCCCATTCGGAGCCGTTCCTGCATGAAGATCCCCTCTGGAAAACGCCGTCACGCCGCGCTCGCCATCGGCATCGCGGTCGGTCTCGGCGCGCTGTGGTCGGGCCTGTCCTCGTCCTCGTCGTCGCCTGCGTCCGTCGCCGCGGCGGGCGCGCAGGCCGCGCATCCGGGCGCGACGGGCGCCGCGCCGGCGCCGGCCGGGCGCATGCTGCCGGTCGCGCTGAACGCCTTCGCCCAGCCGCGCAACGACGCCCAGGCCAAGCTCGGCGGGCAGTTGCTGCAGGCCCTGCAGGCGGCCGAAGCCGCCGCCGCCGCGCCGGGCGCGTCGGCCGTCGCCGCCGGCGCCGGCGCCGTCCGCGCGGGCGGCAGCGCCGGCGCCGCCGCGCCGAGCGTGGCCGTGCAGATCGCCGCGCTGGTCCAGGCCGGCGTGCCGGCCAAGCTGCGCGAGGACAACCGCGTATCGGTCCACATCGACCTCGCCGCCACGCCCGAACAGATCGAACGTCCCGGCGTGCTCGCGCGCCTGGGCGGCGAACTGGCCGGCAGCCTGCAGCGCGCCGGCATCCGCGCGCAGCAGATCGCCGGCTCCGCCGTGCTCGACGCGAGCGTGCCGCTGGACCGCATGGAGTGGGTCGCCGCACAGGCGCTGGTCGCGCGCGTGGATCTCAAGACCCTGCCGAACTTCGCCCAGGCGGCTCCCGCTCCGGTCGCCACCCAGGGCGCCGCCGCCAGCGAGGTGCAGCGCCTGCACGATCTGGGCCTGAACGGCGAGGGCATCACCGTCGCGGTCATCGACGGCTTCGACGACACCGACGGCGAAGTCGCCGCGCTGCAGGCCGCGGGCGAATGGCCCGACGCCGATCGCCTGACCCTGCGCCGCGACGCCGCCGGCGGGTTCGGCGCCGACGATTCCAGCCACGGCAACGCCGTGCTCGAGATCGCCTACGACCTCGCCCCGCAGGCCAGCTTCATCGCCTACGACACCAGCGACAACAACGACTGGGCCGCGGCCGTGCGCCACGCCGCCAACCTCGACGCGAACAACGTCGCCCAGGGCCGCCCGCGCGCGCAGGTCATCACCGCCTCGCTCGGTTTCGAGAACGGCAGCATCGGCGACGGCAGCGGCCGCCTGGGCTTCCTCAAGGGCCTCTACGACGCGATCCGCGCCGCCCGCGCCAACGGCGTGGTGGTGCTCAACGCCGCCGGCAACGAAGCGCTCAAGCACTGGGGCGGCGCCAGCAACGTCGACGCCAACGGCTTCCAGCGCTGGAACGCGGCGGGAGAGACCTACAACCTGCTCAACAACGGCCAGTGCTTCCCGGTGGCCGGCAACTACAGCCTGTCGGCCTCGCTGTTCTGGAACGACTGGGCCGGCGGCGCCAACGCCGCCAACCTCACCGACCAGGACTACGGCCTGCACCTGTACCGCCGCGGCAACCCGAACGGGCAAGGCGTGGCGTCGTGGGTGCTGGTCGGCTCGGTCGACGCGCGCCAGAACGGCGGCGCCGGCCAGGAGCCGGTGGAGCGCTTCAACTACACCCCGCCGGCCAACCAGGCCACGCGCGAGTGCGGCAACCGCGGCGCGGTCTACGCGGTGCGGGTCAGCCGCAACACCGCCGGCGCCAACAACAACCTGCAGCTGTTCGCCAACTGGGGCATCGGCCGCTCGGTGCCCGAGCGCAGCCTGAGTTTCCCGGCCGATACCGCCGACGTACTGACCATCGCCGCGCTCAACGTCGGCGATTCGGCGCTGGAGAACTACAGCTCGCGCGGCCCGGCGCTGGCCGCCGGCGGCGCGCTGCCGGGCAACGGCGCGGACAACAACCCCAAGCCCAACGCCGCCAGCTTCGCCAACGTCGATACCGTGTCCTACGGGCCGGGGGAGTTCAACGGCACGTCCTCGGCGACGCCGCACGTGGCCGGCCTGGCCGCGCTGGTGCTGCAACGGCAGATCGAATTGGCGCAGGGCGACGCGCAGGACGGGCAAGATCCGCCGGACGTGCAGGACACCGCGGCCAAGCGCCTGGCGCTGGCCAACGCCACCCGCGACAGCCTGCAGCAGGTCGGCCGCACCGGCGGCAACGACCTCGGCGCGGTCGGCCACGACGGCAGCTACGGCTACGGGCGCGTGCGCTTCCACGCCAACTCGGACGCCTGCTTCACCGCCGCGGCGTACCGCGACAACGTGATCGACTTCCTGCAGGAACAACTGACCGCGCAGGAGCGGCAGATCCGCGTCGACCAGAACCAGGCGACCTGCGAGTCGCGCCAGTAAGCCGACGCGCGCGCCCGGCCGTTGCGGCCGGGCGCGCGCCCAAGTGTCGGACGCGGCGGGAGCCTGGTGAGGCTCCCGCCGTTTTTCATGCGGCGGCGTCGGCCGATGCGGGCCCGCGCGGCGCTTGCTGGGGCTGGGGGGGCTGCGCCGAGGCGTCGGCGCCGGCGTCCTCGCGCTGCAGCCAGCGCTGCATCGCATGGCGGAAGCGCGCCGCCTGCCGCTGCTGGCGCACGTATTCCTGATCCAGCGCGCGATACAGCGACCACATGATCAGCGCCAGCAACAGCGCGAACGGCAGCGCGGCGACGGTGATCGCGCCTTGCAGCGCATCCAACCCGCCGGCCAGCAGCAAGGTCACCGCGATCAGCGCCTGGATCGCGCCCCACACCGCGCGCCGCCACAGCGGCGGGTCTTCGCGTTCGTCGCTGGACATGCTCGCCAGCACCAGGGTGGCCGAGTCGGCCGAGGTGACGAAGAAGATCATCAGCAGCGCGATCGCCGCCACCGCCAGCAGGTGCGCACCCGGCAGCTGGTCGAGCAGCGAGAACAGCACCTGCTCGTAGCCCTGCGCCAGCGCGCCGCCGAGGTCGGCGCCGGCGAACATCTGCGCCCACAGCGCGGTGCCGCCGAAGGTGGCGAACCACACGAAGCTCATCAGCGACGGCACCAGCACCACCCCGAACACGAATTCGCGGATGCGCCGGCCGCGCGAGATGCGGGCGATGAAGCTGCCCACGAACGGCGCCCAGGCGATCCACCAGGCCCAGTAGAAGATCGTCCATTCGCCG
The DNA here is from genome assembly GCF_023617245.1 of Lysobacter enzymogenes. NCBI lineage: Bacteria > Pseudomonadati > Pseudomonadota > Gammaproteobacteria > Lysobacterales > Lysobacteraceae > Lysobacter > Lysobacter enzymogenes. The sequence continues at coordinate 2,019,687 of NZ_CP067396.1, forward strand.
ACCCACGGGTCGCGCGAGAACGGCGCCATGCGCAGGCTCATGTTCGGCAGTTGGTTGATGTAGCTGCCGAGCGTGGTGGTGAAGGTCTCGAACACGAACGCGGTCGGCCCGGCCACCAGCACGAAGGCCAGCAGCAGCGCGGCCAGGGCGAGGTTGAGGTTGCTCAGCCATTTGATGCCGCGGTGCAGGCCGGTGAGGGTCGAGGCCATGTACAGCACGAACGCCACCGCGACCACGCACAGCTGCAGCGCCGGCGTCGCCTGCAGGCCGAACACGCGCGCGAGGCCGGCGCTGATCTGGATGGTGCCGAAGCCCAGCGTGGTGGCCACGCCGATCGCGGTGGCGACCACCGCGGCGACATCGACCAGCTTGCCGGGCCAGCGCCGGTGCCAGCGCCCGATCAGCGGTTGCAGCAGATCGCTGATCTGGCCGCGGCCGTTGCGGTTGAACTGGAACCAGGCCATCGCCAGCCCGACCAGGGCGTAGATCGCCCACGGGTGCAGGCCCCAGTGGAAGAACACGTAGCGCATCGACGCGCGCGCGGCCTGCATGCTGTCCGGCGTCAGCCCCTCGGGCGGGTGCTGGAAGTGCGAGATCGGTTCGGCCGCGCCCCAAAACACCAGGCCGATGCCCATGCCGGCGGCGAACAGCATCGACAGCCAACTGGTGCGCGAAAACTCGGGTTCGGCGTCGTCGCCGCCGATGCGCAGGTCGGCGAAGCGGCCGAGCGAGAGATACAGCAGGAACAGCAGCGCGGCGAACACCACGATCAGGTACAGCCAGCCGGCCTTGGCCACGGTGAGGGCCAGCGCGAATTGCGCGGCGGCGTTGAATTCCTGCGGGATCAGCGCGCCGGCGGCGACCAGGGCGGCGAGCAGGACGATGGACAATCGGAAAACCAAAGGGCTCTCTCCATGCGGGCGCGCGAATTTTTCGCGCGCAGGGCGCCGCTGCGCGGAACGCGCGAGAGCGGACGGACACGGCCCGGACGCCCGCGAGCGCGGGCGCAGCCGACTGAGGCAGCGGCGATGAGGGACCGACGGAGGCGCTCCGCGTCGCGAGCCATGGCCGCGGCGGTGGCGGCGCAAGCGGACGCGAGGGTCCGGTGCGAGATGCGGAGCCCGGCGATTGTAGCAAACGCTGGGTTTTCGGCCTTCACGCGGCCAAGACCACATCGTGCCGCAAGGCCTTTGAGCTTCGGTGGGAGGGCCTTCAGGCCCAATGCTTTCGTTTCAGCTCACTTCGATCCGACACAAAGGCATCGGGCCTGAAGGCCCTCCCACAGCAGGCTTGGCGCTGCGCCGTAAGGCTTTGCCGCCCGTTCTCGTCGATGTCTCGGCTCGTGCGTTCAGTGCGCCGGCGCGGCATTGCCGCGCCGCAGCGCCGCGGTCTCCCAGCCGGCGACGACGACGAACACCGTCGTGGTCGCCGCGCCGAGCGCCAGCGCCGACAGATGCAGCGGGCCGGCGGCGAACCACAGCGCGAGCAGCATCGCCAGCCCGGCCAGGTGCGACAGCGGCGGGAACTTGCGGGTGTTGGTGACCCACTTGAACAACGCGCAGCCCAGCAGGTACAGCGCCGGACCGCCGACGATGGCGGCGACGCCAGCGGCATCGGCGTGGCCCGGATGCACCAGCACCAGTTCGTCGGCGACCGCGCAGACGATGATGCCGCCGACGATCAGCAAATGCAGGTAGGTATAGGCCAGCCGCGCCTGACGCGCCGCGTCGCCGCCGTGGACCATGCGGTGTTCGCCGCGCGCCGCGCCGCTGTCGAAGTAGATCCACCACATCGCCACGCTGCCGAGGAACGCGCTCACGAACGCCGCCAGCGTGGTCGGGTTCCAGTCGAGCTTGGCGTAGGTGGCGCCGGTGATCAGGATCGATTCGCCCAGCGCGATGATCACGAACAGGCCGCAGCGCTCGGACAGGTGGCCGCCTTCGATGTCCCAGTCGGTCAGCGACGAACGGCCCAGGCCGGGCACGCGGAAGAACGAGATCGGGCCGAGGTATTCGATCGCGACCGCGGCCAGCCACCACCACAGCCGCGCCTCGGGTTCGGCCAGCCCGCCGAGCAGCCAGAACACCGCCGACACGCACAGCCACACCAGGATGCGGACGAAGTTGCGGAAATTGCCGGGACTGCGGCCGCCGCGCAGCGCCCACAGCATGAACGCCGTGCGCCCGACCTGCATCGCGGCGAAGGTCGCGCCGTAGGCCAGTCCGCGCTCGGCGAAGGCGTGCGGCAGCGACGAGGACAGCAACAGGCCGCCGAGCATCAGCGCGAAGATCATCAGCCGCACCGGAACCTTTTCCGGGTCGAGCCAGTTGGTGACCCAGGAGGTGTAGATCCACAGCCACCACACGCCCAGGAACAGCAGCCCGGTGCGCAGCGCGCCGGCGAGGTCGAGGTGTTCGAGCAGGGTGTGCGAGAGCTGGGTGACGGCGAACACGAACACCAGGTCGAAGAACAGTTCGGCGAAGCCGACCTTGGCGTGACCTTCGCGCAGGCGCAGCAGGCTGGGGCGGGATGGGGTCATGAGCGGAGGGGCCGGGGCGGGAGCGGAAACAGACTAGCGCGAAGGCTCGCGCAGGCGGCGTGCAGGCCGCAGAGGGTGGGTATCCACGAGAGGGCCTTCAGGCCCGACGCGCGCTGCAGTGGGAGGGCCTCCAGGCCCGATGCGCGTCGTGGTGGGAGGGCCTTCAGGCCCGATGCCTTTCGCTCCGGTCGCGGCGATCCGGGACAAATGCATCGGGCCTGAGGGCACTCCCACCGCAGCCAGTCGCCTTCAGCTCTTGGCCAGCCGCCACCACAGCAACGCGGCGACCGCGGCCGGCACGGCGTACACGCCGAGGAAGATCGGGAACTCCTCGGCCACGGTGTAGCCGGCGCGGGCGACGCCGATGTACAGGTTGATCCCCGCGCCGAGCAGCCACAGCGGCAAGAACGCCTTGATCGCAAGGATCAGCGGCGCCGCGCCTACGCCGCCGAAACCGCGGCCGGCGAGCAGGCACACGGCGAGCAGGACGAAGCCGCCGAGGATGACGAGGACGGTGTGCATGCGGGTTCCCCTGGTTTCGATGGCGATGCGTTCGACAACGATGTGTTCGACAGCGATGCGTTCGGTGGCGGTGCGGCCGCGGCGGCGCGAACGTGCGGCCATCTTTCGGCCCCGCGCGTGCAAGCCGCGTGCAGATCATCATGCAGATCGGCGTGCGTCGTCGTTGCCCGCCGCGGTCGTTTCACGCACGACGGCGGCGGGGCGTTCGCCCCGCCGCCGTCGCATCCGCACAGACGCGCCGGACGCGTCATGCACCCTCAGCGCGTGGTGTACCCACCGTTGGCGAAGATCGTCTGCCCGGTGATCCACCAGCCGTCGGTGACCAGGAATTTCACCAGCGGGGCGATGTCCTGGATCTCGGTCAGACCGCTCTTGGTGCGGTTGCTCAGCGCCGCGGCGGTGGCGTGGTAGGCGGCCGATTCCTTGGACTCGGCCGGATAGAAGAACGGCGTATCCATCGGCCCCGGGCCGACCGCGTTGACCGAGATGCCGCGCTCGCCGAACTCCTTCGACGCGGCGCGGGTGAAGTGCTCGATCGGCGCCTTGCTGCCCGGATACACCGCGTAGAACGGCGTGTACGCGGCCAGCAGCGAGCTGACGATGGTGCAGATGTTGCCGTCGTCGGCGAGCTTCTTGCCGGCTTCCTGGATGAAGAAGAACGCGGCCTTGGAATTGACCGCGAACATGGTGTCGTACTCGGCCTCGGTCACTTCCACCAGCGGCTTCTTGATCACCATGCCGGTGGTGTTGATGGCGATGTCGAGCTTGCCGAACTGCGCCTTGGCCGCGTCGAACAGCTTGGCCACTTCGGCCGGACGGGTCAGATCGCCCTGGTGGGCGAAGGCGTCGGCGCCGGCGGCCTTGACCGCGGCCACGGTCTCTTCGGCCGCGGCGCGGGTGGCGTCGGAGTTGTAGTGCACGGCGATGCCGGCGGCGCCGGCCTGGGCGAGCTCGCGCGAGATCAGGCCGCCGAGGTTCTTGGCGCCTCCGCCGATGACGACGTGCTTGCCGGTGAGGGAACGGTCGGGCATGGAAATCTCCTTGGGGGTGAGGGACGGACGGGCAATCAGTGGCCGACGATGCGCATCTCGCGGATGCGCGCGCCGTCCACGGTGAACACGAAGCGGCTGTCGCCGCTGTAGAAATCGCTGCGCCAGCCGGCGTCGACGACGATGCGCCCGCCGTCGCGGCCGACCCGGGTCGGAGTCAGCCGGCCGCGCGCGCCGACGAATTCGCGCGCGCTCCACTGCGCGATCGCCGCGGCGCCGACATAGCGCGTGCCCCAGTCGTCGACCACGCCGTCGCGGCCGAAGAAGGCCAGTGCGGCGGCGGCGTCGCCGCGATTGACCGCGGCGACGAACTCGGCGACGGGCGAGGGCAGGGCGGGGGCGGACATGGCGGCGGGTTCCTGGGCGAAGGCGCTGGCCGGGACGACGGCCAGGGCGGCTGCGAGCGCCAGCGCCGCGGCGAAGACGCGGGCGCCGCACCGGACGGGTGGACGGGGGCAGGCGGGGCCAACGGAGCCGTGCATCGGAAACACACCGCCTTGACGCATTTGTGAGCGGAGTCATGTTTACATCGGCCAAGGTCCGCTGCGCTTTCAACATGTCCGACGCACTGTCAATTTCTCCGCGTGCCGGCGAAGCCGAGCGCACCGGCCTGGACGGCGCCGCGGCGCTGGGCGAAGCGGCCGCGCGCGGCTGGGCGCGGCAGCGCCGGGTCGAGCGCCGGCACGAGCTCGAACTCGGCCCCGGCCTGCAGTTCGCGTTCGCCACCGAGAACATCGCCGAGCCCACCCAGTGGAGCCTGGAGCACGCGCGCCACACCCTCATCGTCCACCTCGACGGCCCGATGCGCCGGCTCGAGACCCGCATCGACGGCGCCGGCCGCCTGCGCGCGGCGCCGGCCGCGGGCGACTGGTGGCTGATCCCGGCCGGCCGTCGCTATCTCGGCCGCGCGCTCGGCGGCGAGATCGCCTACGCCGAGCTCAACATCGACCCGGCCGGCTTCGCCGCGCTCGCGCCCGGCCTGGGCGAGAACGCCGGGCTGGCCGCGCGGATGAAGCACCGCGATCCGTTCGTGCACGGCATCGCCGCGCGCCTGGCCCAGCTCAGCGAAGCCGGCGACGACCTTGCCGCGATGCTGCGCGAATCGCTGGGCCAGGCGCTGTGCCTGCACCTGTTGCGCGAACACGGCGCCGGCGCGGCCGCGCGCGCCGCGCCGGCGCCGGTGCGCCTGGCCGAGCCGGCGCGGCGGCGGATCGAGGACCACATCCAGGCCCACCTAGACCGGCGCATCACCCTGGACGAACTGGCCGGACTCGGCGGCCTGAGCACCCACCAGCTGCTGATCGCGTTCCGCCACGCCTTCGGCCTGACCCCGATCCAGTACGTGCTGGCGCAGCGCCTGCGCCGGGTGTGCCTGCGCCTGCGCGGCAGCGCCGACGACATCGCCACCATCGCGGTGGAGAACGGGTTTTCCAGCCACAGCCATCTGTCGGCGGTGTTCAGGAAGCGCTATGGGCTGACGCCGAACGAGTTTCGCCGGCAGGGGTGAGGCAATGTCCGGGGCGGATCGCCGCGGGCGGATCGGAAGGCGTCGGGACTGAAGTCCCTCCCACAGGAGCCGGGCACTCCGGGTTGCTTGTGCCGTCATCCCCGCGAAGGCGGGGATCCAGAGACTCCACAGTGCTGCCGCGATCGGGCCCTGGATCCTCGCCTGCGCGGGGATGACGGGCTTGAGGGGGGCGATGCCCCACCGGGCCTTCGGCTCTTGGGGGCGGGACTTAGGTTCTGGAGCCGCGGCTTTTGTGGGAGGGACTTAGGTTCTGGAGCCGCGACTTTTGTGGGAGGAACTTAGGTCCTGGAGCCGCGACTTTTGTGGGAGGGACTTCAGTCCCGACGCCTTCCGCTCCGCTCGCGCCGATCCTTCCCGGCGCGCAATCCCGCCGCCCGCGAACGCCCAGCATCGCCGCCCACGGCACCGCCCCGGACGCACCCGCCGCCCGCCCTGCCATCGGTCATCCCCCCCAATCGGCCATGGGCCGGTCCCGGCCCGCCGCTAGCATCGTGCTCAGCCTGCCGCGGCTCCGCGTCCGGCCCGCACCCTGTTCCTCCCCGCCCGCCGGCCCGTCCGCCGCCCGCCCGAGACCCCATCCGATGCTGACCATCCGCGACCTCACCAAGACCTACGCCAACGGGGTGCGCGCCCTGGACGGCATCTGCCTGGACGTCCCGCGCGGGATGTTCGGCCTGCTCGGTCCCAACGGCGCCGGCAAGTCCTCGCTGATGCGCACCCTGGCGACGCTGCAGGAGGCCGACGGCGGCAGCGCGGTGCTGGAGACCGACGGCCGCCGCATCGACGTGCTGAGCGAGAAGGACGCGGTGCGGCGGCTGCTGGGCTACCTGCCGCAGGACTTCGGGGTCTATCCCAAGGTCAGCGCGCTGGACCTGCTCGATCATTTCGCCGTGCTCAAGGGCCTGGGCGAACGCAAGCAGCGGCGCGAGGTGGTCGAGGGACTGCTGCACCAGGTCAACCTGTGGAACGTGCGCAAGCAGAAACTCGGCGGCTTTTCCGGCGGCATGCGCCAGCGCTTCGGCATCGCCCAGGCGCTGCTCGGCGATCCGCGCCTGGTGATCGTCGACGAGCCCACCGCCGGCCTCGATCCGGAAGAGCGCAACCGTTTCCTCAACCTGCTGGCCGAGATCGGCGAGAACGTCGCGGTGATCCTGTCCACCCACATCGTCGAGGACGTCACCGACCTGTGCCCGACCATGGCCATCGTCGACAAGGGCAAGGTCCTGCTGAGCGGCGAACCGAACGCGGCGATCGCCGCGCTGACCGGACAGGTGTGGCGGCGGCAGGTGCCCAAGTCCGAACTCGACAGCTACGAGACCCGCTTCACCGTGCTGTCCACCCGCCTGGTCGGCGGCCAGCCGGTGATCCACGTGTTCAGCGCCGACGCGCCGGAGGAGGGCTTCGAGCCGGTCGCGCCGGACCTGGAGGACGTGTACTTCCAGCGCCTGCGCAAGCATTCGCGCGTCGCGGCTTGAGGCGCGAGCGATGACCTACGAATTCTTCCGCTTCGAGTTGCGCCAGCAACTGCGCTCGCCGCTGCTGTGGGTGCTGGCGATCATGTTCGGGCTGATGACCTTCGCCGCGGCCAGCAGCGACGCGGTGCAGATCGGCGGCGGCGTCGGCAACGTCAACCGCAACGCGCCGACCACCATCGCGATGTTCTACGGCTTCATGAGCCTGCTGAGCCTGTTCGCGATCGCCGCCTTCGTCTCCAACGCGCTGCTGCGCGATTTCGAGATGGGCACGGCCGACCTGTTCTTCTCCAGCCCGATGCGCAAGCGCGACTTCCTCGTCGGCCGTTTCGCCGGGGCGATGGCCGCGTGCCTGCTGGTCTACGCGATGGTCACGCTGGGGCTGATGATCGCGCCGGCGATGCCGTGGATCGACCCCGAGCGGCTCGGCGCGTTCTCGCTGTACCCCTATGTCTGGAGCATGGGCGTGTTGGTGCTGCCGAACCTGGTGTTCATCGGCGCGCTGCTGGCGCTGCTGGCGGTGACCGGACGCAACCTGCTGGTGGTGTACCTGGGCGTGATCGGCTTCTTCGTGCTGCGCTCGCTGGCCGGCGCGCTGGTGCGCGACCTCGACAACGAACTGGTCTCGGCGATGATCGACCCGTTCGGCCTGACCGCGTTCGCGCGCACCACGCGCTACTGGACCGCGCCGGAACTCAACAGCCGCCTGCCGGAGCTGGCCGGCTACCTGCTGCTCAACCGCGCGCTGTGGCTGAGCGTGGGCGCGGCGATGATCGCCGCCGCCTTCGCCTTGTTCAAACCGCAGCGCACCGGCACCGGCCGCGGCTGGCTGCGGCGCAAGGCCAAGCCCGCGACGGCGCCGGCGCCGCGCGCGGCGTCCGCGCGGGTCGCGCCGGCGCGGCCCGCGTTCGACGCGGCGACCGTGCGCGCGCAGTTCTGGGCCAGCGTGCGGCTCGACGCGGTCGGCGTGTTCAAGAGCGTGCCGTTCCTGATCATGCTGGCGTTCGCCGCGTTCAACTTCATCATGGGCGCCAGCAGCATGCAGCGCCTGTTCGGAACCCAGGTCTATCCGACCACCGCGCTGATGCTGCAGGCCTTGCAGGGCAGCTACAGCTACATGCTGGTGCTGATCGCGATGTTCTACGCCGGCGACCTGGTGTTCAAGGAACGCAGCGCCCGGCTCGGCGAGGTGACCGACGCGATGCCGGTGCCGAACTGGGTGCCGATGCTGAGCAAGTTCGTCGCCCTGATCGCGGTGGTGCTGGCGTTCCAGGCCATCGGCGGCGTCGCCGCGATGGGCGTGCAATTGTTCAAGGGCTACACCGCGCTGGAACCGTTGCTGTACCTCAAGGGACTGTTGCTGGCGTCGATCCCGTACGTGCTGATGGGCGGGCTGGCGCTGGTCCTGCAGGTGCTGTGCAACAACCGCTTCATCGGCTACGGCCTGACCATCGCGGTGGTGGTGGCGCAGGCGACGCTGGGGATGCTGCACTTCGAGCACAACCTCTACAACTACGCCAACGCGCCCGACGCGCCGTATTCGGACATGAACGGCTACGGCCATTTCCTCGCCGGGCGGTTGTGGTTCCAGGGCTATTGGGGCCTGTTCCTGTGCGCGTTGCTGCTGGTGGCCGCGGCGTTCTGGCTGCGCGGCATTCCCGGCCACTGGCGCGAGCGGTTGCGGCTGGCGCGCGAGCGCCTGCGCGGCGGGCCGCGGCTGGCCCTCGCCGCCGCGCTGCTGGCGTGGGCGGCGACCGGCGCGTGGATCTTCTGGAACACCAACGTGCTCAACCGCTACCTGCCGTCGGACCTGGCGATGGACGAGCGCGCGCGCTACGAGAAGGACTACCGCAAGTACAAGGACCTGCCGCAGCCTCAGATCGTCGCGGTCGACAACGCCGTCGACCTGCGCCCGGAAACCCTCGGCGTCAGCGCCAGCGGCCGCTACACCATCGTCAACCCGCACGCCGCGCCGATCGCCGAGTTCCATCTCCAGGTCGATCCGGAGTCGAAGATCGAGAAGCTCGACTTCGGCGGCGCCAGGCTGCTGCGCGACGACGAGCGCCTGGGTTACCGCATCTATCGCCTCGACCGGCCGATGCAGCCGGGCGAGCGGCGCGAGCTGACCTTCGTCCAGTCCCGCCAGGTACGCGGCTTCAGCAACGAGCCGGGCCAGCACGCCATCGTCGGCAACGGCAGCTTCTTCAACTCCGGCGCGTTCCCGCATTTCGGCTACGACCCAGGCCGCCAGCTGCAGGACCGCAACGAGCGACGCAAGCGCGGCCTCGGCGACGTGCCGCGCATGGCCAAGCTCGAAGACCAGGCCGCGCGCGCCCACCACTACATCGCCAGCGACGCCGACTGGATCGAATTCAAGACTTCGATCTGCACCGCGCCGGACCAGATCGCGCTGTCGCCGGGCTATCTGGTGCGCGAATACGAAAAAGGCGGACGCAAGTGCTTCGACTACGCGATGGACCGGCCGATGCTGCCGTTCTACTCGTACCTGTCGGCGCGCTGGAAGGTCAAGCGCGCCACTTATCCGGGCGGGATCGCGATCGAGATCTACTACGATCCCAAGCACGAGTTCAACGTCGATCGGATGATCGCCGGCACCCAGCGTTCGCTGGAGTACTTCCAGGCCCACTTCACCCCGTACCAGCACCGCCAGGTGCGGATCATCGAGTTCCCCGGCTACGAGACCTTCGCCCAGAGCTTCGCGAACACCATTCCGTTCTCCGAATCGATCGGTTTCGTCGCCGACCTGCGCGATCCTTCGGCGATCGACTACGTGTTCTACGTGACCGCGCACGAAGTCGCGCACCAGTGGTGGGCGCACCAGGTGATCGGCGCCGACCAGCAGGGCTCGACCGTGCTGTCGGAATCGCTGTCGCAGTACTCGGCGCTCATGGTGATGGAGAAGGAATACGGCCGCGCCAAGATGCGCCGCTTCCTCAAGTACGAACTGGACCGCTACCTGTCCGACCGCGCCGGCGAGCGGGTCGAGGAACTGCCGCTGTACCGGGTCGAGAACCAGCCCTACATCCATTACCGCAAGGGCTCGCTGGTGTTCTACCGGCTGCGCGAGGAGCTCGGCGAGGACGCGGTCAACCGCGCGCTCAAGCGCTTCCTGCTCGACAAGGGCTACCAGCAGCCGCCGTACACCAATTCGGCCGAATTGCTGGCGTACCTGCGCCGCGAGGCGCGGCCCGACCAGCAGGCGCTGATCACCGACTTGTTCGAGAAGATCGGCTTCTACGACAACCGGATGCTGGCGGCCTCGTCGAAGAAGCGGGCCGACGGCAAGTACGAGGTGACGATGAAGCTGCAGGCGGGCAAGCGCTACGCCGACGGCAAGGGCCGCGAGACGCCCGGGCGGATGGACGACTGGATCGAGGTCGGGGTGTTCGGGCGCGGCGCCTCGGGCAAGGAGGAGGACGAGAAGGTCCTGTACCTGCAGCGCCGTCGCGTCACCGAGGGCGAGTTCAGCGTGACCGCGGTGGTCGACCAGGCGCCGTACGAGGTCGGCTTCGATCCGTACAACAAGCTGATCGACCGGGTGCCGACGGACAATCGCAGGAAGCTGTGAGGGGGCCGGGACCCGGGACCCGGGACCAGGGGCCAGGGACCAGGGACCAGGGACCAGGGCTTTGAGCCCTTCGGTCCCGGGTCCCCGGTCCCGGCTCGACCGCAATGAGCGCCGGCTGAGCCCGCCTCCCGGCGTGGCTGGCGTAAGCGACTGTTTTAGCGTAGAGTCCGCCCCGTTCAGCGCACGGCTGCCTCCCCGCAAGGGTACGTTTCCCAGGTTGCCCGTCGCCCCGCACATGCCGATAGGGCCGCGGCGCGACTTCTTATCCCGCACGTCTTTCGTCGCGCAGACACGGCCCGGAGCTTCCGGCGTCGTCAAACATAGAGACTCGCAGCGCGGTTCAAGGGAACGCTGGAGTCATCACGCGACCAATGAAGGTCCGGCGCGCCGATGGCGCGGCCGGCACGTCGGCGCGAACATCCGGAGTACCAAAGCAATGACGTTCGAATCCCTGGGCCTGGCGCCCGCGCTGCTGCGCGCGCTGTCCGAGCAGAACTACGCCACCCCCACCCCGATCCAGGCCGAAGCGATCCCGCTGGCGATGGCCGGCCACGACCTGCTCGGCGGCGCCCAGACCGGCACCGGCAAGACCGCCGCGTTCGGCCTGCCGCTGCTGCACCGCCTGGCCACCGCCGCGCCGCAGGGCGGCCCGCGCAAGCCGCGCGCGCTGATCCTGGCGCCGACCCGCGAGCTGGCGCTGCAGGTCAGCGACAGCCTGCGCGGCTACGCCAAGTACCTGCGCCTGAACGTTCACGCCATCTACGGCGGCGCCGGCATGGGCCCGCAGCTCGACGCGCTGCGTCGCGGCGTCGACGTGCTGGTGGCCACCCCGGGCCGCCTGATCGACCACCTCGAGCGCGGCAGCGCCAAGCTCGACGCGGTCGAACTGCTGGTCATGGACGAAGCCGACCGCATGCTCGACATGGGCTTCCTGCCGGCGATCAAGCGCATCCTCGGCCGCCTGCCGGCCAGCCGCCAGACCCTGCTGTTCTCGGCCACGTTCGAGGCCCAGATCAAGCAGCTGGCGCTGGAGTTCATGCGCACCCCGCAGCAGGTGCAGATCGCCGCCAAGAACGTCGTGGCCGACGCGATCAGCCACCGCGTGCATCCGGTCGACGGCGGCCGCAAGCGCGACCTGCTGATCCAGATCCTGGCCGCGCGCCCGAACGATCAGGTGATCGTGTTCGGCCGCACCAAGCACGGCTGCAACCGCCTGGCCGAACAGCTCGAAGACGCCGGCCTGAAGGCCGTCGCGATCCACGGCAACAAGAGCCAGGCCCAGCGACAGAAAGCCTTGCGCGACTTCAAGGCGAACAAGGCCCGCGTGCTGGTCGCCACCGACGTCGCCGCGCGCGGCCTGGACATCCCGAGCCTGCCGCTGGTGATCAACTTCGACCTGCCGATGGTGGCCGAGGACTACGTCCACCGCATCGGCCGCACCGGCCGCAACGGCGCCACCGGCGAAGCCCTGTCGCTGGTCTCGCCGGACGAAGCCGGCCTGCTGCGGCAGATCCAGCGCATCCTCAAGGACGACATCGAGATGGTCAGCGTCGCCGGCTTCGAACCCTCGCGCCCGCTGCGCATGGGCTCCGACGCCCCCGGCGCGCGCCGTCCGGGCCCGGGCGGCAACAACCGCGGCAACAATGCCCCGCGCAAGCCCGCCCACCGTCCGCACGGCAAGCCGGCGCCGCGTCATGCGCACGCCGGCCCGAAGCAGCACCGCGGCGGCAACGGCGGCGGCCAGCAGCAGGGGCAGCGCCGGGATCGCAGCGCGGGGTGAGGTTTTCCCCGATCCTCGTCGCGGGAGTGGAAAAGGCCGGCATTGCCGGCCTTTTTCTTTGGGCGCGCTTGCTGTGTCAACTGGTGTGGATGCGAATGATGCCGTATGCGCGGCACCTGCTGTTTATTTGTGTGTGGCGCTTCGGTCGGTCTCGTCCGTTGCGGCTGCGCTCTGCTATAAACAGCCACAGGTTTGTGGATCCGACTCATACCGGCTGTCGCGACAGGGGACTGCGACGCCGCTTCTCTCCGGCCGCGTGCGGTCGAAAGATATGAAAGCGGCTGGCTGAACTGTTACTCGCCGATGGAGCGGCCGCGAAACCTGCGCTCGCGCGCCGTGCAGCGCGCACAAGGATCGAGCAGGGGAAAGCAGTGAAGTACAGCAACGAAGCCGGGATCCGGCTCGGCGACGGCGGCACTCGCCTCGGCCGTGCCGCGGGTATCGCGTTGGTCGCGTCGATGGCGCTGTTCAGCCACACGGCGGCCGCCTTGGAGACGGGACAGTTCGTCTGGGACGAACTGGGCAAACGGCTCCAGGCCAGCCAGAAGGTCGAGCCGCTCGGCCCGAACCTCGCCGGCGACGAAGTCCGCCTCTCCAACGGCGCGCTGTCGTTCTCGGTGACGGACGTGAGCCTGCCGGGCAACGACAAACTGCCGGTGGCGCTGACCCGCAGCTTCGTCGTGCGCGACCGCAAGGACGTGCGCAACGACGGCATGCTCGCCGATTGGCAGATCGAGGCGCCCAACATCAACGGGGTGTTCGCCCCCGACTGGGTCGCAGCCACGCCCGCCAATGCATTCAAACGTTGCTCGGTAGGCGAAGACCCTTCTGTGCCGAGCAAGTATCGCGTGCGGGATTTTTGGCAGGGCATCCAGGTCGACGTGCCCGGCGGCGGCGAATTGCTCAGCATCGCCGCAGGCAACACCTTGCCCGCCGACGGCCGCAACTATGTCTGGATGGCAGGCAACCAGGTCTATCTGTCGTGTCTGGACAGCATCAAGAATGGCAGCGGCGAGGGGTTTCTGGCCATCGCCGCGGATGGAACGCGGTATTGGCTGGACTGGATGGCGCAGAACAGCGAAGGCGTGACCAAGAAGACCATCGGTTACACCGTCGAAGGGCCGATTTCGAGCAAGCTGGATCGCCGCAGGAATGCGTTGTACGCCACTCGCGTCGAGGATCGCTTCGGCAACTACGTCGAATACACCTATGCCAACGCCTGGAATCAGCCGGCCAAGTTGACCGCGATCCAGGCCAGCGACGGACGCCGACTCACTTTGAGCTATACCGGCGATTTCGTTTCCAGCGTCAGCGACGGTACCCGTAGTTGGACTTACGCGGTCGGCGGCATCGGGTTCAAGAGATCCCTGGTCTCCGTTGCCTTACCGGACGGTAGCGGCTGGCAACTGGGCCTTGGACGTTTGGCCAGCGCTGAAATCCATTACCCCGAGCCTCAGTACGAAAGCCCGCCGATGAACTCGGAAGGGTTTCCGGTTGGTGAAGTGATCCTGCCGACGGAGATCTTCCGCGATTGCACCGAGCAGTACGCTGGGCCGTACATAAACGGCTCGGCTCAGCCGGTACAGGAGCTGACCGGCACGGTCCAGCATCCCTCGGGTGCGGTGGCTACGTTCACCGTCGACCTTCAGCGTCACGGCCGCAGCAGCGTGCCGCTGGATTGCGACGGCATTACCTCGGTAGGCGCCAATCCGCCGTATTGGGGTTATGGCAACGATCCGACCGACGACACGCCGCGTTATCCGATCGCCGCATTCGACTTCACCTTGAAGAAGAAAACCATCTCCGGGCCGGGGTTGGAAACGGCGACCTGGAACTATTCCTATGAGCCGAACATCAGCTTCGTACGCTATCCGGGGACGACCGACGCCTATCCGGTCTGTCCGTATGGCAGCATCACCCAATGCGCGTTGCCTCCATGCACTTCGGAAAGTTGCGCGCGCGCCAGCGTGACCACCGTGACCGGGCCTAACGGAGAATGGCGCCGCTACAGCTACGGCAACACCTTCCGCTACAACGAAGGCAAGCTGGTCAAGGAAGAGGTTGGAAGCGACTCGGCGCATATCCTGCAAACGATCGTGAAGCGATACGACTTGAGCCTCGTGCCGCAGGCTTACCCGGCACGGTATGGACGCAGTACCCGTTTCAGCGAGGACGGATTCCAGACCGAGTACCACCGTCCCCTGGTCTCGACCGAGATCAATCTGCAAGGCGCCAGCTTTTCAGATCGCGTCGATTCGTTCGATTACTTCGCCCGACCGCTCAGCGTCACCAAGTTCAGTTCGCTGGGCTACAGCCGGACAGAGACGATTGACTATTACGACGACCTGGCAAAATGGGCCTTGGGGCAGGTGCGCACGGTCACATGCGCGGCCCCCGCCGCTTGCGCCGGCCAGGTTATGTTGCACAAGGAGTTCGACGGCGCGAAGGCCTTGCCCGTGCGTTTCTATTCGTTCGGCGCCTTGCAGCAGTCGTTGACGTACAACGCCGACGGAACCATCGCCAGCGTATCCGATGGCCGCGATTCGGCCGCTGTGGACACTACCGCACTGCTGACTGGTTGGAAGCGCGGCTATCCGCAGACGATCCAGTATCCGGACAGCACCACCAAGACCGCGAGCGTCGACAGTCGCGGCTGGCTGACGTCGACCACGGACCAGAACGGCTACAGCACCGGCTATGGCTACGACGCGATGGGGCGCGTATCCAGCATCGCCTATCCGAGTGGAGACACGGTGACGTGGACCCCCAAAGGCGCCGAATTCCGGGCGCTGACCGGTGCCGATTCCAAGCCGCCGGGCGTGCTCAACGGGCAGTGGCGCGAGTCGGTGGTGCAAGGCAACTACGCCCGGCAGACCTATTTCGACGCGATGTGGCGGCCGGTGCTGACCCACGAGTACGACAGCAACGACAAGGCGGCGACGCTGCGTGCGACGAGCATGGCGTACGACGCCCAAGGACGCGTGGTGTTCCAATCCTATCCGAGCGCCGACGCGATCCCGGCGGCAAGCGGTACCTGGACCAGTTATGACGTGCTTGGACGCATCACCCGCACCCGCCAGGATTCCGAACTGGGTCCGCTCGATACCGTCCGCGAATATCTGCCCGGCTTCCAGACCAAGCTGACCGATCCCAAGGGCAACGCCACGCTGACCCGCTACATGGCGTTCGGCGAGCCTGTCTTCGATTGGCCGGTGAGCATCGACCAGCCTGAAGGCGTGCATACCGACATCGATCGGGACGTGTACGGAAAGCCCTTGAAGATCGTCCGCTCGGGAGCCGGCCAATGAGTGCGTTGCGGAATAGGCTTGGCTGTGCCGCCGCGGGCCGCGGCTTGCGGGATTGGACGGAGGCCTGCTGGAAGAATGCTCTAGGCGCATTTGTCCTGTTCGCGGCGCTGATGGTGGCGAGCGGCAATTCCCGGGCGCAGGCGAGCATCCGGCTCACGGCGCTGGATGCCGTCGATCAAGTCGCTCCGGCATCGTTTCGACTGCGTATCCAGTTGCTGGGAGACTTCATTAACGGCGTCCAGGAGGACGTGGATGCCAGTTCGATCTACTTGCTTCGCAACGGCGAATTCATCGAGTTGCAGCCGGATGTGTCCCAGGACCGCTACGAATCGGGTCTGGCCGTGGGCACTTACGACTACGTGGTGAAAGGCGTCGCGGTCAGTTACGTCAACGGCAGCGAACGTTTGCGGCAGATTCAATCTTCAACAGTACGCATAACGGTGGCCGCGCCGACCGGCGCTCTGAGCGCATCCCCGAACCCGTGCGCGATTCCCTGGGGCGGTTCCGCTTGTACCGCCACGGTGCAGTGGAGCAGCAACGCGCCTAATGCGCAGTTGTGGGTCAGCGGTCTGGCGGGGGAGAATCCGACCCTGTTCGCGCAGGGCGCCAGTGGATCGCAGGCCGCTTCGATCACCGCGGCCGGTTCGCGTTTCCAGCTCAAGAACGGCGGGCAGGTGCTGGCCAACCTGGATGCGCGCGCGAATCCTACGGTCAATGTTCCTCCGGCCGTGCAAGTGACCTCGCCGACACAAGGGCAGGTGTTCCTGGTCGGCGATCTCGCCTTGTTGCAGGCGAGCGCCAGCGACAGCGACGACGCGGTGCAGCGGGTCGAGTTCCTGATCAGCGGGATCAAGGTCTGGAACATGGATGCGCCGCCTTACCAGGTCCACTGGACGGCCTCGGCGGGTACGCACAGCGTGGTCGCGCGCGCTTTCGACACCCGCGGCGCGTACACCGATTCCGCGCCGGTGCAGATCGTCGTCAACCGGCCGCCGACGGTGGCGTTGACCTCGCCGTTGCCCGGCGCGTTCCGGACGGCGCCGGGCAGTTTCGCGGTGGCCGCCGACGCGGCCGACAGCGACGGCTCGGTGAGCCAGGTCGAGTTCTTCGTCAACGACGCCAAGTTCGCCACGGCGACCAGCGCGCCGTACTCGGCGATGTTGGATCAGCTGTCTGCGGGCAGCTACGCGCTGAGCGCGAAGGTCACCGACAATCACGGGGCGAGCGCGACCTCTGCTTCCGTTTCCGTCGTGGTCGGCGCCGGGGGCGCGGGCAGCGTCGTCCGCAGTTACGTCTACGACGCTCAGCAGCGGCTGTGCAAGACCATCGAGCCGGAAACCGGCGCGACCGTGGTCGATTACGATGCCGCCGGCAATGTCGCGTGGGCGGCGGCGGGCTTGAACCTCCCCGACCCGGCATCCTGCAATCGCGCCGAGGCAGCGGCGTCCGGGCGTGCGGTCGTTCGCAGTTACGACGCGCTCGGCCGTCTGAAGACGATGGCCTTCCCGGACGGGCGCGGCAATCAGACCTGGAACTACCATCCCGACGGTCTCGCCCGCGAGATCGCGACCGACAACGACGGCAACGGGCAGGGCATCGTCGTCAATCGCTACCAGTACAACAAGCGCCGCCTGCTGAGTTCGGAATCGGTCACGCTGCGCGACGGCGCGGTGTGGAACAGCGCCAACGGTTACGACGCCAACGGCAACCGCATCAGCTACGTCGCTCCCGACGGCTTGCAGGTCAACTACGCGGTCAACGCTTTGGGCCAGCAGACCGGCGTGAGTTCGACCGGCAGGACCTACGCCAGCAACGTCGGCTATTACCCCAACGGCGCGATCCGGCAGTTCACCTACGGCAACGGCATCGTCCACACCTTGCGGCAGAACGCCCGGCAACTGCCGTCGCGCAGCACCGACGCAGGCGCGATCGACCTGGAAACGGGCTACGACCACAACGGCAATGTCGCCCAGGTGCTCGATCGCCAGCGCGAGAGCCAGGGCCAGTACCAGTACAACCGCTGGATGAGCTACGACGGCCTCGACCGTCTCACCGCGGCCGGCTCATGCATCTTCGGCGGCGACTGCTGGCATCGTTTCACTTACGACGCGATCGACAACCTGCGCAGCTGGTCGCTGGCCGGCGTCAAGAACCACCATTACGTCTACGACGCGAAGAACCGCCTGACCAACATCCGCGACGGCAGCGCCGGCCCGAGCGTGATCGGCCTGGGTTACGACGACCAAGGCAATCTGGCCAACAAGAACGGCCAGGAGTTCCGCTTCGATTACGGCAACCGCCTGCGCCGAGTGGTGGGCAAGGAAGCCTATGCTTACGACGCCCACGGACGCCGCTTGAGCCAGTACGACCGGGCGGACACGACATTCGTAAATTCGTTCTACAACCTGGACGGGCAACTGCTGTTCCGCTACGAGGGGCACACCAACGAGGCCACGAACGACAACTATCCCGAGATCAACCGGCCGCATGTCTACTTGGGCGGCAGCCTGCTGGCGACGGTCGACTGGAATCGGGCGACGCAGACGGCTCAAACCAAGTACTACCACACCGATGCGCTAGGCAGCCCGGTGGCGGTGACGAACGAGGCGGGGCAGGTGGTGGAGCGGACCGATTGGGAGCCGTATGGGGCGGCGATCGGGAAGCCGGCGTATGACGGGGTGGGGTATACCGGGCATGTGATGGATGGGCGTAGTGGGCTCACTTACATGCAGCAGCGCTATTACGATGCAACGATTGGCCTCTTTTTAAGCATCGACCCTATATCGGCTCATTCAGAGCCCGGCTCTAACTTCAATCGATATTGGTATGCAAACGGTAACCCATACTCGTTTGTTGACCCCGATGGCCGTGTGCCTGTGCTGGTCCCGATTTTCTTCGGTATCGGGTTGTTCCTGACATCTGGTCCCGCCAACAGTCCGGCGCCAGGTGAACCTACGGCTAGCATGCCCGTTGCCGAGCAGATTGGATCGGCATTGCCCCCGGGAAGGGCTGTGTCTTACATCAAGACGGCCGTCAGCGTATACAGACCACCGGACGGATTGAATAGACGGCAGCAAGGGAGTCGTGATCAAACTCAGCCGACCGAGCGGGCTGCTAGGCGCGAAGCGATGCGGCAGCATGGTGCGCAGGTATCTTTGCCGAACAACTACACGCGTGAAACCGTGTATGGTAAGAATGAAAATCTCAAGGGTGGCAAGGGGCAGCCTTCAGAGGTTCTTGTTACGACTGATAACCGAACGGGGCAGAAAGTACGTATCGATCATCATAGTAATGGTCATGTTTTTAAGAGTGATAGGGAATATGAGCTTCCCCATTATCACGGAGACAGGAGCCATATTTCTTATGGGCATGAATGAGGCGGATTTTTTGGCGGTAATCTCTGTTGTAGATGCGCTACGCGTAAAGGTCAGGGGAAAGTGCCGGTCTGACGATGGCCCTTTGCCCTGGGCCGACTGGATTAGTCAACCATCAAAAAGTTATATCGAGTTTCAGGGGTGCGGCCCGATAGAAAAATCTGAGATCGAGTGGATCGATATAAACGCAGTCGAGGAGCGAAGGCTCGGGCAACGACTGCCCATGAAGAAGATCGATCATGGGGAGGAGATTGCTCGAATGTTTGCGGAGAGGTCGGTTCGCTATATCAAGTCAATAGATGGGTTGTTCCGAGTTGGCGGGCTTTCGGGTGTTCGTGGGGCGTGCAAGGAGTGATGTTTATTTGATAATGTGTGGCGGGGCTGTTCCGGGGTGGGAAAATATAGGGCTTCCTCCCAGCATGTTGCGAATTTATATGGGCTATTGCCCTTCCGAGCCATCCAGACCGTCCGAGCCGCAATGAGCAATATCGAGTCTACTAAAGATTTGGCTGAGGAATCGCTGGCTCGCGGCGAATATGAAACGGCAGTGACTGCCGCTACTGCACTGGTTGAGGCCGGAGAGCCTTGGTTGCTCGATGGCCTGGTTAGGCGAGCTATGGCGCTCGAGAATTGGGCCGATGGACCGTCCGATCGCCTCGTCGCTGCAGCAAACGATTGGCAGAGGCTGATCGAGATCGCACCCGCTCCTGTCTCTTACCGGGGACTGGCTCGTGTCCTGCTTAAACTGGGCGACCGCGAGTTTGCACTTGTCAATCTGTTGGAGGCTGAGCGCAGGGGGGCGACGCCGGAAGTTCTGCTTGGGTTCGCGGAGTATTATCGAACCGCTTCACCTCCCGACCTCGGAAGAGCGAAGGCGTATTTCTTGCGTGCTGCCCTGCGGGGCCGAACGCAGGGTATCCGGGGCTATGTCGAAGTCGCTTACGAGTTGGACCAGCCGTTCTCTGGCGTGGCGATGGCCTTGATCGGGCTGGTTGCGACGCCCTTGCTTGCCTTGGTCCTTGGAGAGCGTCGGCACGCAGGGTTCTAGGGAACCTTTGAGCAATTCAGAGAGTCCCCGCGCCATGGAGGATACGCTCACGAACCAGCGAAGCGACGGGCAGGTGGCGCGGGCAGCAGACGAGAGAATCGATCACGGAGGCGATCTTCTGCCACACTTCGTCTGCGACGCGAAGGTAACGGACGATTGCGTTCGTCGGTTTTAGCCTGAACCGCGCATCAGTTCGGCTCACCCGGCATGCGCCGAGGCGGGGCGCCATTAAGGAGGGTTTTGGCGTGGATTCCCCAGCGATTTCCTATGTGAGGAAAAATCGAGGCGGCATCATCGTGTCGGAAAATCTTGGCGGCGAGGTCGTGGCGAAACTCGTCGAAAGCGCGATTGTCGACGGTGTCGGTGGGGTGGATGTTCTTGTCGGCGATGGAATTTACGCTGTGTCCACAGACAGAGAGTGGGTCGTAAGGGAGGCTTTTCATACCTTGCTTCCCTATCCCGAAATCGCGGTCAACAGCGCTCGCCTGGAAATTTTGGTGTCCGCGTTCTTCGATTGGTTTTCAGTGCGAAATTACGGAGTGGAAGCCTACTCTAGTGGGACTATCCCGGAGCAGGTTGGCGCTGTACTCGCGAAGTTGAAGTATCCATTCGTTTTGGCGTTCGGCCGCGAGTCCGGTCGGTAGCGATGGAGATGGTGATGAATCGGCAACCCGTAGGTTGGCTGGATATAATGGTTTATTGGGATTTATATGATTTCCCCAGATACATCCTCGCCAGAGACGGCCTGGGTCTGTACTGGATCTTCGAAGGGTCGTTCGACGATGAGGCGGACGAGTATCGGGATCACTTCATAATGAAATGCGTCGGGTTGCACAGGGACGAAGCCTTGCGACAGTTCGAGGGCCGCGTCGCCATTCCGCTCGGCGTGGACCGGTCCGGGTACGAAAGGGTGGCGTTGACCGAGGTTGCGTTCGACGAATCCCGCAGGAAAAGGATCTGCATCGGCACCGCATGAGGCGTTCTTGCGAGGCGGTCGCTGCGGTCGCGCAGGGCTTGGCCCACTTCTCGGATCGATGGCCGCGGGTTGTGAAGAGGGCGCTGCTTCGTTTGGCGACAACGATGGAGTTGATGCGTTGCAATTTTCCCTCCAAGTCGGAGGGCGACGAGCAATCGAACCGAAGATTTGCCTAATTTTCAATGGACTTCTATATGGACAAAGCGACAGGGGCACGGATCCAGCGCGACGTATTGCTTTACATGCTGCACGTGGCGTTGGTTGAAATTCGGGCGGCGGAATCCTTGAATGCGGCGAAGAAGATTTCCGATATTTTTCATAACTTGCCGATGGGATTGTTCCGTCGCCCCACTCGCGAGGATTTCGACGTTCTGTTGGACGAGTTGTTGGAGCGAGCGCAGCGATGGGGGATGGACGACTACATCCGGAATCTGAATGCATTGGCGCTTCAGTCCGTTGGGAAGGCGCCACGTGGAGGTGAGGAGTTCACCGGCGAGCGTTCCGGCTTTTGATTTTCAGTCCGGCCAGATGTGGTCCCCCGATGCCATCATCTTTCGCTACATGCAATGATCGAGCATCGGCTGCAGGGCTGGGGTGTTGAGAGGCCATGAACATGCACGACCGGGTTTTGCTCAAGATCGAAATTGAATGGTCGAAGGGCGAGCTGGTCATCGGTCTCGTGGATGCCGGATCCACGCCGGTCGAGATCAAAGCCAGTGGAATGCGTGCGTTCCACCTCGAGAGAGGTCATGCTTGGGGCGAAAGCAGTTCTCTATATGAGGCAATCGGTCCCGTGGAAGTCGATGCCGGTTTCTCCAGAATGTCGCTCATGATGCAGTCCGGAGACGCTTTGATCGTCGATGCGAAATCCTTCCTTCTTCCAGCCAATATCGTTCGCTGAAGGATCGACTCGGGTCATCCTGCTGCATCAACGCCTCGACAACGACATCAGCGCGCCATCCCGGTTCTCAATTCGCGCATTCAGGCGATCCGCGATCAGACCGCCCCGACAAACGACGAGTTGCGTCGGCGATGCAATCGCCCCATCGCTCAAACCTCCCCCAACCGCGTAACCTCCCGCCGATCCCGCCCATTCTCCTTGGCCCGGTACAACGCGGCGTCCGCCCCGTCGAACACCGTGCGCGCATGCGTATGCGGCCCCGGCACGCAGGTGTACAAACCCACGCTCAAGCTCACGCGCTGGTCTTCGCGCGCGCCGTAGCGGGCGTCGAGTTTGCGCAGGTCGGCGAGGATGGCGTCGGCGACGCGGGCGGCGCCTTCGACGTGGGTGTCGGGCAGGATCACCGCGAATTCGTCGCCGCCGAAGCGGGCCGGCAGGTCGCGCGGGCGGCGGGCGTGGGAGGCGATCACGGCGGCGATCTTCTGCAGCAGTTTGTCGCCGGCGCGGTGGCCGTGGGCGTCGTTGTAGGCCTTGAAGTGGTCGACGTCGATCAGCGCCAGCGACAGCGGGGCGCGGGTGCGGCGGGCGCTGGCGAGTTCGCGCTGCAGGACGTGGTCGAAGCGGCGGCGGTTGCCGAGCTGGGTCAGGGTGTCGAGGTTGGCTTCGCGCCGCCAGTGGCGCAGGTGGCCGATCAGCCAGGCCAGGTACGCCGCGCCGATCATCATCAAGGTCGCGGCGGGCGGGAACCACAGGTCGGTCACGCGCAGCAGGGCGACGCTGCCGGCCAGGGCCAGCAAGGCGGCGCTGCCGGCGACCAGGCCGGGACGCTGCAGGCGCGGGTGCAGCATCGCCAGCACCACCGCCAGCAGCATGGTCGCGGCCAGCAGCGCCTGCCACAGCGGCGCCAGCGGCACGATCGCGCGGTGGTGCAGCAGCATCTCGATCACGTTGGCCTGGTACTCGGCGCCGTGCATGCGCACGTCCTCGGACATCGGCGTGAGGTAGCGCGGCGCCAGGCCGGTCGCGGTCACGCCGATCACGACCCAGCGGTCGCGCAGCAGTTCCACCGGCACCTGGCCGCCGAGCACGTCGGCGTAGGAGACCTGGCTGAAGGTGTCGGGCGGGCCGGCGTAGCGGATGCGCACGTAATGGTCGCGCGTCCACAGATACGGCGAGCCGCGTTCGGAGGCGGGGCGGCGCAGGCCCGGCAGCGGTCCGCGCGCGGCGCTTTGCGCCGGCGCCTGCCGGTCCAGGCCGATCAGCGCCAGCCCCAGCGCCGGCCAGCGCGCGTCGCCGAGGCCGGCCTTGAGGTAGAGGCCGCGCGCGGTGCCTTCCGCGTCGAGTTCGATGTCGGTGTGGCCGAGCGTGCTGGCGGCGGTGGCGATCACCGGCGTCGGCAGCACTTCCACCGGCGGCGCGTTCTGCCGCAGCGGCGCGGTCACCACCGGCAGGGCGACGCGGCCGAGCCGGCGCATCGCCGCGGCCAGCGCGCGGTCGTGTTCGTCGCCGTTGCGGTCGGGTTCGGCCAGGACTAGGTCCAGGGCGACGCCGCGCACGCCGGCATAGCCCAGGCGGTCGAACATCTGCGCGTGGAGGTCGCGCGGCCACGGCCATTGGCCGAGTTCGTTGAGGCTGCGGTCGTCGATGGCGACCACCACCACGTCGCCGTCGGGCGGGTAGCCCCAGTGCGAGAGGTGCAGGTCGTAGAGGAAATCGTCGAGCCGCCAGCTGGCGCCGCTGACAGTCAGCAGCGCGGTCAGCGCGGCCGCGGCCAGCGCCGCACCGGCGCGCAACGCGATCGACAGCGCGCCGGTTTTCATGCGCTCGCGCTCATCGCCGCGGCGGGCTTACAGCGCCAACAGCAGCAACAGCGCGCCGGTGCCGCCGGCGGCGTAGCACAGGCGGCAGGGCAGGCGGATCTCCTGCGCCGGGCCGTACGGCGCGGCGTAACCGTCGTCTTCGATGGTCTGCACGCGCACGTGCCAGGTGCCGCCGCCGGGGCGGTCGAGTTCGATCTGCGGCTCATCCGCCTCGCGCTCCAGCAGCAACTGGGAGAAGTCGGCCTTGCGGGACATCTGCACACGATAGCGCTGGCCGGGCTCGCCGCGCTGCCAACGCAGGGTCAGTTTGCCCTGCGCCGACTGCGGCGGCTGCAGTCCCGGATCCAGCGGCGCATCGCTGATCTGGAACGGCAAGGCGTTGCCGAAGCGGCCGAGGCGGCCGTCGCCGTCGCGCGAGGCGACCCGCCAGAAGTAGCTGCCGGGTTCGAGCGCGCGTTCGGGGCGCCAGCGCTGGCCGCGCACGGTTTCGTCGAGCAGCGGTTCGGCGAAGTCGGCATCGCGGGCGATCTGCACGCGGCTGGCGGCGGCGCCTTCGACCTTCGCCCATTCGAAGCGCGGCTTGGGCACGCGCACGCTCTGGCCGTCGAGCGGGGCCAGGGTCAGCGGCGGCGCCGGGCCGGCGTCGACGGTGATGGCCTGGACGAGGTCGTGGCCGCCCAGGCCGTTGCCGGCGACCGCGCGCACCAGCAGGCGCTGGCGGCCGGGCGGCAGGTCGTCGATGCGCACCCGGGTGTCGGCGGTGGACTGTTCGAACAGCAGCACTTCGGGCGCGTCGTCGCGCACCACTTCGATCCGGTAGCCGCTGGCGCCGGGCACCGCGTTCCAGCCGGCGCGCGCGGGCAGTTGATCGAGCACGGTCGCGGCCGGGTCGAGCTGCGGCGCCGCCAGCAAAGCGATCGGCGCCGACGGCGCGTCGCCGCGGCCGGCGAGGGTGCCGTAGCCCGGCGTCACCAGCACCTGGCCGCGTTGCGCGCCGACCTCGACTTTGCCTTCCAATACTTCGGTCGCGTCGGCCGCGCCGGCGTCGCCGGCGGCGATGCGGAAACGGGTGCCGCGCACGCTCGAGGTCGCCGACGGGGTCTGGATGATGTAGCGCGAGGCCGGGCCCCTGGCCGGGATCACCCGGTTGCTGGCGCGCCCGCGCTGCAGGCGCATGCGCGTGTCGACCATGCCGGTGCTGCCGTAGCTGCTGAGTTCGTCGAACACCACCGCGCTGTTGTCCTGCACGGTCATGCGCGAGCCGTCGGCGAATTCGAGCGTGGCGCTGGCGCCGGGCCCGGTCTCCAGACGGCTGCCGATGCCCAGGCGCAGGCCTTCGCCGACCAGTTGCGCCGGCGACCTGTCCGAGGCCAGCCAGTTGACCGCGCCGCGCACCGCGATCACCCGCGCCTTGGCCGGCTGGATCCGCAGCCAGCCGATCGGGAAGCGCATGCGCGTGCCAGGCGGCAGGTGATAGGGGTCGGCGATGCCGTTGTGTTCCTGCAGCCGGCGCCAGTTGATGCCGGTCTTCAGATGCTTGGCGCCGAGGTCCCACAGGGTGTCGCCGGGACGCACGCGGTAGCTCCAGTCCTGGGCCTGGACGGCGCCGCAAGCGCCGGCCAGGGCGAACAGCGCCAGCAGCGCGGCGACGAAGCGGCGCGCGCGCGGGCGCGCGGCCGGCGATGCGGCGGACGGTGCGGACGCGGCGGCGGGGGCTGCGATGGGAGACATCCGTAATCCGTGGCTGAGAGAGACGGCGCAAACCGGCCGCGCGGCCGGCGGGCGAGGAACACAGCAACCCCTAATTATGCGCTTTCAGTCACATTATTGCTGCTTGCGGGCCGGTCGAGCGGTGGATCTGGCGGGAGCGGCGGCGGCTGAACGGCTCCGGTCCGAGGCGGCTTTGCGGTGAGAAAGTGTGCGCGTTCTGCGCGCGGGACATGCCGTCGGCGGATCGTAGCGCGTGTATGCGGGCGCTTGAACCGGGTGGCGGGCGATGCGGATCGCGGCGAGCGGCTCCAAGCGCGTCGGGACTGAAGCCCCCCGCAAGCGCCGCGCTCGCGATGTGCGAGCGCGCGGGCGTCGATGGGGCGAATGATGGATCGGAGCGTACGCTTTCGCTCTTGTGGGAGGGGCTTCAGCCCCGACGCTCTGCGCTCCGCTCGCGCCGATCAGGCCCCAGGACGCCCCCGCCGAAGACGGGCGGACGGCCCCGCAGGCCCGCCCGCCGTCTGCGCTCAGGCTTTCTTGCTCTCGATCCAGCGATCGATCTTGCGCTCCAGGATCTCCAGCGGCACCGCGCCGTCCTTGAGCATTTCGGCATGGAACTCGCGCACGTCGAAGCGCGGCCCCAGCGCGGTTTGCGCGCGCTTGCGCAGCTCCATGATCTTGAGCTCGCCGATCTTGTACGCCAGCGCCTGGCCCGGGATCGCCATGTAGCGCTCGGCTTCGGCGGTGGACTGGGTTTCGCTCTCGGCCGAGTTGGCCAGCATGTATTGGATCACCTGCTCGCGGGTCCAGTCCTTGCTGTGCAGGCCGGTGTCGACCACCAGCCGGATCGCGCGCCACAACTCGTTCTGCAGGTAGCCGAAGTAGTCGTACGGGCTCTCGTACACGCCCAGGTCCTTGCCCAGCGATTCGGCGTACAGGCCCCAGCCCTCGGTGAACGCGGTCTCGCCGCCGAAGCGGCGGAACTTGGGCAGGTCGGTGAGTTCCTGCTGCAGCGCCAGCTGGAAGTGATGGCCGGGGATCGCCTCGTGCAGGTACAGGTCTTCCGCGTCCCAGGTCTTGCGCGTGGGCAGATCGTAGGTGTTGACGTAGAAGATGCCCGGACGCGTGCCGTCCTCGCTCGGACGCATGTACGAGCCGCCGGCGGCCGACTGCGCGCGGAACGCCTCGACCGGACGGATCTCGAACGGCGCCTTCGGCGTCAGCGAGAACTGTTCGGGGATGCGCTTGTTGATCTTCGCTTCCAGGCCGCGGTAATGCGCCAGCAGCGCCGGCTCGTCCTTGAACACGAAGCGCGGGTCGGTCTGCAGGAACTTGAAGAAGGCCTGGCGGTCGCCCTTGAACTTGAGCGCGGCGATGGTCTTGTCCATCTCGCCGTGGATGCGCGCGACTTCGTCCAGGCCGATCTGGTGGATCTGCGCCGGCGTCAGCGCGGTGCTGGTGGAGCGGCGCGCGTTGAACGCGTACCACTCGCCGCCGTTGGGCAGCGCGCCGAGGCCGGCGCTGGCGCGCGCCTGGGCCAGGTAATCGTCGCGCACGTAGTCGCGCAGGCGCGCGTAGGCCGGCATCAGCTCGGTCGCGATGGCGTTGCGGTAGGCGGCGCTCAGGCGCTGCTTGTCGGCGTCGGAGAAGTCCGCCGGGAACTTCGCCACCGGGGTCCAGAACAGGCTGTCCTCGGGCTTGTCCTTGATCAGCGCGTCGAGCTGCGACACCACCTTGACCATCAGCGCCTTGGGCTGGACCACGCCGCGCTTGACGCCTTCGCGGCTATTGGCGACGAACTGGTCGAAGATCGCCGGCACCTTGGCCGCGCGCTTGAGCCAGTTGTCGTAGTCGGCGACGGTCTTGAACGGCTGCGCGCCGGCGCCGGAACCCAACTGGGCGACGCTGGCGGCGAAGTTGTGGAACTGGTTGACCGGCTGCTGCCAGCTCGGGAAACGGTCCGATTCCAGCTCCAGCCGCGCGTTGCGCACGAAGATCTCGTAGCTCAGCAGGTCCTGCGCGGACAGGCCCTGCGCGCCGACCGACTCGACCGTCTTGAGCCAGCGCTGGAAGAACTCGCGGCGCTGCTGGCGGTACTGCGCGCCGGCGATGTTGGGCAGTTGGTCGTTGTAGCGCGGATCGCCCTGCTGGGTGGCCATCAGCGGGTTGAGCTTGAGGTTCTCTTCCCAGTACTGCTCGTACAGGCGGGTGAGCTTGGCGGCCTTGGTCTCCACGATGACGCCGGGCGAGGGCGCGGCGGCGGCGGGCGCGGCGAACGCCGCGACGGGCAAGGCGAGGGCCAGGGCGGCGGCGAGCAGGGACGCGCCGAGCAGCGGCGCGGCCGGGCGCGCGGACGCGCGGGTCGGGGAGGCGGTCATGAGGTCGATCCGGACGTATGGACCCGCAGGCTCGCGCGCGCCGAAGGGCGGGGCATGGGCCGAAGGTCATGGCGGCCGCGGCGCGCGGCCCGGCGCCGTGACAACGGCGGTGGATTGTCGAAGAATCCACGCGCGCGCCAATTCGGCCCGGGCGGGGCCCGAGACGACTCGATTCCGCTCGGTCCGGCCTCGTCCGGCCGCATCCGGCCGCATCCGGCCGCGTTTGGCGCCCGGGCTTTCGCGGCGCCCGCCGAATGGATCGCGAAGAGGCAACCAGGAGCAGCGCATGTCCGCACCCATCGATGTGTCCGATCGCCCCGCCGGTTCGGTCAGCGATCCGGGCCGCTACCGGCTCGACCTGACCGCCACGCGCAGCCACGTGCTGACCATCGAGCCCGGCCGCGGCAATCTGATCCTCGGCCCGGCGCGCATGGGCAAGAAGGCCGACCTGCACGTCGCCGCGGACGAGGCGATCCAGTGGCGCGCGTTCGAGCCGTTCGCCACGCCCGCGGGTTCGCCGTGGCCGCGCTATATCGACTATCGCGGCAACGACAGCGGGTTTTTCGCCTGGTCGCAGCGGCGCGGCATCGAGCAATTCACCTGGGCGCCGGCGTTCGCCGATGCGCGCGCCGTCGATGGCGGCGGCGCGGACATCCGCTCGTTGCAGATCCGGCTCGACGAGGTCTCCGGCCACCTGCGGCTGACCTTGCCCGAACGCAGCAGCCTCGGCCTGTACGGCGATCTCTCGCGCTTCACCGCAATGGGCGCGGCGCCGCGTTCGCTGTCGCTGCTGCCGGCATTGTCGCGCCGCCGCAGCGACACGCCGTACGCCTTGCCCGACCTGGGCCTGCTGCACGCGGCGACGTCGCTGTCGCTGCACGCCGGCCCGCTCGGCCAGCCGATCTCGCTCGCCGGCATCGAGCGCTTCGCCGCGCTGCGGAGCCTGTCGCTGTGGGGCGGCTTCAGCGATTGGGACGCGCTGGCGAAACTGACGGACCTCGACAGCCTGGAGATCCGTTTCGCGCCGCAGCTCGACGGCCTGCCGCCGCTCGACGCGTGGCCGAAGCTCGACCGCTTCATCGCCTACAACGTCGACGACGCCGCCGGCAAAACGCTCAAGACCCAGCTCAAGGCGCGCGCCAAGATGCGCGAGTGGAGCGACTACGCTGCGGTGAGCCAGTTGCGCAAGCCCGAGTGGTGGCAGCGCGAGTATGGACGGCCGTTCGCCGGCTGGAGCGGCCGCAACGCCAAGGCGGCGAACGCCGCGTACGACACGGCATTGCAGGCGCTGGAACAGGCCGGCGACGCGGCAGCGGCGAAGGCGGCCGTCGTCGCGTTCGCCGCGCACTTCAACGACCTCAAGGGCATCGAAACCGGCGAGCGCGAGGACATCGGCGAGGCGGTGTGGCAGTTCAGCCAGCTGGCCCATGTGGCGGCGCTGGGCGTCGGCGAGGAGCAGGCGCTGGGGTGGTTCGATGAGGCGCGCGATTACTGAGGGTTCGCTGCGCGGGTGCGAGTGTAGTGCGATGGATCGCGGCGATATGAGCGGAAAGCGTCGGGCCTGAAGGCCCTCCCACATGCTGCGAAGGCCTTCCTGCTCGAGCGCTGAAGTCCCTCGGCTCAGTCCGCCGCGGCTTCGTCGCGCAGTTGCTTGGCCCGCTCGTGGCCTAGGTAGCCGTGGATCCACACCCGCAACAGATAGATCAACGGGATCATCGCGAACGCGGCCAGCATCTTGTAGCCGTAGTTGACCGTGCTGATCGCCAGGAACTGCGGGATCGGCCAGTGCTGCGGGCCGAGCACGAACGCGATGTACAGCACCACGAAGCTGTCGACCAGCTGCGACACCGCGGTCGAGCCGGTCGCGCGCAGCCAGATGTGCTTGTCGCCGGTGACGCTGCGGATGCGGTGGAACACCGCCACGTCGATCAGCTGGCCGAGCATGAACGCGACCAGCGAACCGCCGATGCTCCACATGCCCTGGCCGAAGATCGCCGCGAACGCGGCCTGGTAGTCCGGCACGCCCTGCGCCTGCGCGGCCTTGACCCACCAGCCCGCCGGCGCCAGCGCGATCGCGGCGAAGGCGAACAGGAAACCGTAGGCGATCAGCATCGCCGCCAGCCACGAAATCAGCCGCACGCCGCGGCGGCCGAAGAATTCGTTGATGACGTCGGTCATCAGGAACACCACCGGCCACAACAGGGTGCCGGCGGTGAAGTTCAGCGAGCCGGTCTGGCCGAACAGGTTCCACTGCAGCGGCGCGATCCCGAGCGTGTCTTCCAGGGCGAAGATCTTGACCCCGATGAACTCGGCCAGCGCCGCGTTCACGCAGAAGAACGAGGACAGCACGATGAACAGACGCAGCGAGCGGTCCTGTAGCGTGCGCGTGCCCTGGCCGCTGGCGAACGCGATGGTGTTCTCGCCGGCGCTCACCGCTTCGGCCTCACCTTGTAGATCACGCCCGACTTGTCGTCGGTGAACAGGAAGCTGTCGCGGCCCAGCGCGAGCACGTCGCAGGGCCGGCCGACCGATTTGCCGTCCTGCAGGAAGCCGGCGACCAGATCGCCGCGCGCGCGCCCGTCGGCGCCGACGCGGACGATGCGGTAGCCGTGGCCGAGCTTGAGCTTGCTGGAGCCGTGCAGCGCCACCGCGAACTCGTCGCGCAACTGGCCGCCGTCGCTGGCGGGGAACCAGGTCAGGCCCAGCGCCGAGGCGTGCGAGGGGAAATACGCGAACGTCTTGGGCACCGTCGCGCAGCCTTGCTTGCGCGGGAACTTCGGATCGGCGAGCACCTTGCCGCGGCTGAAGTAGCAATACGGCCAGCCGTAGTCGGCGCCGTCCTTGACCGCGAACATGGTCTCGTCGGGCTTGTCGTCGCCGAGGTGGTCGGAGCCTTGGTTGGTGGCATAAAGCTGGCCGTCGCGGTACAGCAGCCCGACCGCGTTGCGCAGGCCGCGCGCGTAGGTGCGCTGGCCGCTGCCGTCGGGATTCATCTGCAGGATCGCCGCGCGCACTTCTTCCTTTTCCACGCAGGCGTTGCAGCTGCTGCCGACCGCGACATAGAGCTTGCCGCCGCCGAAGGCCAGGCTGCGGGTCAGGTGCCAGCCGCCGTACTTGTAGCTCAGGCCGTAGTCGGGGAAGGTCGCCAGCGTTTCGGGTTCGGAGGAAGGCTTCACGTCGCCGTTGCGGTAGCGATAGCGCAGCAGCTTGTCGGTGTTGGCCACGTACAGCCATTGCTGGCCGCGGGCGTCGGTGTGGAAGGCGACGCTGTTGGGATTGCGCTGCTTGTCCAGGTACACCGACACCTGGGCGTAGCGCTCGCGCTTCTCGTCCCAGCCGTCGAGCGCGTAGACCCGGCCGAGCTTGTTGTCGCTGAGGTCGTGCAGGTCGGTGACGAACAGGCGGCCGTCGGGGCTGCGGGCGAAGAAGCGCACGCGCTTGAGCCCTTGCACCACCGGCACGATCTCCAGGTCCGCCGGCAGGTCGAGGCTGAAGCTGCGGCCGTCGTCGAGCGCGACCGGGTGCGGGGTCAGCGCGGCGGCGGCCGCGGCGAACGGCAGCGCCAGCGCGGCGGCGAGGCAGAAGGAAAACGCGGAACGTCGGTTCATGGGGCGTCCTTGTCGGGCGCGGCCGCGGTCGCGGCGGCCGCGGAGGGCACGGAGAAGGGAATCGTCGCCGGCGACACCGCGCCGCCGGAAATGATGAAGCTCATCGCCTGGTCCACGCTCCAGTCGGTCGGGGTGATCTTCTCCACCGGCACGATTTCCAGATAACCCGACGTCGGGTTCGGCGTGGTCGGCACGTACACCGCGGCCAGCTCGCGGCCGCTGCCTTCCTCGCGCATGACCTTGGTGACGAAACCTATCGACTTCATCTCGGTATGCGGGAAGTCGACCAGCACCACGCGCTGGGTGCCGTCGGGTTTGGTCTGCAGGATGTCCAGCAGTTGCCGCGCGCTGCCGTAGATGGTGCTGGCCAGCGGGATGCGGCGGATCAGCGATTCGAACCAGCGCAGCAGGGTCTGGCCGACCACGCGCCGGGCCAGCGCGCCGGTCAGCAGGATCACCGCGACCGTGGCGATCAGCGCCAGCGCGGTCTGCACCCACTCGGAGCCGAGCCAACCCAGCGCCTGCGGATGGGCGAGGGCGACGTCCCGCAACAGCGGCTCCACCAAGGGCTTGCTGATGTCCGACAGCAGCACGAACACGAACTTGACCACGACCCAGGTCAGCCAGATCGGCAGCAGGGTCAACAGGCCGGAGAGGAACAGGCGTTGCAGATTCGGCGGGCGCATGGCGCGGATTGTAGGGGAGCGCGCGCGCCGGGAGTTGCCTGCGGCGGGCCTTCAGTGCCCGGGCCATTGCATTGGGCTTCTGTGGCAGGGCCTTCAGGCCCGATGCTTTGCGGTCAGGCGTTCGCGACCTGAGCGAAAGGCATCGGGCCTGAAGACCCTCCCGCGAAAGCAGAAGTCCTCTTTCCCGAAGCCGCAGCCCTGTCGCAAAAAGCACAAGCCCTCCGCGAGGGAGGGCTTCACAAACATCCGCCGCGGCCGGCGGGCCTCAGCGCTCGCGCACCAAGCGGAAGCCGACGTCGTCGTAGCCGCGGCCCGCGCTCAGCGGCCGCTGCGCCTGCGCGCTGCGCCAGGAGTTGCCGCCGACCTGGCGCTGCTGGCAGTTGCGCCCGCAGTCGGCCGACCACATCGACAGCGAGCGCCCGCCGTTGACCGGCATGCGCTGGGCTTCCTCGGCGGTCGGCAGGCGGTAGCGGCGGCCGGTCTGCTGGCTGTACCACTGCGCGTAGGCCTCCGCGTCGGCGATCGACACGCACACCACCGGCTCGGATTCGGTCTGGTCGAAGCCCGGCGCCTTCCAGTCCTTCGGCGCCAGCACCCGCAGCAGCGAGGCGCGTTCGCGGCACAGCGCCGGCGAGCGCTGGTTGGCGCTGGCGAAGCGGGCGAACTCGCCGCGGCTGACCGGGCGCGGGTTGAAGCTGACCGCCACGCTCGCCGCCGGCGCCGCCGCGGTGGCGGCGACCGCGCCGCGCGCGACCGTGCCGTCGCCGGCGATGCCGCGCGCCTGCGCGATCAGCTTGGTCGAAACCGTGCGCGGCAGGGCGAATTCGTCGGCCAGCGCGATCACCTTGCCGGCGTCGCCGCCGTCGCCGCGGCGCGCGGCCTGGTCCAGCCGCGCCTGCAGCGCCTGCGCGGCCTTCTCGCGCAGCGCGCGCTGCGCCGGCGAGTCGGCGGTGCCGGTCTGCTGGCCCAGCGCGGTGGCGTTGACCAGGTGCTGGCGCGCCTGCGGGTCGCGGCCCTCGCGCAGGTCGCGTGCGAGCGCTTCGCCGAAGGCCTGGGTGAGTTCCTCGACCACCACCGCCACTTCCGGGTTGGTGCTGTCCAGGTGCCAGGCGGTGAGCAAGCTGTTGTAGGCGTTGGCGTCGGCCGGCGCGGCCAGGCGGCCGTCGGCGATGTAGCCGCGCGCGGCCTGCAGCGAATCCTGCAGCGGCGCCTGCGGCAGCGGCGCCATCATCGCCTGGGTCGGGTCGGGCGCGGCCGGCGCCGCGGCGCTGGCGGCGGGCTTGGGCTCGGCGCGGAAGAAACCGTCCTTCTCGACCCGGTTGAGGCCGAAGCCGACCACGACCACGCCGACCGCGGCCACCGCCAGCCCGGCCCAGGCCGGGGTGGCCCAGCGCTTGAGCGGGCGCAGCGCGACCATCGCGCGGCCGACGCCGCTGAGCTGGCCGCGCTGCTTGATCTCGGTCATCGCCTGGGCCATCTCGGCGGCGTTTTCGAAGCGCTGCTCGGGCGGCTTGGCCAGGGCGCGGTTCATGAAGCGCTGCCAGTGCTTGAGCGGCGGCGGCAGTTTCGGGATCGGGTTCTGCGCGTGCATCACCGCCATCGACAGCGCGTCGGGCGCCTCGAACGGCAGCCGGCCGGTCAGCATTTCCCAGATCAGCACGCCGAGGCTGTAGAGATCGGCGCGGCCGTCGACTTCCTCGCCGCGGGCCTGCTCCGGCGCCATGTAGGCGGTGCTGCCGACGGCCAGGCCGGTCGCGGTCATGCGCGCGCCGAAGCCGCGGCGCAGGGCGATGCCGAAGTCGGCCAGCAGCGGCCGTTCGGAGTTGTCGAACAGCACGTTCTCGGCCTTGACGTCGCGATGCACCACGCCGCGCGCGTGGGCGTATTCCAGCGCCGCCAGCAACGGTTCGGCGATGGCGATGACGTCGGCCTCGCCGCGCGCAAAGCCCTGCTCGATGCGCTTGCCCAGGTGGCCGCGCGGCAGGTAGGGCATGGCGTAGTACGGCAGCCCGTCGCGGGTGCGGCCGACTTCGTGGATGCTGACCACGTGCGGATGTTCCAGCCGCGCGATGGTGCGCACTTCGTTCTCGAAGCGGCGCCGGCTGACCTCGTCGGCCAACGCGTGCGGCAGCATGATCTTGATCGCGACCTCGCGCCCCAATGCGCTTTGCTCGCCCAGGTAGACCGTGGACGAGCCGCCGTGATTGATGATCTCGCGCAATCGATAGCCGGCGATCTCCGGCATCGGCGCGCGTTGGGCATCAAATGGAATTGTGCTGTTGGACATTCGCGGCCCCGTGTCGCGACTGCGCAGCATAACGCTGCGGCAGTGCCCGCGTGACGATTAGTGTGGCTTTTAAGTGCCCGCGTTTACAAGCCTGAGTGGGGCCCAGGCGTGGTTTCTGACAGGGCTTCCATACCGCAGGGCGCGATGGGGAATGGCGACGCGGGTCGCGAATGCGCCAAGCCGGCCGCGTCGGCCGCTCAGCGGTCGCGCTTGCGCCGCACGTAGAGCTGTTTGCGGACTTTGGCGACGGTCTCGCCGCTGGCGTCGACGATGTCGTTGTCGAACCAGCGCAGGTATTTGTCGCCGCCGGCGGTGGCCGCGCGCAGTTCGTCCAGGATTTCGTCGGACAGGTCGAAGCGCGCGGTCACGGTGCCGCGGCCGGGCTTGAGGAATTCGATGCCGCCGGCGCGGTCCCAGACGATGTAGTCGCGGCCCAGCGCGTTCATCGCCAGCAGCATCCAGAACGGGTCGGTCATCGCGAACAGGCTGCCGCCGAAGTGGGTGCCGACGTAGTTGCGGTTCCACGGGCGCATGCGCAGTTCGACCGCGGCGTGGCGGTAGTCGGGCGAGATCGCGGCGACGTGCACGCCGGTGAACAGGAACGGCGGCCACAGGTTGAGGCCGAATCGCAGGGTGCTGGCTTTCATGCGCGCAAGGCTGGAGGGAGGCGCGGGCAGTCTGCCATACGGATGCGTATTGTTGAAGCCGTGGCGGTGAGTGGGGTGGTCGGCCGCGTTTCCTTGCCCGGCGTTCCGGGGAGAGCTTCTTCGCCGCGTCGTTCCGGGGAGAGCTTTCCCAACCGTCATTCCGAGGAGAGCTTCCCCCGGTCCGTCACTCCGAGGAGAGCTTCCCCGGTCCGTCATTCCGGCGAAAGCCGGAACCCATTTTGATTTGGCTTTTGCGTTTTCCGCCACCGCAAAGAGCAAAGTCAAAATGGGTTCCGGCTTTCGCCGGAATGACGGGTTGGGATGGATGGCGAAAGCAGCGGGCTGGGGTGGATGGCGAGAGCAGATGAGGGGTTGGGCGACGGGAGGCCAGTGATTGCGTCTCCCGATCCCGATCCCGATCTCGATCTCGAGCCCCGAGCCCCGAGCCCCGAGCCCCGAGCCCCGAGCCTGGGCGCTTAGAACAGCAACGCCGACATCTTGCGCCGGTACACGCCGACCAGGTCCTCGTCCGCGACCACCCGGAACGCATCGATCAGCGCCTTGCGCGGCAGGCCTTCCTGGAACGTGCGGTCGCGCCGCAGCAGTTCGATCAGTTGCTCCAGCCCGGCCTGGTCCTGGCCGGCGGCGATCAGGCGTGCGCCGAGCAGGTAGCGGGCCTGGGAGTCCTCCGGCGTGGCGGCCAGGGTCGCTTCCAGGGTCGCCGCCGGCGGCGCGTCGCGGACCACGGCGAGGAAGCCGAGCTTGGCGCGGGCGCGTACGGTGCGGTCGTCGGTGGCGAGGTTGGCCGGCAGCGCGTCGAGCAGCTGTTCCGACTCGGCCTGCGCGCCGGTCGCGAGCAGGGCCAGGGCGAGGTCGAGCTTGAGCTCGGGCTTGTCGGGCTGCTCGGCGCTTTCGCGGCGCAGGCGCACGACTTCGGCGTGCGGGTCGACCGGCGCGGCCTCGACCGGCTCCGGCTCGGCGGCTGCGGCCGGCTCGATCCCGTGCGACTTGAGGAATTCGCGCACCACGCTTTCCGGCAGCGCTTCGGCGAAGCCGTCGACCAGCTGGCCGTCCTTCATCAGGTACACGGTCGGGATCGAGCGGATCTGGAACGCGGCGCCGAGCTGCTGCTCGGCCTCGACGTCGACCTTGGCCAGCACGAACGCGCCGTTGTATTCGCCGGCCAGCTTTTCCAGGATCGGGCCCAGGGTCTTGCAGGGCTGGCACCAGTCGGCCCAGAAGTCGATCAGGACCGGCACCTGCAGCGACTTTTGCAGCACGTCCTGCTGGAAACCTTCGGTGGTGGCGTCGAATACGTGGGGCGTGGCGGCGTGGGCGGTCATCGGCGGGCTCGTGGACTCGATAGCGGATTCGTCCCTACAGGTGGGGACGCGGGCGGCGCGAGGCAAGCGCGCCGCGAGCCGCGCACGCTAGCATGTCGCGATGAAGGCCTCACCCAAATCCGCCGGCGCGCGTTCCGCGGGCCCGGCATCGACGTCGGCCGGCGCCAGGTCCGCGGATGCGGCGTCCGCCGGCACGACATCGGCCGATCCGACATCGTCCGGCGGCAAGTCCGCGCGCGCGAAGTCCGCCGCCGCGCCGCGCGCCGCCGGCGACGCGCGCGCGTTCGCGCTGGCGCTGGCCGCCGCGCTGTGTTGCGTGGCCGCGCTGCTCGGTTTCGGCGCGGCGCTGGAGGGCTATTCGCATTGGCAGCACCCGCCCGGCCTGCTCGGCGCGCGCGGCATCCCGCGCGCGCTGGCGTTCAACTTGCTGGGCTATGTCGGGCCGGGGCTGGTCCTGGCGTGGGTGGCCTGGCGCCTGGCCGAGGCCGCGCGCGGGCAGCGCGCGCTGGCGCGGATCGGCGCATGGCTGTGGCTGTGGTCGGCGTTGGCGTGGGCGGCGCAGGGCATCGTCGTGCTCGATCCGCGGGACCTCGACGCGCAGGCCAGCCGCCTGCACGCGCTGGCCTGGCTGCTGTGGTGGCTGGCGTTCGCGCCGGGCGCGGCGTTGCTGGCCTGGAGCGCGCTGGCCGCGCCGGCGTGGCGCCGCTTCGGCGCGATCGCGCTGGCCGCGGCCGCGGTGGTGGGCCTGGCGGTGATCGCGGCCGACGCGCGCCTGGTGCCGGCGGCGCCGGCGCAGCGGGTGGCCTTGCTGGCGTGGCTGGCGGCGTACCTAGCCGCGGCGCGCGCGCCGCGCTGACGCGCCGCGCTCAGCGCGCGGGCGGCGTCGGGCAGGCGCGTTGCATGCAGCGATCGAACTCCAGCTTGCACATGCGCCGTTCCGGCGCCGAGGCCGCGTCGGCCAGGCACTGACGTTGCTCGGCGAAGCAGGGGCAGGGCGCAGCGGCGGCCGACACCGCGGCGTAGCCGCAAGCGAACGCGGCGACGGCGAGCGCGACCGACGCGCGTCGCAGCGGCAAGACGGGGCGCAGGGTCATGGTCGAGTCCTTTCGTTGCCGGTGGTTGCGGGCGATGCGCCGCGGACGCGGGCGGCGCCCACGTCGGGCGCCGGCGCCGCAGCAAGGTCGGTCGTAATCGGCGCCTGCCGCGGGCGCACCCGCGGCTGACCTTGCTGCGGCATCGGCATGGAAGCGATCGATCAGCGCGGGCGTCCGTGCGCGCGGCGCGGCGCGATGGCGCGGAGCGGCGATGGCATCGGCGAATTCCTTTTCAGCGGTGGCGGCGGAATGGATGGGGCGAGCGGCGTTGGGTGAGGCGGCTGCTTGCCGGCTGCGGATCGAGGCGTCGCGCGCCAGACGGTGCGGGCGACCGCTTGGGTTATG
Organism: Lysobacter enzymogenes; assembly: GCF_023617245.1. Lineage (NCBI taxonomy): Bacteria > Pseudomonadati > Pseudomonadota > Gammaproteobacteria > Lysobacterales > Lysobacteraceae > Lysobacter > Lysobacter enzymogenes. The sequence continues at coordinate 2,057,691 of NZ_CP067396.1, forward strand.
GCACGGCCGCGCCGCCGTTCGCCGTGACCGGGCTCACGCGCGCGGGCCGGGCGGCGGCGCGATGGCCGGAATTGGGATCGCGGGCGTGAAGCCGGTGTGCAAAGGGCGCGGCGAGCGGAGCGGAGAGCGTCGGGCCTGAAGGCCCTCCCACGAAAGCCGCAAGGCCTCCCACAACAGCGACAAAGCCCTCTTGCAACAGCGGCAAAGTGCTCTCACAGCAGCGACAAGGCCTTCCCAAAAAAGCGACAAGGCCCTCTCGCAACGGCGACACGGCTTGCCCACAACAGCCGGCGCTCTGACCGGCGGTTGTGGGAGGGCCTTCAGGCCCGACGCTTTCGGCCCAGGTCGCGACATCCGCGCCGTCCCCGCCGCAATAAAAAACCCGGCCGCCTGCGCGACCGGGTTTTTCGACACGCCCCGCCGCGCTTACAGCGCCTGCTTGTACACCGTGCCGTCCTTCATCACGAACGCCACGTCCAGCACCGCGTTGATGTCGGCGATCGGATCGCCCTTGACCGCGACGATGTCGGCGCGCTTGCCGGTCTCGATCGTGCCCTGATCCTCGACGCCGAGCACTTCGGCCGCGCGGATCGTCGCCGCCTGCAGCGCCACCGCCGCCGGAATGCCGGCTTCGACCATGTAGACGAACTCGCGCGCGTTGTCGCCGTGCGGGCCCACGCCCATGTCGGTGCCGAACGCGATCTTGACCCCGTTCTTGTACGCGCTGGCCGCGGTCTGCTGGATCATCGCGCCGATCCGCGCCGCCTTCGGCCGGACCACGTCGGGAAAGTAGCCGTCGATCTTGGCCTTGTCGGCGACGAAGCGGCCGGCGTAGACGGTCGGCACGTACCAAGTCCCGCGCTGCTTCATCAGCGACATCACTTCCGGGCTCATGTAGGTGCCGTGCTCGATGCTGGTGACGCCGCCGAGCACCGCGCGCTTCATGCCTTCCTCGCCGTGCGCGTGCGCGGCGACGCGGTAACCGTAGTCCTTAGCGGTGTCGACGATGGCTTTCACTTCGTCCACGGTGAACTGCGGCGCGTCGCCGGACTTGGCGTACGACAGCACGCCGCCGGTGGCGGTGATCTTGATGACGTCGCTGCCTTCCTTGTAGCGCTGGCGCACCGCCTGGCGGGCGTCGTCGATGGAATTGATCACGCCTTCGGTCGGGCCGGGCGGGCCGATCAGGTGCGACAGCGCATCGTTCATGCCGTTGGTGGGATCGGCGTGGCCGCCGGTGGTGGCGATGGACTTGCCCGCCGCCCAGATGCGCGGGCCGCTGACCAGGCCCTGGTTGATCGCGTCGCGCAGGTGTGGGCTGACTTCGCCGCCGAGGTCGCGCACGCTGGTGAAGCCGGCCATCAGGGTCTTGTTGGCGTAGCCGACCGCGCGGAAGGCGAAGTCGACCGGGTCGAGGCGGAAGCCTTCGGAATAGCTCTGCGCGCTGGACTGGCCGCCCAGGTGCACGTGCAGGTCGGTCCAGCCCGGGGTGCAGGTGTGCTGCGACAGATCGACCGCGCGCGCGCCGGCGACGTCGTTGAGGCCGGCCTGCACCTGCGCGATCTTGCCGTCGCGCACGGTGATGGTGTGGGCGCCGAGCAGCTTGCCGCTGCGCGCGTCGAACAGCTTGCCGCAGCGCAGCGCGGTGGGTTCGGCCGGTGTCGGCGCGGCCTGCGCGGCGGCGGCGAACAGGCAGGACAGGACGGCGAGGGCGAGCGGTGCGGCGGCGTGCGGTCGGATCATGGTCGGGTCGGTTCCGTCTTGGGCGGGCGAGGCGTGTGGCGGGCGCAGGCCCGCGGCCGCGAGGCGCCGTCCGTGCCGCGTCGCGCGAATGGGAAACGCAGAACTTTCGAGTGCGCGGCGCCGCGTCGCGATTCCCCCCCGCGCGGCCGCCGGGCCGGGCCAGCATGCAAGCCGCGCGGGCCGAAGGTCAACGTGACGAACGGGCTAGGCCATCGCTCGCAGCGGCGTCGATCCGGCGCCGATCCGGCGACGCGACGGCCCGCGCGGCGACGCCGCGCGCGCACTTGCCGCGGTCGCGGCGAACGCGCAGGCTGGACGCAGCGCCGCGGCTCGCGCGGCGATCGAAGGAGCGAACGACGATGCGCGACACGACCATGGCGGCGCTCGCGCTGCTGGCGCTGGCGGCCTGCGGCGCGGCCTGGGCCGGCGAGGGCAACAGCGGCACCGACCGCGGCAAGCAGGCCAAGTACACGCCGGTGATCTGCCGAACCGGCGAAAACCTCGTCGCCGTGCCGCAGGCCGACGGTTCGCTGCAGTGGACCTGCGCATCGACGAGCGTGTCGTCGCCAGCGCCGCAGGCCGGCTGAGCGCATCGCCGCCGCACGCTGGCGTAGGGTCGGCGCATCCGTCGCGTGAGTCGTTGCGATGGGGCCGCGCGGTTACGATTCTTTAACGGGTTTGGCCAAAAAACCGCCAGGCCCTGAGCGACCGCACTTGCCAGCGCGGCAGCGCTTGCGCAAGGTGGGCGCCGGCGGGAAGCCATACGGACCGGGGCTTCCGACGTCATCGCCAGTCGATTTCCGGTTCGCCCAGCGAGTCGAACCACCCATGAGCAAATCGCGTTTCCTCGCGGCCCTGGCCGTCGCCGGCCTGCTGGCCTTCGCCACTCACGCCAGCGCCCAGATCTTCAAGCCACTGCCGGTGCCGTGCCCGATCGGCAAGACCGAGAAGCTGCTGTACGACAAGGACGGCAAGCCGGTCGCCCGCGTCTGCGTCTGACCCGGCGCGCTACGGCGCGCCAGCGCGGCCCGGGGCGGTTCGCCGCCCCGGGTCGTCGCAGGAGAGAGAAGCTTGCGTCGCGACGCGTTCGTCGCGCAGCGCGGCGGCAGCGGCCGAACGGGGCGCGGTGGTATCCCGTCCCGCGCCCGCGCACCGCCGGTTTCAGGCGTCGGCGGCGGCCGGCGTGTTGGCGTCGACGACCCGGTCGCGGCCTTCGGCCTTGGCCCGGTACAGCGCCGCATCGGCGGCCTGCAGCAACTGCTGCGGCGTGTCGCGGTCGCCGACGGAGGTGGCCAGGCCGATCGAGCAGGTCGCCGGGCCGAAGGTCTGGCGCAGGTGGACGATCGTGGTCGCCGCGATCGCCGCGCGGATCTGCTCGGCGCGCTGCATCGCCGCGGCGGCGTCGGCCTCGGGCAGGACGATGGTGAATTCCTCGCCGCCGTAGCGGCAGGCGATGTCCTCGTTGCGCACCAGTTCCTGCATCAGCTGCCCGACCCGCGCCAGCAGCGCGTCGCCGGCGGCATGGCCGTGGGTGTCGTTGAAGCGCTTGAAGTGGTCGACGTCGAGCATCAGCACCGACAGCGGCAGCTTGCGCCGCTGGCAGCGCAGCAGTTCGCGCTGCAGGTTCTCTTCCAGATAGCGGCGGTTGAACAGCCCGGTCAGCGGATCGCGCAGCGACTGCACGCGCAGGGTCTCGCGCAGTTGCAGGTTGACCACGGCCAGGCTGAGCTGTTCGGCGATGGACTGGATCAGCGCCAGGTCGGCCTCGCGCGGCGGGCGCTCGCCGCTCAGGCACAGCAGGCCGAGCGAGGTGTTCTGCGCCATCAGCGGCACGCACAGGCTCCAGCGCGGATCGCCGCCGCTGTCGGCGCCGGCTTCGGCGCGGGCGAGGTGGGCGCAGCGCACGCCGCCGTCGTGGGCCTGGCTGCGGTGGGTGCGGCCGCGGCGCAGCGCCCAGCAATCGTCGGGATGCAGCAGGTCGGCGCTGGCGATGGCTTCGCGGCCGAAGCGCGCGGCGGTCTCGGCCAGGTTCTGCGAGGCGCGCAGGATGTAGCAGCGCCCGCCGAATTCCGGGATCAGGTCGGCGATGACGTGGGCGGTCATGTCCATCGCTTCCTGCAGGGTCTGGCAGCTCTGCAGCAGGCCGGCGTAGTGGCTCAGGCTGCGATGGCGCTCGGTCAGGCGCTGGCGTTCGGCGGCGGAGGCTTCCAGTTCGGCCAGCGCCTGCCGGCTTTCGCGTTCCAGCGCGCGGCTGCGCTTGTTCTCCTGCCACAGGTTCAGCATCAGCAGCGCCAGCAGGCCCAGCGCCAGCAGCAGGCCGCCGATCACCAGCGCGGTCAGCAGGGTCGCATTGCGCTCGGTGCGCGCGTCGCGCGCGCTGAGCAGGGCGCGCTCGTATTCGCGCATGGCGTCGGCGACCGCGGTCAGCGCGCGCATCTGCTCGGCGCCGTGGCTGGTCTGGCTGCTGAGCCGGGCCTGCTGCGGGTCGCGCATGTGCATTTCCAGCAGCCGGTCGATCTCGGCCAGACGCATGCGCACGCGCCGCTCGACGTCGCGGGCCAGGCGGTGTTGGCGCGGATTATCGCGGGTCAGCGCGATCAGTTCGGAGGAATGGTTCAGCGCCGCGGGGATGCTGGCCAGGTACTCGGCGTGCAGGGCCGGGCGATCGGTCAGGCGGTAGCCGCGCGCGCTGGATTCGACCGTGCGGGTCGCGGCCAGGGTCGATTCGATCTCGGCGATGACCTGGTAGGAGTGTTCGACCCACTCGGCGCTGTTGGCGAAGCTGCGCAGGCCGGCCACGGTCGCCACGCCGACCGCGGCCAGCAGCGCCGCCGCCAGCACGAACGCCGGCAGCCGGTACGCGCGATAGCGCGAGGCCAGCCGCGACGGCGGCGGTGGGGTGGGGGACGCGGGCGGCGAGGGCTGGGCCAAGGCGGGCTCGGGGGGCGGTCCGACCGGCTCATCTTCCCATACCCGGGCGGGGCCGCCGCGCAAACCGCGCGCCGGCGGTCGCGCCGCCGCTGCCGGCCATCCCGCGGCGGGCCGCGGACGGCGCCATGCGTGGCGGGCTTTTGTGCGCTGCGGTAGGCTTGCCGGTCCTGCCCCATCGCCACCGCCACGCCTGTGTCCGACGCCGCCGCCCCCGCCCCGCACGACCCCCAGAACGACTCCAGGCCCTTCGAGCCGGCCGCCCTCGAGGCCGCCGCCCAGCGTTACTGGGACCAGACCCGCGCGTTCGAGGTCGACGAGAACTCGGCCAAGCCCAAGTACTACTGCCTGTCGATGCTGCCGTACCCGTCCGGCGCGCTGCACATGGGCCACGTGCGCAACTACACCATCGGCGACGTGATCAGCCGCTACAAGCGCATGACCGGCTTCAACGTGCTGCAGCCGATGGGCTGGGACGCGTTCGGCCTGCCGGCCGAGAACGCCGCGATCAAGAACAAGACCGCGCCGGCCAAGTGGACCTACGCCAACATCGCCCACATGAAGGCGCAGCTCAAGACCATGGGCTACGCCATCGACTGGTCGCGCGAATTCGCCACCTGCACGCCGGACTACTACGTGCACGAGCAGCGCATGTTCGTGCGGCTGATGAAGCAGGGCCTGGCCTACCGCAAGAACTCGGTGGTGAACTGGGACCCGGTCGACCAGACCGTGCTGGCCAACGAGCAGGTCGTCGACGGCCGCGGCTGGCGCACCGGCGCGCTGGTGGAAAAGCGCGAAATCCCGCAGTGGTTCCTCAAGATCACCGACTACGCCCAGCAACTGCTCGACGGCCTGGACGCGCTGCCGGGCTGGCCGGATGCGGTCAAGACCATGCAGCGCAACTGGATCGGCCGCAGCGAAGGCCTGGAGATCCGCTTCGACGTGGTCGAAGCCGACGGCCGCCCGGTCGATGCCGCGCTCGACAATCTGGTGGTGTTCACCACCCGCCCGGACACCCTGATGGGCGTGACCTACGTGTCGGTCGCCGCCGAGCATCCGCTGGCCGCGCACGCCGCGCAGACCGATCCGGACCTGGCCGCCTTCATCGCCGAACTGCGCCAGGGCGGCGTGTCCGAGGCCGAGCTGGAAACCCAGGAAAAGCGCGGCCGCGACACCGGCCTGCGCGCGGTGCATCCGGTCACCGGCGAACAGGTGCCGGTGTACGTGGCCAACTTCGTGCTGATGAACTACGGCACCGGCGCGGTCATGGCCGTGCCCGGCCACGATCAGCGCGACTGGGAATTCGCCCAGCGCTATCACTTGCCGATCAAGACCGTGATCGTGCCCGACGCGGTGCGCGACGCGCTGGCCGAGATCGGCCGCGACCTGTCCGCGCACGCCGACCCGATGACCAGCGCGCTGGGCGGCGCGCCGGCGCTGGACGTGTACGACACCGGCGCGGCGGTGCAGGTGGTCGAGGAATTCCAGCGCGGCATCGCCGAGCAGGGCCCGTGGAACGAACGCGGCTGGCTGGTGAATTCCGGCGAGTACGACGGCATGGACTTCCAGCAGGCGCTCGACGCGCTGGCCGCGCGTTTCGAAGCCGAAGGCCGCGGCAACCGCCGGGTCAACTACCGCCTGCGCGACTGGGGCGTGAGCCGCCAGCGCTATTGGGGCTGCCCCATCCCGGTGATCCTGTGCCCGAGCTGCGGCGACGTGCCGGTGCCGGAAGACCAACTGCCGGTGGTGCTGCCCGAGGACGTCGAGGACGCGTTCGCCAAAGCCGGCGCCGTCACCTCGCCGATCAAGGCCGACCCGAACTGGCGCAAGACCGCCTGCCCGAACTGCGGCGGCGCGGCCGAGCGCGAGACCGACACCTTCGACACCTTCATGGAGTCGAGCTGGTACTACGCGCGCTACACCTCGCCCGGCGCGGCCGAGCAGGTCGACGCGCGCGCCAAGTACTGGACCCCGGTGGACCAGTACATCGGCGGCATCGAGCACGCGATCCTGCACCTGATGTACTTCCGCTTCTATCACAAGCTCATGCGCGACCAGGGCCTGGTCGACAGCGACGAGCCGGCGGTGAACCTGCTGACCCAGGGCATGGTGATCGCGGAAACCTACTATCGCCCGCGGCCGGACGGCCGGCCCGACTGGATCAATCCGGCCGACGTCGAAGTCCAGCGCGACGAGCGCGGCCGCATCGTCGGCGCGACGCTCAAGGCCGACGGCCTGCCGGTGGAGATCGGCGGCATCGAGAAGATGGCCAAGTCGAAGAACAACGGCGTCGATCCCAAGCTGATGGTCGACAAGTTCGGCGCCGACACCGTGCGCCTGTTCTCGATGTTCGCCGCGCCGCCGGACCAGTCGCTGGAGTGGAACGAGGCCGGCGTGGAAGGCATGGCGCGGTTCATGCGCCGGCTGTGGACCGCGGTGCAGCGCCACGCCGACGCCGGCCCCGCGCCGGCGCTCGACGCGGCCGCGCTGACCCCGGCGCACAAGACCCTGCGCCGCCAGGTCCACGAGACCGTGCAGAAGGTCGGCAGCGACTACGGCCGCCGCCACAGCTTCAACACCGCGATCGCCGCGGTGATGGAACTGCTCAACCACCTGTACAAGTTCGACGACGCCAGCGGCAACGGCCGCGCCCTGCGCCAGGAGGCGCTGGAGGCGATCGTGCTGCTGCTGAACCCGATCACCCCGCACACCAGCCACGCGCTGTGGCAGACGCTGGGCCACGCCGAGACCCTGCTGGAGGACATCGCCTTCCCGCAGGCCGACCCGGCCGCGCTGACCCGCGACAGCGCGACCCTGGCGGTGCAGGTCAACGGCAAGCTGCGCGGCACCATCGAGGTCGCGGTCGGCGCGCCGAAGGAAGAGATCGAAGCGCTGGCGCTGGCCGAACCGAACGCGGCCAAGTACCTGGAAGGCCTGAGCGTGCGCAAGGTCATCGTGGTGCCGGGCAAGATCGTCAACATCGTCGCCGGTTGAGCCCGCGCGCCGGCGCCGCCGCCGCGGCGGCGCCGGACCGCCCGCGGCGCGTCCGCGCGCACCGCGTCGCACGGTTCAGCCTTCGCTATTGCTGCCCACGGCCGCCTCGTCCAGACTTCGTCCCATGACGCCTCGCTCCCTTTTCGCCCGCACGTCGCTTGCGGCTCTCGTGCTGGCCCTGTCGGCCTGCGGCTTCCAGTTGCGCCAGGCCCTGACCCTGCCGCCGGACCTCGGCCCGGTGCGGGTGGTCTCGGTGGACCGCTACAGCCCGCTGGCCGAATCGCTGGCCCAGGCCCTGACCCGCGCCGGCGCGGTGCCGGCCCAGGACGGCTCGACCGAGGTGGCGGTGCTGGACCTGATGTCGGAACGCTGGGGCGACACCCCGGCCGCGCTCGACGAACTCGGCCGCGTGCAGGAATACAGCCTGCGCTACGCGGTGGTGTTCGAACTGCGCAAGTCCGACGGCAAGCCGCTGGTGCCGCGCCAGAGCATCGAGCTGTCGCGCGACTACGTCTCGAACCCGACCAACGCGATCGGCACCGAGGGCGAGCGCGAGATCCTGATGCGCGAAATGCGCCGCGAGATGAGCTCGGCGGTGCTGCGCCGGATCGGCGCGGTCACCGAGCGCGGCGCGGTCGTCGAGCGGCGCTGAGCCGCCCGCCGCGCTGCGCCCGACGCGCGAGGCCGCCGTCATGGAACTCACCCCCGAACGCCTGGTCGCCCAACTCGACCAGGAACCGCTGCGCCCGGCCTACCTGATCGCCGGCCCCGAGCCGCTGCGCGTGCTCGAAGCCGCCGACGCCGTGCGCGCCGCCGCGCGCGCCCAGGGCATCGGCGAGCGCGAAGTGTTCGAAGCCGAAGGCAACCAGCGCGAGCCCGACTGGAACGTGCTGTCGGCGAGCTTCCGCGCGCCGAGCCTGTTCGCCAGCCGACGCCTGCTGGAACTGCGCCTGCCCAGCGGCAAGCCGGGCAAGGAGGGCGCCGAGGTCATCGCCGACTTCTGCGCCGATCCGCCGCACGACGCGAGCCTGCTGATCACCGCCGGCGAATGGAGCAAGCAGCACGGCGGCAAGTGGAGCGAGGCGGTCGGCCGCATCGGCCACCTGTCCGTGGCCTGGGCGATCAAACCGCACGAACTGCCCGAATGGATCGAGCGCCGCCTGCGCCAGCGCGGCCTGCGCGCCGACCGCGACGCGGTGCAGAGCCTGGCCGACCGGGTCGAGGGCAACCTGCTCGCGGCCGCGCAGGAAGTCGACAAGCTGGCGCTGCTGTCCGACGGCGAAACGCTGACCGTCGAGCGCATGCAGGCGCTGGTCGCCGACGCGGCGCGCTTCGACGTGTTCCGGGTGCTCGACGCGGCCATGAACGGGCAGGGCGCGCAGGTCTCGCGCATGCTCGCCGGCCTGCGCGCCGAGGGCGAAGCGGTGCCGGCGCTGCTCGGCATGGTGGTGATGGAACTGCAGCGCACCGCCGCGCTGGCGCGAGTGTCGGCGCGCGGCGGCAACCTGTCGTCCGAATTCAAGGCCCAGCGCATCTGGGACTCCAAACAGCCGATGTACCGCCGCGCCCTGCAGCGCCACGACGCGCGCCGCTGGGAAGCGCTGCTGGTCCAGGCCGGGCGCGTGGACCGCATGGCCAAGGGCCGCGAGGCCGGCGACGCCTGGGTCGCGCTGGAACGCTTGCTGCTGGCGGTGGCCGAGCCGCGCGCGCTGCGCCTGCTCGCGGTCGCCGCGCACTGAGCGGCGCGCGGCGGCGATGAGCCTGGCGGTCTTCTACGGCGGCACCTTCGACCCGATCCACGACGGCCACCTCGCCGTCGCCCGCGCCGCGCGCGACGCGCTGGCCGCGCAGGTGCGGCTGATGCCGGCCGCCGACCCGCCGCACCGCGCCGCGCCCGGCGCCGACGCGCGCCAGCGCGCGCACATGCTCGACCTGGCCGTGGCCCGCGAGACCGGGCTGGTCGTGGACCGGCGCGAACTGCAGCGCGAAGGCCGCTCCTATACCGTCGAAACTCTGCGCGAGGCGCGTGCCGAGTTCGGTCCCGAGCGCCCGCTGGCGCTGCTGGTCGGCGCCGACAGCTTCCTCGACTTGCCGAAATGGCGTGAATGGCAGGCGCTGTTCGGGCTGGCCCATTTCGTCGTCGCCGAGCGCCCGGGCAGCCCGCTCGACGCGGCCCGGATCGAAGCCATCGCACCCGGTCGCGAGACCGCCGACCCGGCCGGCCTGCGCCAGGCCCCGGCCGGCCGCATCTACCGGCTCAAGCAGCCGCTGCATGCCGAATCGGCCAGCCAGGTGCGCGAATTCATCGCCGCCGGCCGGCCCTGGGACGAATTCGTGCCGCCGGCGGTGGCCGCCTACATCCGCGAATGCGGCCTCTACGGCGTCGTCGCCGGCCGCGGCGCGACGCCCGCCTGAACGCCCCGGCGCGCGGTCCGCCGCGCCGCCGCGGGGGCCTTGGGTATAATCGGCACATATCTTCCGAACGACGAGCCGTACCCTCTTGACCAGCCAAGCCCAAGTCATCAAGACCCAGCTTCCGAACCCGCCGCCGCCGACCGAGCTGCTGCTCAAGACGGTCCATGCCGCGGTGGAAGAACTCAAGGCCAAGGATGTCGTGGAAATCGACGTGCGCGGCAAGAGCAGCGTCACCGACTACATGGTGATCGCCTCCGGCACCTCGACCCGGCACGTCAAGTCGATCGCCGACGAAGTCGTCAAGTTCGCCAAGAACCTCGATGTCATGCCGCTGGGCGTGGAAGGCGAGCGCGAGGCCGAATGGGTGCTGGTCGACCTCGGCGACGTGGTCGTGCACGTCATGCTGCCGCGCGTGCGCGAGTTCTACGCGCTCGAACGCCTGTGGACCGTCGGCGACCAGCCGCCGCCGCCGGAAGGCGTGGAAGGCCGCCGCGACGCGTCCGACGAGGACGAGCGTTACTGACGGCTTTGCGGTGCGAAAGCGAAAACGGCGCCCCAGGGCGCCGTTTTTCATGGTGGATGCGTGGTTGGGTTGCCGACTGTAGGAGCGACGCGAGTCGCGACCGCTGGGTTGCGAGGTTGCGTCGCATGCGCGGTGCCGCAGTCGCGACTCGCGTCGCTCCTGCAGTCGCCGCGCTCGCATCCGCGGCGACTCAACTCAACGCCAGCTTCCCCGCCGCCGCCGCGATCAACCCGCCGGCGACGCCGTCGATCCAGCGCCGCCGCCGACCGCCGAGCGTCGTCGCGCAGCCGCCGCGCGCACCGCGCCCCAGCAGCAGACTCAAGGCCGCATACACCAGCGCGCAGCCGGCGACGAACAGGGCCGACAACGCGACCGCCTGCGCCGCCGCCGGCGCATCGGCGCGCATGAACTGCGGCAGGATCGCCAGGTAGATCATCATCCCCTTGGGGTTCAGCGCCGCGGTCAGGAAGCCGCGGCGCAACGCATCGCGCCGACCGCCGCGTTCGACCGCCTGCGCGTCGAGCGCGCCGCGCCGCAGCGCCGAACGCAGCAGCTTGAACGCCAGCCACGCCAGATAGGCCACGCCGATCCAGCGCAGCGCCTGGAACAGCGGCGGCGACGCCGCCACCAACGCCGCCAGCCCGAGCGCCGCCAGCAGCGAATGCAGCAGATAACCGGCGCAGACCCCGGCGGTGGCGCGCAGCCCGGCCGCGGCGCCGCCGCCGAGGCTTTGCGAGGCGACGAACAGCATGTCCGGCCCCGGCGTGCAGATCAGCGGGAACACGGTGGCGCAGAAGAGCAGGGCGGTGTGCAGGTCCATGCCCGCCATGATCGGCCCGGTGCGGCGGCATGGGGTTGCGCGGATGGCGCGTTTGTCGGAATTATTGGCAGGAACTGCCATGAACCCACGCCGATAGCCGCAGGAGCTTCCAATGCGCCTCGACGAGACCGACCGCCGCATCCTGCGCGTGCTCCAGCGCGAGGGCCGCATCGCCAATGCCGAGCTGGCCGAACGGGTCGGCCTGTCGCCCTCGCCGTGCCTGCGCCGGGTCCGGTTGCTGGAAGAGGCCGGGGTGATCGAGCGCTACGTCGCCGTGCTCGCCCCGGCCCGGCTCGGCCTGTCGATGACCTTGTTCACCCGGGTCTGGCTGATGACTCAGGACGCGGAGACCATCGATCGCTTCGTCGCCGCGATGCAGCGGCTGGACCAGGTCATGGAGTGCTACATCGTGCTCGGCGAATGCGACGCGATGTTGCGCGTGGTGGTCGCCGACCTCGACGACTACCGCCGCTTCCAGACCACCCACCTGACCCGCGCCAACGGCATCGCCAACGTCAAGACCGACCTGCCGAGCCAGGTGGTCAAGCGCAGCTACGAACTGCCGCTGTAGCCGCGCAAACCAAGGCCGCGCGAACAAGCGCCGCGCAAACGAAAAGGGCGCCCGAAGGCGCCCTTTCGCGAGTACCGCGCGGCGGCGTCAGTTGCGCGACTGCAGCTTCGACAGCAGGCGCAGGAACTCGATGTACAGCCACACCAGGGTGACCATCAGGCCGAACGCGCCGTACCACTCCATGTACTTCGGCGCGCCTTGCTCGACGCCGTTCTCGATGAAGTCGAAGTCCAGCACCAGGTTCAGCGCCGCGATCACCACCACGAACAGGCTGAAGCCGATACCGATGATGCCGGACTGGTGGATGTAGGGGATCTCGATGTTGAACATGCGCAGCACGATCGAGGCCAGGTAGACCAGGGCGATGCCGCCGGTCGCCGCGACCACGCCGAGCTTGAAGTTCTCGGTCGCCTTGATCAGGCCGGTGCGGTAGGCCGCCAGCAGCGCGAACAGGGTGCCGAAGGTCAGCATCACCGCCTGGATCACGATGCCCGGGAAGCGCGCTTCGAAGATCGAGGAGATCGCGCCGAGGAAGAAGCCTTCCAGCAGCGCGTACATCGGCGCGGTGATCGGCGACCATTCCTTCTTGAAGGTGGTCACCAGGCTCATGATCAGGCCGCCGATCAGGCCGCCCCACAGGTACAGGCCGGCGCCGGAGACCTGGCCGCGCGGGCCGATCTCGATCTGGTTCCAGGCGAACGCGGCGGTGAGCACGGTCAGCAGCAACAGGAAGCCGGTCTTGTTGACCGTGCCGTTCAGGGTCATCGCCTGGCCGTTGCCGGTCACGACCGCGCCGCTGCCGAGGTCGAGGAAGGTGGATTCCTTGAGGGCGGGGTTGCCGCTGCGCATCATCGGTGTAGCTCCTTTTTCGTCGCGTACCGCCGGCCGCGCCGACGGATGAGAATGATTTCTGACCGGCGAAAGCATACACGCCGGCGCTTGCGGCCGGCCGCGGCAGGATGTTTCCAAGTGTGCGACCGCCGGGCGCGGACCGGCGGTCTGGACGGATTGCGCGACAGGATTGACAGTTCAGGTAACCGCGACGAAACTATGCGGCCTTTCGCGGCGTTGGCGCGCTTCGGAAGTCCCGGTTCCGGGGTATAGCTCAGCCTGGTAGAGCGCCAGCTTTGGGAGCTGGATGTCGTGGGTTCGAATCCCTCTGCCCCGACCATCCATCGTCCAGGCCGGCCGTCAGTTAAGATTCGACTTTCCTGGCGCCCGTAGCTCAACCGGATAGAGCACCGGCCTTCTAAGCCGGTGGTTGCAGGTTCGATTCCTGCCGGGCGCGCCAAATTCGCAAGCGCCGTGCGGTACAATGCGCGGCTGGTAAGTGTTTCTGTGGTGGCTGTAGCTCAGCTGGTTAGAGTACTGGATTGTGATTCCAGATGTCGGGGGTTCGAGTCCCCTCAGCCACCCCACTAAAATTCGTTGCGACGGAATTTGTTGTAACGAAAGTGTTGTGCGGGGCGAAGTTGTTGTGTAAGATTTCGCTCCTCGGTTTTACCGGGCCGTTAGCTCAGTTGGTAGAGCAGTTGACTCTTAATCAATAGGTCCAAGGTTCGAATCCTTGACGGCCCACCAATAAAGAGAAGGGACTTGGCAGCGATGCCAGGTCCCTTTTTCTTTGTCCCGCGTTTTCTTCGGTTCGCGTTTTCTTCGGCTCGCGGAGTTCCCCGGGCGTTCCCGCATCGCGTGTTCTTGCTCGCGCGAATGCAGCGATCGGGCGTGGCGCTGCGGGCCGATCGGTTTTCGTTCGCCGCAACTGGCGAGCGCTGGCCCGGCGGTGGTGCTGCCGTTGAACTTTGCATGCCCGCGCTTGCCGCCGCGGACTTCGCGTCGCTTTCGAATCGCGCATGGGCTATTGCCTGCGCAGGGAGTCGATCCGGCGCAGCGCTCGCGCGGTCTTCATGTCGAATGCGGATCGGACTTCGCCGCCGGTGCGCCGTTGTCGTCCGATGAGGGCGTTCGCTCGAACCCATCGAAGCGATCCCGCTGCGGCCTTCGAGCAAGCCGCTGCAACGCCGTGCGCAAGCTCTGGCCGCACGCGAAGTTCGAGCGCGTTCGCATGCGACGCATTTTTTGTGCCTCGCAGCGTGCGCGTAACGCTTCCAACGACTAGCGTTGCGTGGCCAACAGCAATCACAGAGGCCTAGGCCGAACGCAACGCAGCCGGCAACGCCGCCGTAGTCCATTCAGAACAAGGGAGACTGGATCCATGAACATGATGATCAAGGGCATCGCGATGGGGTTGTTTGCGATGGGAGCGGTGATCGGTGGAAGCGCGAACGCGATTCCGACGGCGACTTGCGACAGCGCGCATGCCGGCGCGGTCAGGACCGAATGGGTGGGCGATGTCGCCTACAAGTACGAATGCGACGGCAGCGGCTGGCAGCTCGTCAGCAAATGCGGCTGGGTCGGCACGCGCTGGGTGTGCATGAACCAGTGATCGGCGCCTGCCTGCGCGCGCCGGACCCAGGTGGGGTGGGTTCGGCGCAAGCGTCCGCGGTCGATGGCGGCGCATGAGCGCCGCGTTCGCGCGATGTGCGAACCGGTGCAGATCGCGAATGCGCGCGCGTGCTGCAAGCGGCTGTGGCCGAGAGCTGGGGCGATGCGCTTTCTGCGCCAAAAATGTGATTGGAGATCACATTTAAAGCGCGAAATCGACGGGGAATCTGCGGACAGCAGGCGCGAAATCCGTTATCCATGAATCACGGGCCGCGCGGCTTCGATACGCCGGCTCTTGTCGTTGCGCCCCCACGTGAAGCACCGATCCCCCAACGGCGGACAGAATCGCTGGCTGTCCGCCCCGGCGAGCGCGCGCGCATCGTTGCGCATGCGCGGGCCGGCGAACGATTCCAGCGGCATCATGTTTACGAAAAGGAGAGGTTCATGAAGCGGACGATGATGAAGGTGGCGGCTGCGGTTTTCGCGGTGGGTCTGGTGGGCGGCGTCGGCGTGGCGAATGCGCAGATCGGCGGGGCGTACTGCAATCCGAACGGCGCCACGACCAATATCGTGCAGGGCAGCTGGCGCAACTACTACACCTGCAGCAATCACAAGTGGGTCTTCGTCAAGGCCTGCCCGGTCGGCGGCGGACGCTGCGTGTTCTGATCGGATCCGTCGGCAGCCGCGGCCGCGCCGCCGGGCGACGGCCGGTCTCGCGCCGCACGCGTGAGCGCATGGCCGGGACGCGGTTTCCGTAAAAGGCGGACCTGTCGACGTCGAGTCGGCAGGTCCGTTTCTTTTTTGCGCGGGCGGGGCGGTGCGTCCGGCAATCGCGAGCGATGCCGCCGGGCATCGGCGCGGAGGGGTTTTTTCCGTATCGTGCGGTTCCGGCCGCGGCCCTGCGTCGGCCGCGCACAGGAGACCGAATGATCGAATGGAGCAAGTTGCAGGACGCCTACGGCCCCGCCGACGCGGTGCCGGCGCTGTTGGCCGCGCTGGACCCGGACCCCGCAGCGGAGGTCTGGACCGAGCTGTGGTCGCGCATCTGCCACCAGGGCACGGTCTATTCGGCGAGCTATCCGGCGCTGCCGGCGCTGTTGGACGCCGCGCGCGGATGGGCGCCGCCGGCGCGGGTCATGCCGGTTTCGCTTGCGGCGACGATTCTCGCCTCGCCGCAAACCGGCGCGGACGAACGCGCGCGCTATGCCGCGCTGGCCGCGGAGCTGCGTTCGCTCGCCGCGGATTCGCTGCGGGCGCCGGCGCTGTCGCGCGCGGACATCGTCTGCCTGCAGCAGGCGGTGTTGTTGCTCGACGGCGAGCCGTGGGCGGAGCAGTACGATCGCCTGTTGAGCGGCGAACTCGACGGGCAGTGCCCGGCGTGCGCGACGGATCTGATGATCGTGATCGGGGAGTACGGGTTTTTCGTCACCGACCAGGAGTGGATCCACGGTCACAACGAGCGCGCCGCGCCGATCGCGCCGGCCGAACCGGCCAATCCAGACGATCCGGCCGGCCTGCCTTCGGTCGGCGAGTGGTTATGGCACGGCGCGCGGCGTCACGACGACGCTGAATTGCAGGCCTGGATCGCGCACCTGTTCGGCCGCGGCCGCTGTCCGGCGTGCGCGGCGCAGTGGCCGGTCCTGGACGCGGTGTCGGCCTAGCTTCGCGGCGGCCCGAACCGCTCCGCCAGCGTGTCGGTCGCCGTCACCAGCGCGTCCACGATCGCCGGATCGGCCGCGCTGTGTCCGGCCAGGACGATGCGCAGCTCCGCCTCCGGCCAGGCCGCGGCCAGATCGACCGCGCTTTTGACCGGACAGATGATGTCGTAGCGTCCGTGCACGATGGTCGCCGGGATCTCGCGGATGCGGCCGATGTCGCGCAGCAACTGGTCGGGCTCCAGGAACACGTCGTGGCGGAAGTAGTGCGCTTCGGCGCGGGCGACGTTGACCGCCGAATCGGTATCGCCGTGGATGCCCGGCTCGAAGGGATCGTGCAGCAAGGTGGTGCTGCCGCCTTCGCAATCGCTCCACGCCATCGCCGCCTCGCGCCGCACCTGCAGGTCGTCGCTGTCCAGGCGCCGCCAGTAGGCCTCGACCATCTGCCCGCGTTCCCCCTCGGGGATGTAGTCGAGGTAGCGCTGCCAGCGTTCCGGGAAGATCCAGCGCGCGCCGCCGTCGAGTTCGTTGAACCAGCGGAGCTCCGGCGGCCGGCCGAGGAAGATGCCGCGCAGCACCAGCGCGCGCACCGGTTGCGGGTGGGCCTGGGCGTAGGCCAGCGCCAGGGTCGAGCCCCAGGAGCCGCCGAACACCACCCAGCGCTCGATCCCGAGCAGCGCGCGGATGCGTTCGATGTCGGCGACCAGGTCCCAGGTGGTGTTGTCGCGCAACTCCGCGTGCGGCGTCGACTTGCCGGCGCCGCGCTGGTCGAACAGCACGATGCGGTAGCGGGCCGGATCGAAGAAGCGGCGGTGATACGGCGACACGCCGGCGCCGGGGCCGCCGTGCAGGAACAGCACCGGCAGGCCGTCGGGATTGCCGCATTCCTCGACATGCAGCTCGTGGATCGCGTCCACGGCCAGGCGGTGGGTGCGGTAAGGCTCGATCTCGGGGTACAGCTCGCGCATGGGCGGTCGCCGGCGAAAGGGGAGGCAGGCAGCATAGCCGCGCGTGCTCGTCGCCGGCTTGCCGGCGCTGGCGCTTGCGGCGGTGGGGTGGGGCGGCGGTCTCGCGGTCGCGGGCGCGACCGGGTTGGGGCGCTGTGCCCGGGTCGTTGCCTGGGACTGTTGGACTCGGGCTTTCCGGTCCCCGGCGGCGCGCCTGGGCCGGGCGGCTAGGGCTCGGCTTTTGCGCCCGCGCGCCGTTAGAATGCGGGCCCGGCCTCGCGCGCCGGCGCTTGCGAAAGTGGCGGAATTGGTAGACGCACTGGATTTAGGTTCCAGCGGTTCACACCGTGCGGGTTCGAGTCCCGCCTTTCGCACCAAGGCCGCGCGCGGAAGATCGGCCGCCGCTGCCGCCGCGATGGCCGGCCGAGCCGGCCGGCGTTTCTGTCGCCATCCGCGTCCTGGCCGTGGCGCCGACCGCCCGGTCGGTCGTTCTGTCTGCCCTCGATGCGCTTGCCAACGGCCGCCTTCGGGCCCGAACCCCACCGTCGCAAGCCCGGACCGCACTCCCTGTTCGGGGCTCGCCGGCCCTTTCGGCCGCGACTGGCACCCGGCCCGTCCCATGGCCTTCTGCGACGCGTGCGCAAAACCCAGCCCGCGACCCCAAAACCCGCCACCCGCCGGCCTTTGCGCCCGGCAACGCTGGCAGGCCAGCGCGTAATCGGCCAAACTAGCAAGTTCCGCCGGCCGGCGAGCGTCACCCCCGGGCCGGCGGCCGGACCGGATCAACAACATCGTCGCCGCGGCGGGTGCCGCGGTCGCAGGAGTGGATATGCAAGTTTCGCTGGAATCGCTGGGCTCGCTGGAGCGCCGACTGACCTTCAGCCTGCCGGCCGAAAACCTGGAAAGCCAGGTCGGCGGCCGCCTGCGCGAGATCGCGCGCGGCGCCAACATCAAGGGCTTCCGTCCGGGCAAGGTGCCGACCAAGGTCATCGAGCAGCGCTTCGGCGCCCAGGTCCGCGCCGAGATCCTCGATGGCATGCTGCGCGAGAGCTTCGGCGACGCGATCCGCAAGGAACAGCTGCAGATCGCCGGCAACCCGAGCATCGAGCCGGCCGGCGAGACCGACGGCACCCTGTCCTACGTGGCCGTCTTCGAGGTCGTGCCGGACTTCGGCGACATCGACGTGGCCAAGTTGGAAGTGGTGCGCCACGCCGCCGAGGTCACCGACGCCGACATCGACGCGATGATCGAGAACCTGCGCCTGCAGCGCCGCACCCTGCAGTCGGTCGAGCGCGGCGCCCAGGAAGGCGACGTGGTCGAAGTCGAGACCTGGACCGAGATCGACGGCCTGCGCATGCCGGCCGAGGGCGCCGAGTACGGCAGCACCCAGATCGGCTCGGGCGCGATGTTCAAGCCGCTGGAAGACGCCATGGTCGGGGTCAAGGCCGGCGAGGAGAAGGTCGCCGAAGTCGAGTTCCCGGCCGACTGGCGCGCCGCCGAGGTCGCCGGCAAGACCGCCAACGTGCACCTCAAGCTCAACCACGTGTCCGAGCCGGTGATGCCGGTGGTCGATGCCGAGTTCATCAAGAGCTTCGGCGTGCGCAGCGGCGACGCCGAGCAGTTCCGCGCCGACATCCGCACCAACCTGGAGCGCGAGCTCAAGGGCGCGCTGATGAACCGCCTGCGCCAGGAAGTCGGCGAGCAGCTGGTCAAGGCCTACGAATCGGTGGAAATGCCGCCGAAGCTGGTCGAGCAGGAAGCCCGCAACATGGTCTGGCAGACCGTCGAGCAGGCCCGCCGCCAGGGCCGCCAGGTCACCGCGCCGGACGACGCCCACCTGAACTACATGGACGCCGCGCGCAAGCGCGTGCTGGTCGGCCTGCTGGTCGGCGAGATCGCCCGCCGCAACGACCTGCGCCTGGAGCCCAAGCGCGTCAACGAGACCCTGCGCCTGATCGCCTCGACCTACGAGGAGCCGCAGCAGGTGATCGACCTGTACCGCAACGACCAGCAGCTGATGGCCGGCCTGCAGAACCGGGTGATGGAAGAGCAGGTGATCGACTGGATCGCCGAGCGCGCCCAGCACACCGAGCAGCCGCTGTCGTTCAGCGACGCGATCCGTCCGAACTGAGCGATCGCACCGGCCCGCGGCTCTCGCCGCGGGCCGCTTGCTTTGCGAGGTCCCTGCGCGACGAGGCCGCAGTGCCCGTGGCCCGCGTTTCGCGGTCCGCCCTCGGACCCGGCCCGCGCGGGCCTCCGCCGCACCGGCCAGTCGCATCGGCCCGGAGCGCGGGCCGCATCGGCACGCAACCCCGCTGGCCGGCGCCCACGCCGCGTTTTTGACAATCGCGCCTCTTGCGCTGCGCCGCGACCGGCCCCAAGTTGGGCTCAACCGCGCAAGCAACCCAGCGCCCCCCTACGTCAGCCACAGGTGCCGTTCAATCCATGGATAACCTAACCAAAGCCCTGAATCTGGTGCCGATGGTGGTCGAGCAGACCAGCCGCGGCGAGCGCGCCTACGACATCTATTCGCGCCTGCTCAAAGAGCGCGTGATCTTCCTGGTCGGCGGCGTCGACGACCACGTCGCCAACGTGATCGTGGCCCAGATGCTGTTCCTC
Source organism: Lysobacter enzymogenes (assembly GCF_023617245.1). Classification (NCBI taxonomy): domain Bacteria; kingdom Pseudomonadati; phylum Pseudomonadota; class Gammaproteobacteria; order Lysobacterales; family Lysobacteraceae; genus Lysobacter; species Lysobacter enzymogenes. Next base: position 2,077,351 of record NZ_CP067396.1, read on the forward strand.
GAGGCCGAAAACCCCGAGAAGGACATCAACTTCTACATCAACTCCCCGGGCGGCGTGGTCACCGCCGGCATGGCGATCTACGACACCATGCAGTACATCAAGCCCGACGTGAGCACGATCTGCATCGGCCAGGCCGCCAGCATGGGCGCGCTGCTGCTCGCCGCCGGCGCCAAGGGCAAGCGCCTGGCGCTGCCGAATTCGCGGGTCATGATCCACCAGCCGCTCGGCGGCTTCCAGGGCCAGGCCACCGACATCGACATCCACGCGCGCGAAATCCTGACCCTGCGCCAGCGCCTGAACGAGATCCTGTCCAAGCACACCGGCCAGTCGCTGGAGACCATCGCCCGCGACACCGAGCGCGACAACTTCAAGAGCGCCGAGGCCGCGCGCGACTACGGCCTGGTCGACCAGGTGCTCGAGCGCCGTCCCGACGAGACCATCCAGGCCTCGTAAGGACGCCGCCGGGCGGGCCGACACAGCGCGCAAACCCTTGATCGCACTGCGGTATGCGGCGAAAGGGACGGTCCGGGGCGCTGTGCTATCCTCGGGCCGAGCCGCCTGAACAAGCCTCGGCGGCGCTTGCCGCCCAGGCGTTTTGGGCATATTAAGAAGCCAACGCGCACCACAAGACTGAGCACCAACGGGCCAAACCAAGCATGACCGACGAACGACAAGGACGCAGCACGGGCGACAGCAACAAGATCCTGTATTGCTCGTTCTGCGGTAAAAGCCAGCACGAAGTCCGCAAGCTGATCGCGGGCCCGAGCGTGTTCATCTGCGATGAGTGCGTGGAGCTGTGCAACGACATCATCCGCGAGGAACTCGAGGAGAAGGCGCAGTCGGCGCGCAGCCACCTGCCCAAGCCGCGCGAGATCCTCGAGGTGCTCGATCAGTACGTGATCGGCCAGCAGCGCGCCAAGCGCACGCTCGCGGTCGCCGTGTACAACCACTACAAGCGCATCGAGAGCCGGCAGAAGAACGACGACGTCGAACTGTCGAAGTCGAACATCCTGCTGGTCGGCCCGACCGGTTCGGGCAAGACCCTGCTCGCCGAGACGCTGGCGCGGCTGCTCAACGTGCCGTTCACCATCGCCGACGCCACCACGCTGACCGAAGCCGGTTACGTGGGCGAAGACGTGGAGAACATCATCCAGAAGCTGCTGCAGAAGTGCGACTACGACGTCGAGAAGGCGCAGCAGGGCATCGTCTACATCGACGAGATCGACAAAATCTCGCGCAAGAGCGACAACCCGTCGATCACCCGCGACGTGTCCGGCGAAGGCGTGCAGCAGGCGTTGCTCAAGCTGATCGAAGGCACCATCGCCAGCGTGCCGCCGCAGGGCGGGCGCAAGCATCCGCAGCAGGAATTCCTGCAGGTCGACACGCGCAACATCCTGTTCGTGGTCGGCGGTGCGTTCGCCGGCCTGGACAAGATCATCCAGCAGCGCAGCACCGAGGCCGGCGGCATCGGCTTCGGCGCCAAGGTCAAGAGCGCCGAGCGCAAGATCGACATCGGCAAGATCCTCGCCGACGTCGAACCCGAGGACCTGATCAAGTTCGGCCTGATCCCCGAGTTCGTCGGCCGCCTGCCGGTGGTCGCCACGCTCGAGGAACTCGACGAGCCGGCGCTGATCTCGATCCTGACCGAGCCGAAGAACGCGATCACCAAGCAGTTCCGCAAGCTGTTCGAGATGGAGAACGTCGAGCTGGAGTTCCGCCCCGACGCGCTCTCGGCCATCGCCAAGAAGGCGCTCAAGCGCAAGACCGGCGCGCGCGGCTTGCGCACCATCGTCGAGTCGGTGCTGCTGGACACGATGTACGAACTGCCGTCGCTGGAGAACGTCAGCAAGGTGGTGGTGGACGAGTCGGTGATCGAACACAAGTCCGAGCCGTACCTGATCTACCAGACGCCGCCGGCGCAGCAACAGCCCAAGGTGGCCTCGGCCGAGTAAGACCTTCGCCCCCGCCCAGTGCGGGGGCGATCGTTTTCGGGGGCGGGTTTTTGTGTTTGCCTCAGGAGCGCTTGAGTCCCGACGCTTTCCGCTGAGGTCGCAGCGACCTGGCACGAAAGCGTCGGGGCTGAAGCCCCTCCCACAATCGCTTCGGCGGTTGTTCGAGTGGGTTTCGATCTGCTTTAGTGGGAGGGACTTCAGTCCCGACGCTTTCCGCTAAGGTCGCGATGACGTGGCACAAAAGTATCGGGGCTGAAGCCCCTCCCACAATCGCTTCGGCGGTTGCTTCGAGTGAGTTTCGATCTGCTTTAGTGGGAGGGACTTCAGTCCCGACGCTTTCCATTCCGATCGCGGCGATCCGGCACAAAAGCGTCGGGGCTGAAGCCCCTCCCGCAATCGCTCAAGGCCCGCGCCTCAGGCGGCGCTGTCGTCCTCGGCCTCGTCGCCATCTCCGTTCCACTCGACCATCGCCCGCCGCGCCCGCTCCACGCTCTCGCACAAGGCCTCTTCCAGCGTCTGCCGGGCCGGGCTCGCCGCCAGCATCGCGCGCAGTTCGCGGCGCACGCCGCCGAAATCGTCTTGGTCGTAGTACAACGCGCCGAAGCGGCCGTCCTCGTCGGCGTACAGGTACCACGCGCTTTCCGCGACGGTATCGGTGCGGTACCAGCCGAAGCAGCGGTAGCGCGCGTTGAGCGCATCCAGTTCGGCCTGTTCGAAGGACCGGCCCGGCTCGAACTCGGGCCGGTCGTTGGCCCAGCTGTAGACGATCATGTCGGCCAGGCCCAGCGAGCGGATCCGCTGCCAGGCGTCGGCGTGCTCCAGGCCGTCGGCCAGTTGCGCCGGGCCGGGCAGCTGCACGCAATGCGACTCGGTGTTGTTCCAGTTCTGCAGGCCGCCGAACTGGCGGTAGAAGGCCTCCAGGTCCTGCGGCAGCGGACGCGGTTCCAGCGCCTGCAGGCGGGCGATCTCGTCGCTGGCGGCGGGCCCGACCGGCAGCAGGGTGTTGTAGTCGTCGTCCCAGAACCGGGTCCGGATCTCGTTGTATCGGTCGATGGCGGTCTGCAATCGTTGCATCGCTGGCGTCCTGACGATGGGGGCGGGCGGGACGCTTTGTCCCGTCCCCGGATTTGTATCACAAGGCGATGATTTCAAAGCGGTTTTTGTCGATTTTGCGGGCCGCCCGGCGGGCTTTGCTTGCGCTCCCGGGCCGCCACCCCCATAACGGGAGCCTGGATGCCGCGGCATCCTCACCCCACGCTTGTCGAGAGCTCCAATGACCCAGTCTTCCGCCGAATCCATGACCCTGCCGGTGCTGCCGCTGCGCGATGTGGTCGTGTTCCCGCACATGGTGATTCCGCTGTTCGTCGGCCGCGACAAGTCGATCCGCGCCCTCGACCTGGCGATGGAATCGGACAAGCGCATCCTGCTGGTCGCGCAGAAGTCCGCCGAGACCGACGACCCGGGCGCCGAGGATCTCTACGAGATCGGCACCCTGGCCCAGGTCCTGCAACTGCTCAAGCTGCCCGACGGCACCATCAAGGTGCTGGTCGAAGGCGTCTCGCGCGTGCGCGTGGACGAGGTGGCCGAGCGCGACGGCGCGCTGGCCGGCCATGCGGTCGTGGTCGAGCCGCAGATCGATCGCGAAGAGCGCGAGATCGAGGCCATCGCGCGCTCGCTGATGGGCCTCTTCGAACAGTACGTCAAGACCAACCGCAAGCTGCCGCCGGAGCTGATGCAGACGCTCGCCGGCATCGACGAGCCCGGCCGCCTGGCCGACACCGTCGCCGCGCACCTGGGCGTGCGCATCGGCGACAAGCAGAAGCTGCTGGAGACCCACGCCGTCGGCGCGCGCCTGGAGCAGCTGGTCGGGCTGGTCGACGGCGAAATCGACGTGCAGCAGCTGGAAAAGCGCATCCGCGGCCGGGTCAAGTCGCAGATGGAGAAGAGCCAGCGCGAGTACTACCTCAACGAGCAGATGAAGGCGATCCAGAAGGAGCTCGGCGAGATCGACGATGCGCCCAACGACATCGACGAGCTCGCGCGCAAGATCGCCGAGGCCGGCATGCCCAAGCCGGTCGAGACCAAGGCCAAGAACGAACTCAACAAGCTCAAGCAGATGTCGCCGATGTCGGCCGAAGCCGCGGTGGTGCGCAACTACCTCGACTGGCTGCTGGGCGTGCCGTGGAAGAAGCGCAGCAAGATCCGCAAGGACCTCAAGGCCGCGCAGGACGTGCTCGACGCCGACCACTTCGGCCTGGAAAAGGTCAAGGAACGCATCCTGGAATACCTCGCGGTGCAGTCGCGGGTGAAGAACATGAAGGGCGCGATCCTGTGCCTGGTCGGCCCGCCGGGCGTCGGCAAGACCTCGCTCGGCCAGTCGATCGCCAAGGCCACCAACCGCAAGTTCGTGCGCATGTCGCTCGGCGGCGTGCGCGACGAGGCCGAAATCCGCGGCCATCGCCGCACCTATGTCGGTTCGATGCCGGGCCGGATCGTGCAGAACCTCAACAAGGTCGGCAGCAAGAATCCGCTGTTCGTGCTCGACGAGATCGACAAGATGTCGATGGACTTCCGCGGCGATCCGTCCTCGGCGCTGCTGGAAGTGCTCGATCCCGAGCAGAACAACGCGTTCAACGACCACTACCTGGAAGTCGATCTCGACCTCAGCGAAGTGATGTTCGTCGCGACCTCCAACTCGCTCAACATTCCCGGTCCGCTGCTGGACCGCATGGAAGTGATCCGCATCCCGGGTTACACCGAGGAAGAGAAGCTCAACATCGCGATGCGCTACCTGCTGCCCAAGCAGATCAAGAACAACGGCCTCAAGCCCGAAGAGATCAAGATCGCCGAAAGCGCGGTGCGCGACATCATCCGCTACTACACGCGCGAATCGGGCGTGCGCAACCTGGAGCGCGAGATCTCCAAGATCTGCCGCAAGGTGGTCAAGGAAATCGCGCTCGCCGGCCCGAAGCCGGCGAAGAAGGGCAAGGACGGCGCGGTCAACGTCGGCTCCAAGAACCTGGAGAAGTACCTGGGCGTGCGCCGCTTCGATTTCGGCCGCGCCGAGGAGCAGAACGAGATCGGCCTGGTCACCGGCCTGGCCTGGACCGAGGTCGGCGGCGACCTGCTGCAGGTCGAGGCGACGCTGGTGCCGGGCAAGGGCCAGTTGATCCTGACCGGCCAGCTCGGCGACGTGATGAAGGAGTCGGTGTCGGCGGCCTTGTCGGTGGTGCGCGCGCGCGCCGAGCGCCTGGGCATCGACGTCGAGTTCCTGCAGAAGCACGACGTGCACGTGCACGTGCCCGAGGGCGCCACGCCGAAGGACGGCCCCAGCGCCGGCATCGGCATGGCCACCGCGCTGGTGTCGATGCTGACCAAGAACCCGGTCAAGGCCGACGTGGCGATGACCGGCGAGATCACCCTGCGCGGCCGCGTGCTGCCGATCGGCGGCTTGAAGGAAAAGCTGCTGGCGGCGCTGCGCGGCGGCATCCGCACCGTGATCATTCCCGAGGAGAACCGCAAGGATCTCGCCGACCTGCCCAAGAGCGTGACCCAGGGCCTGAAGATCATCCCGGCGCGCTGGATCGACGAGGTGCTCGACATCGCGCTCGAGCGCCCGATCGCGCCGGCTCCGGCCGCCGCGTCGGGCGAGGGCGAAGGCGACATCGCGGTGCGCGAAAGCGGCAAGAGCGGCCCGCAGCCCGACGTCAAGCACTGACTCGGGCCGTCGGTCGGAGGGCCCCGGAAGCGGGCGCGAAAAAACGCTGAAAGCCGCGCCACTGCTGGCTTTCAAGCTTGCGCCCCCTATAGGCCGCTGGTATAACGACCGCAACCGCGCAGCCCCAATCCACAAGCACAACTTCTGCGCGGCACACTTGATCGGAGCGCGCCTCCTGCGGCGTCGCTCCGATTCTCAGAACTCGCGGTCGCAACCGCACAGGGAGTCAAGAAAATAATGAACAAGGCCGAACTCGTAGGCGCCGTCGCCGAAACCGCCGAGCTGTCGAAGACCGACGCTACCGCCGCCGTCGATGCGCTGATCGACGTCGTCACCAAGGCGCTGAAGAAGGGCGACACTGTCACGCTCGTAGGCTTCGGCACCTTCCAGGTGCGCAAGCGCGCCGCCCGCCAGGGCCGCAACCCGAAGACCGGCGAGACCATCAAGATCCCGGCTTCGAAGAATCCCTCCTTCAAGGCTGGCAAAGCGCTGAAGGATGCCGTAAACTAATCAACTCGGCGGCGGTGCAGCGCACTGTCGACGAAACCCAAAGCAGTCAGCCCAGGTCATCCGGGTGCTTAGCTCAGCGGTAGAGCGTCTCCTTTACACGGAGAGGGTCGGGGGTTCGAAACCCTCAGCACCCACCAGAGTCGCTGGTCTTTCTGCCGTGGCGGTTGCTTCGCGAAAGCGGCATCGACGAGCGAAACGGGTTTTCGGAAACCGATTTTGGTTGTAAAGTTTCAGCGGCAACGTTTCAAAGTGCGGAGTGGTAGTTCAGTCGGTTAGAATGCTGGCCTGTCACGCCGGAGGTCGCGGGTTCGAGTCCCGTCCACTCCGCCAGTTTTGTCGAAGGCGCCGGAAACGGCGCCTTCGTTTTTTATATAAGTGAGGGTCCTCGATTTTGTCGCGCTGCGGCACGGATCGAAGGCCGGAGTTTCAAAGCGCGGAGTGGTAGTTCAGTCGGTTAGAATGCTGGCCTGTCACGCCGGAGGTCGCGGGTTCGAGTCCCGTCCACTCCGCCAGTTGTAGCGAAAAGGCACCGGAAACGGTGCCTTTTCTTTTTTCCGCGGCCGATTTCCGTGGCCGATCGCGCGCGCGGATTCCCGTATCCGCATTACCGCGCACGGGCGATGCGCACGCGCGTTCGCAACCGGCGCCCGGCCGCGGGATCGCCCGCGGGCCTCGGCGCCGGCCCGGGCCGCGTGCGCCGGCCGGCCGGGACGGGCCGACCGCGGCCAAATGCGGCCGAATGCGACGACCGTCGTCCCACGCCGCCCAGGCCGCGGAACCGCGCTAAACTGTCCGGCTTACGACTTAACCCGACCCGGACATGCTGCAGACACTCCGCGACAAGACCTCGGGCTGGATCGCCACCGTGATCCTCGGCCTGCTGATCATTCCCTTCGCCTTCGTCGGCATCGAGCAGTACATGGTGCAGCGTACCGACAACGCGGTCGCGCGCATCGAGATCGCGCCGACGTGGTGGCGTTCGGCGCCGTCGTGGTGGCCGGCGTCGATGCTGTGGCGCAAGGAGTCGATCACGCGCGCCGATTTCGACGAGCGCTTCAACCGCGCCCGCGACCAGACCCGCCAGCAGCAGGGCGCCAACTTCGACGCGCGCGAGTTCGAGAAGCTCGAGAACAAGCGCGAAGTGCTCGACAGCCTGATCGACGAGCGCGTGCGCAAGCTCGCCGCCGAAGTCGACGGCGTGATCGTCAGCGACGCGCTGGTGGTCAAGTCGATCCAGGGCATCCCGGACTTCCAGGACGGCAGCGGCAAGTTCAACCAGGAGCGCTACATCCTCGGCCTGCAGATGGGCAACCCGCCGCGCACGCCGACCCAGTTCGAGCAGTACGTGCGCGACAGCCTGCAGACTTCGATGCTGCCCGCCGCCCTGGCCGGCAGCAGCTTCGCCACCTCCAGCGAGACCGACCGCCTGATCAAGCTGCTCGGCGAGAAGCGCGACATCAGCCTGATCGAGCTGCCGCCGCAGCCGGCCGATACCGCCGAGGTCGCCGCGGCCGACATCCAGAAGTGGTACGACGGCCACGGCAAGGATTTCCGCCTGCCCGAGAGCGTGAGCATCGAGTACGTCGAGCTCAACGCCGCCAACATGCCGCCGCCGCCGGCGCCGTCCGAGGCCGACCTGCTCAAGCGCTACGAGAACGAGAAGAACAAGTTCCAGGCCGCCGAGCAGCGCCTGGTCTCGCACATCCAGATCAACGTGCCGGCCGGCGCCGACGCGGCCGCGCAGAAGGCCGCCGAGGACAAGGCCAAGCAGCTCGCCGCGCAGGCCAAGGCGCCCGGCGCCGACTTCGCCGCGCTGGCGCGCGCCAACAGCGACGACCTCGGCTCCAAGGCCGCCGGCGGCGACCTGGGCTGGATGGGCAACGGCGCGATCCCGGGCGCGTTCAACGACGCCGCGTTCAAGCTCCAGGCCGGCCAGGTCGGCGACCCGGTCAAGGCCGAGGGCGGTTGGCACATCATCCAGGTGCGCGAGATCAAGAGCGGCTCGCAGCAGCCGTTCGAGGCGGTGCGCGAGACCCTGCTGCGCGAGGAGACCGAGGCCGCGCGCGAGCGCGCGTTCAACGAGTTCTCGGCCAAGCTGGTCGATCAGGTCTACAAGAACCCGACCACGCTGGAAGGCCCGGCCAAGGCGGTCGGCCTGCCGGTGCAGAAGCTCGCCGTGGTGACCCGCAACGCCGCGGCCAACACCGGCATCGCGCAGAACCCGGCGGTGGTGCGCGCCGCGTTCTCCGATCAGCGCATGCAGGACAACACCGTCAGCGATCCGATCGACATCGGCCAGGACCACAGCGTGCTGATCCGCGTCGTCTCGCACACGCCCGAGCGCGCTCAGCCGCTGGCGCAGGTACGCGACAAGGTGATCGCCGCGGTCCGCGCCGACCGCGTGACCAAGGCCGCGGAAAAGGACGCCGACGCGCTGATCGCGCGCATCGTCGGCGGCGAGGCGCTGGCCGCCATCGCCAGTTCCAAGCAGCTGCCGCCGCCGCAGGAACTGCCGGGCGTGATCCGCGGCATGCCGATGCTGCCGCCGGAGATGACCGAGGCGATCTTCGCCGTGCAGCCGGCGGCGCAGGGCAAGATCGCGGCCGGCAAGGCCAAGCTGCCCGACGGGCGCTACGTCGTGTTCGCCATCGGCAAGATCGTGCCGGGCGACAAGACCACGCTCAAGCCGTCCGAGCTGGACATGCTGCGCAGCCAGACCGCGCAAGCGGCGGCGCAGGACGAAGTTACCGAACTGACCTCGTCGCTGCGCAAGCGCATGCAGATCAAGGTGGTCGAGGACAACCTGCGCTGAGGCGCGGATTCGCCCGCGCTGCGTAAACGAAAGGCCCGGCGATCGCCGGGCCTTTTCGTTTCTGCGGGATGAGGGGCGGGTGCTGCGAGCGATGGACGCGGTGGTTTGGCGGTCGCGGGTGCTGCTTCTGCAATCGCGACGTTGCAGCGGCACGCTCCCTGTAGGAGCGGCGCAAGCCGCGACCGCGACAACCCAGCCACCGCGAAGGCTGCGTCTGCGCATCGCATCACTCAACCACCGCGAAGGGCGCGCTCGCGCATCGTCTCTACTGCCCCCGCGCTACCATGCGCGCATGAAAAGCAAACTGATCGCCGTCGGCGAACGCGCGCCGCGCTGGGTCGCCGAGGGCTTCGGCGAATACCAGAAGCGCTTGTCGCATTGGCTGCCGCTGGAGTTGGTGGAGATCGAGCCGGGCCTGCGCGGCAAGGGCCGCGACGCGCTGCGCGCGACCGCCGACGAGGGTGCGCGGGTGCTGGCGGCGTTGCCGAAGAACGCCTGCGTGGTGGCGCTGGAAGGGCGCGGGCGGTTGTGGACGTCCGAGCAACTGGCGCAACGCCTGGAGCATTGGCGCGGGCAGGGACGCGATCTGGCGTTCCTGATCGGCGGGCCCGAGGGGCATGCGCCGGACGTGCTGGCGCGCGCCGACGAGCAGTGGTCGCTGGGGCCGCTGACCTTGCCGCACATGCTGGTGCGGTTGGTCGCGGCCGAGCAGCTGTACCGGGCGGCGGCGTTGCTGGCCAATCACCCCTATCACCGCGCCTGAGTTGTCGCCGCGGCTGTGCGTTTTTTCGGGAAGGCCTTCGGCTTTTGTGGGAGGGCCTTCAGGCCCGATGTTTTTGTCCCGGGTTGCCGCGACCTGAGCGAAAGGCATCGGGCCTGAAGGCCCTCCCACAAAAGCCGAAGGCACCGGGCCTGAAGGCCCTCCCACACAAGCCGAAGGCATCGGGCCTGGAAGCCTCCTGCAAAAAGCGCAAGGCCCTCGGGCGAGGGCCTTACGTGCAGCGGACTCGGCGGCGGCTTGCGCCGTGGCGACGGGCGGGCTGCGGTTTACTTACTGGTCGAGCTTGAACTGGATCGGCACCCGGCCGCGCGCCTGCACGGCTTGGCCGTTCTCCATCGCCGGCTGGAACGTCCAGCGCTGCAGCACGACCTTGCGCGCGGCCTGGTCGAGCGAGCGGTGGCCGCTGCTGCGCACGATGCTGACGTCCAGCGGCTTGCCGTCGATGCCGACCAGGATCTCCAGCTCGACCGTGCCGGTGAGGTTATTGCGGATCGCGTCGACCGGATAGGTCGGCGCCGGGTTGCGCAGCACCTGCAGGGTCGCGCCTTCGATGATTCCGCGGCCGACGTTGGTGCTCGGCGGGGTCGCGATCGCGACCTGCTCGACGCCCTGGAAATCCATCGGCAGCGCGGGCTGGTCGACCACGATCTCCTGGGGCGGCGCTTGCTGCTGGACGACGGGCGGGGTGCGCGGTTGCGGCTTGGTCTCCACTTGGCGGATCACCGGCGGCGGTTTGTGTTCGATCACGACCGGCTTCTTCTCCCGGGGCAGCAGGATCACATCGGTCACCGGATCTAGCGACTTCTGGATCAGTTGCGGCGCGCTCAACGGCGCCAGCATCAGCATCAGCATCGCGGCGTTGAAGGCGATGGCCCCGGCGTTGGCGGCGATGCGGGTGCCGTCCAGGGATTCGTGGGCGTGGTGGGACGGGAGCGTGCGGACCATGGGCATCCTCCTTGAGTGTGTCGTGCAGCACTGACAACGGCCCGGAACCGCCCACGGGGTTGAAGCTGAAGACGGCGCCGTATCACAAAAATGCGCCGCGCCCGGGTGGCGATGCAAGCGGTTCTCGTTTGCGACTTTGGGTGGATGAGCGGACTGAGGGCGGGCCCACCGGACGCGCCGAGTACGTGGGCAACGTCTGGATTCGTGCAGGGATCGGCGCTCATTTTCGAGGCCTCGTGCGGGCCGCGCGTTCTTCGGTGCGAAGCGGTTTTCCTGAACGACCGGCAACGGCGTTCGGCCGGTCATGCGCTTGGCCACTTGCTGCGGGCGAACGAGTCTGTCGTCGCCGCACAAAGGCGCGTGCCCAGCCTGGGGCCCCGCGCCGCCGCGGCCGTTCCCCCGATCCGCGAAAACGACGAGGCCCGCATGCGCGGGCCTCGTCTTTGCCATCGGCGGGATTGAAAACCGGCTTCAGTCCGGGTCCGGCCCGGTCTCCGGCTCGCGGTCCAGTCCGCCCTCGTCGGGATCGGGCTTGGGCCGCTTCGGCCGATGCGCATCCTCGCGGTCCTTGGGCTGCGGCTCGGGGTAGCCCGGGCTGCGGCCCGGGCGCGGGTCGGAACTGCCCGGCACGGTCTTCTTGTCGCTCATCTCACTTGCCCAGCTCGAACACGACGTCGAGGTTCATCGACAGGCTGTTCTCGCCCGGCGACACCGAGGTGTCGGCGGCGGCGCCGGCCTTCTCCATGCGCATGGCCATCATCGGCATCGGCATCGGCGGGGCGAAACGGCCGCCTTCGCTGACGCTGACGATGCGCCGCACCTTCATGCCGAGGGTCTTGGCGTACATCTCGGCGCGGGCCTGGGCCTTTTCGATGGCGCCGCGGCGGGCTTCGTCGAAGGCGGCGTCCTTGTCCTTGTCGTCGAGGTCGAAGGTCGGGCCGTTGATCTGGTTGGCGCCGGTGGCGACCAGCGAGTCGAGGATCTTGCCGACCTTGGAAATGTCGCGGATCACGATGTTGACGTTGTTGTTGGCCTGGTAGCCGGTGATCTGCGGCGGCTGGTTTTCCTGGTAGCGGTACTGCGGGTTGAGGTTGATGCCGCTGGTCTGGATGTCGCGCTCGGCGATGCCGGCGGCCTTGATCGCGGCGACCACCTTGGCCATCTGCTCGGCGTTGGCGCGCATCGCCGCGTTGGCGTCGGCGGCCTGGGTGACCACGCCGGTGGACACGGTGGCGATGTTGGGGGTGCGCTTGGCGGTGGATTCGGCCGAGACCGACAGCAGGGTGCCGTCGGTGGCGACGTAGGGCGCGGTCTGGGCGGACGCGGTCATGGCGGTTGCGGCTCCGAAGGCGAGGACGGCGGCGAGCGCCAGCGGGCGCAGCGACAGGCGGGACAGGCGGGACGACAGCGACGGCAGGCGGACGAGCGGCGAGGACGACGACCGGGTCATGTGGAACTCCTTGAGGGACGAGGTAAGGGTCTTGCTGAACCGGTTAACGAACCGTGATTCGGTGCGGGGTTTGCGCCGTCGGGCTTGAGGCGGCGCTCAGTCAGCGCGGGTTATGCTTTCGCGCATGCTCTATCTAGCCTCCCAGTCGCCGCGGCGACGCGAACTGCTCGGCCGCCTCGGCCTGGAATTCGGCCTCATCGATCTCGATATCCCCGAACAGCGCCAGCCCGGCGAGCCCGCCGCCGACTACGTGCGCCGGGTCGCGCGCGAGAAGGCCGGCGCCGGCCTGCTCAAGGTGGTCGCCAATCCGTCCGCGGCGGTGCTCGGCGCCGATACCGAGGTGGTGCTCGACGACGAGGTGTTCGGCAAGCCGCGCGATCCGGAAGACGCCCGCGCCATGCTGCGGCGGCTGTCCGGCCGCACCCACCAGGTGATCAGCGCGGTGTCGCTGGTCACGCCGGCGCGCGAGGCGCAGGCGGTGTCGGTGTCGGAGGTCAGTTTCGCCGCGCTCGACGAAGGGCAGATCGAACGCTACGTCGCCGGCGGCGAGCCGATGGGCAAGGCCGGCGGCTACGCCATCCAGGGCGGCGCGGAGGTGTTCGTCAGCCGCCTGGCCGGCAGTTATTCGGGCGTGATGGGGCTGCCGCTGCACGAGACCGCGCGGCTGCTGCGCGAGTTCGGCCTGGGCGCCTAGCGCGGGCGCGAGCCTGCGCCGCGGGCGCTTTTCCGACGCGGCGGAACTTAGGCTGCCGCGCCGGCTCCGATCCTGCGGGCGCCGCGCGCTATCTTGGTCCCGGGCCCTCGCGCATCGTCCCCCGTCGCGTTCCCCAAGCTTTCCCCGTACGTTCCCGACCCGCCGTTTCCCTCATCGTTTCCACGCCCCGCACCGGACCCGCGCCGCCTCATGACTGAAGAAATCCTGGTCAACGTCACTCCGCGCGAGACCCGCGTCGCCGTGGTCGAGAACGGCATGCTGCAAGAGCTGCACATCGAGCGCGGCTGGCGCCGCGGGGTGGTCGGCAACATCTACAAGGGCAAGGTGCAGCGGGTCATGCCGGGGATGCAGGCGGCGTTCGTCGAGATCGGCCTGGAGCGCGCGGCGTTCCTGCACGCGGCCGACATCGTCAAGCCCAATCAGAGCGGCGAAGGCGAGGGCGACGAGGCGCCGCTGCCGCCGGCGCCGACCCGGCCGATCGCCGAGTTGCTGCGCGAGGGCCAGGAAATCATCGTGCAGGTGGTCAAGGACCCGATCGGCAGCAAGGGCGCGCGCCTGACCACGCAACTGTCGATCCCCTCGCGTTACCTCGTGCTGCTGCCGCGCACGCGCGTGGTCGGGGTGTCGGCGCGGATCGAGGACGAAGGCGAGCGGGCGCGGCTGAAGTCGCTGGTGACCGCGCAGGCGCCGGCGACCGAGCAGCACGGCTACATCGTGCGCACCAACGCCGAAGGCCAGCCGGAGGAAGCGCTGGCCGAGGACATCGCCTACCTGAGCCGGGCCTGGGCGCTGATCGCGGAGAAGTCGCGCAGCAGCAAGATCGGCGAGCGCGTGTACGAGGACCTGAGCCTGCCGCTGCGCGCGGTGCGCGACCTGATCCGGCGCGACGTGGAGAAGGTCAAGGTCGACTCGCGCGAGACCAGCGAGCGCCTGCGCAGCTTCGCCGCCCAGTACATGCCGGGGCTGGCGGAGAAGATCGAGCACTACACCGGCGCGCGGCCGATCTTCGACCTGTACGGGGTCGAGGACGAGATCCAGCGCGCGCTGGACAAGGAAGTGCCGCTGAAGTCCGGCGGCTATCTGGTCATCGACCAGACCGAGGCGATGACCACCATCGACGTCAACACCGGTTCGTTCCTGGGTCAACGCAACCTCGAGGAAACCGTTTACCGCACCAACCTGGAGGCGGCCCAGTCGGTCGCCCGGCAACTGCGGCTGCGCAACCTGGGCGGGATCATCATCATCGACTTCATCGACATGACCGACCAGGAGCACAAGCGCCAGGTGCTGCGCCAGCTGGAGAAGGCGCTGACCCGCGACCACGCCAAGACCACGGTGTACGAGTTCTCGCCGCTGGGGCTGGTGGAGATGACCCGCAAGCGCACCACCGAGAGCCTGGAGCGCCAGCTCAGCGAGGCCTGCCACGAGTGCGGCGGCCGCGGCACGCTGAAGACGCCGGAGACGGTGACCTACGAGATTTTTCGCGACATCGTCCGCCAGGTGCGCCAGTTCGACGCGGCGCGGCTGCTGGTGATCGCCTCGCCCAAGGTGGTGGCGCGGATCACCGACGAAGAGTCGGCGGCGGTGGCCGAGCTGGAGGAATTCCTCGGCAAGTCGATCCGGTTCCAGGCCGACGACCAGTATGCGCAGGAGCAGTTCGATGTGGTGTTGCTTTAACGCGGACGCGGCGCGGGCGACGGGGAATGGCCGGCGCTGTTCCGCGTTGCCGCGTCGGCCGCGCGTGCGGGCCGCGGCGCGCGCGATGTTTGCGCTGCGCGTTGCCGGTCGCGCCGCTTGCCTGAGCGCCGCGCCCCGCGGAGCGCTGCGCTGATGCCCACGCCCCTGCGCCGCCGCCTGCGCATCGCGCGCCGTGCCGTGTTCTACGGCGCGACGGTGGTGCTGGTGCTGGTGGCGTCTTTGCTGGCGGTGGCCAGCCAGTTGTTGCCGCTGGCCGAGCGCCATCCGGACAAGGTCGCGGCGTGGTTGAGCCAGCGCGCGGGGCGGCCGGTCGCGTTCGACCGGGTCGAGACCCAGTGGACCCGGCGCGGGCCGCTGCTGCGCCTGGATCGGCTGCGCATCGGCGAAGGCGCGCAGGCGTTCAACATCGGCGATGCCGAGATGCTGGTGTCGCTGTATGCCGGCGTGTTGCCGGGACAAGCATTTTCCGAGCTGCGCCTGAGCGGGCTCGACCTGACCCTGGAGCGCGCCGACGACGGCCGCTGGAAGGTGCGCGGCCTGCCCGGGCAGGAGCGCGAGGAGCAGGGCGATCCGCTGTCGGCGCTGGAAGGCCTGGGCGAGTTGCAGGTGATCGGCGCCAAGCTGGCGGTGGTCGCGCCGAGCCTGGGCGTGGATGCGCGGGTGCCGAAGATCGACCTGCGCCTGCGCGTGAACGGCGACCGCGTGCGCGCCGGTGCGCGCGCCTGGCCCAGCGTCGGCGTGGCCGGCGCGCCGTCGACGCCGCTGGACGTGGTGCTGGATTTCGACCGCAAGCGCGGCGACGGCCGCGCGTATGCCGGCGCGGTGCGCGCCGACTTGTCGGGCTGGTCGCCGTTGTTGAAGGTCGCCGGCATCCGGATCGAATCGGGGCAGGGCCGGGCCGAGGCCTGGGCCGACCTGCGCGAGCACCGGATCGCCGGGGTGATGGTCTCGGCGGCGCTGGACCGGGTCGGCCTGCGCGCCGAGCGCACCGCGCCGGCCGATGCGCCGGCGACCGCGGCATCGACCTCGGTGCCGGCGGCGATCGCCGCCGCCGCGGCGCCGGTCGCCGCCGCGGTGAACGGACCGCCTGGCCCGTCCGCGGCGAGCGGAACGAACCGCGTCGGGGCTGAAGCCCCTCCCACAAAGCCGGCCGCAACGCCCGTGGGAGGGCCTTCAGGCCCGACGCCTTCCGGTCAGGTCGCCGCGAGCGCAGCCGCCCGCGCCGGAGCCGATGCGCCGCGCTCGGCGACCGATGGCGCGTCCGGCACACCCCCGCCGCCGGCGCGGGTCGAGTTCGAACACGTCGAGGCGCTCGCGCATTACCGCCTCACCGACAACGGCTGGCGCCTGGACGCGTCCCGGCTGCGGATCGGCAGCGGCGCCAACGTGCAGACCCTCGACGGCCTCGCGGTGGCCGGCGGCGAACGCTATGCGCTGCGCGCCGACCGCATCGACGCCGGTCCGCTGATCGCGGTCGCCGCGCTCAGCGACGCGCTGCCCGAGCGCCTGCGCCGCTGGTTCGAGACCGCCAAGCCGCGGGTGGCGCTGAGCGCGATCGCGGTCAACGGCCATCGCGACGGGCCGATGTTCGCCAGCGCCCGGGTCGATGCGCTCGGCTTCGATCCGGTCGGCCATTCGCCCGGCCTGCAAGGCCTGGCCGGCACGTTCCAGGCCGATGCCGACGGATTCGCGTTCGATCTCGATCCCAACGCGCCGATGCGTTTCGACTGGCCGTCGGGGTTCGGCGTGCCGCACACGGTCAAGCTGGTCGGCAGCGTAGGCGGCTGGCGCGAGGGCGCCGGCTGGCGCGTCGGCACCACCGCGCTGCGCATCGACGGCGGCGATTTCGGCCTGCGCGCGCGCGGCGGGATGTGGTGGCAGGGCGACGGTTCGCGGCCGTGGATCGACATCGCCGCCGACCTCGACCCGACCCGGCTGCCGGTGGCGAAGGGCTTCTGGGTGCGCAGCCAGATGTCGCAGCGGCTGTTGAACTGGCTCGACACCGCGCTGGTCGCGGGCACGTTGACCGATGCGCATGCGGTGGTCTCGGGCGATCTCGACGACTGGCCGTTCAACCGCAACAACGGCTTGTTTTACGCCGGCGGCAAGCTGCGCGGCGCGACCGTGAAGTTCCAGCCGGACTGGCCGGCGATGGAGGGCCTGGACGCCGACATCGCCTTCGTCGGCGACGGGTTCAGCGTCGAGGGCGGCGGCAAGATCGCCGGGGTCGGCGTGCGCAAGGTGCGGTCGGGGATCGAGCGCTATCACGACGGCATGCTGTACGTGAACGCCGAAACCGACGCCGAGGCCGGCCAGTTGCTGTCGCTGCTGCGGCAGAGCCCGCTGCACAAGGAACACGCCGACACCCTCGACAACCTGCGCGCGAGCGGCCCGGCCGCGGTCGCCTTCGACATGCAGCTGGCGCTGCGCGAGGGCGGGCGCACCACGCTCAAGGGCGGCGTCGATCTGGCCGACGCCAAGCTCGCCGATCCGCGCTGGAAGGTCGCCTTCGAACAAGTGCGCGGCCATGCCGATTTCAGCCGCGCCGGATTCGCCGCGGAGAACCTGGCGGTGCTGCACGACGGCGCCCCCGGCAAGCTGTCGCTGCGCGCCGGCGAGGACTACGTGCGCGACAAGGGCAATGCGTTCGAGGCCGGGCTGGACGCGATGTCCGCGGCCGACGACCTGATCGCGCGCGGGCCCGACGATCTGGCCTGGCTCAAGGAGTACCTGGACGGGCGCTCGCTGTGGACGGTGGGCATCGCGATTCCGAGGGCGCCGGCGGTGAAGGCGGCCGGCGCATCGGTGCAGGCGCCGACCTTGCTGCACTTGCAGTCCAACTTGGTCGGCACCTCGATCGGCATGCCGCCGCCGTTGAACAAGGCCGCGGCGACGCCGCTGCAGGCCACCATCGAGACGCCGTTGCCGCTCGGCAGCGGCGATGTGCGGGTCGCGCTCGGCAACACCCTGGCGCTGCGTTCGCGCAACAGCAACGGCAAGACCGGGGTGCGGGTGGTGCTCGGCGCCAACCGCGTCGACGACCTGCCGCCGCCGAGCGGGCTGCTGGTGACCGGCCGCACTGACACGCTGGAAGCGATCGACTGGATCGCGCTGGCGCATGGCGACGGTTCCGACGACAGCCTGCCGCTGCAGCGCATCGACGTGAACGTGCAGCGCCTGCAACTGCTCGGCGGGGTGTTCCCCAATACCCGGCTGGTGGTGGCGCCGGCGGCGCGCGGCGCGACCGCGGTGCGCGCCGAGGGCGCGGCGCTGGACGGCGCGGTGATGATCCCGGCGGGCGGGGGCGGCGGCATCGCCGGCAAGTTCGCGCGGGTGCATTGGACGGCGGCGGATGCGGGCGGCGGCGCGACTGCGGGCACTGGTGCCGGCAACGGCGCCGGCAACAGCGCGCACGCGCCGGCGAGCGCCGCCGCCGCGGCCAAGCCCGCCGACGCCTCGATGGACCCGGCCAAGATCCCCGCATTGACCATCGACATCGCCGACCTGCGCTTCGGCAGCGCCGCGCTCGGTACCGCCAGCGTGCGCACCCGGCCGACCCCGGCGGGCATGCGCATCGACCAGATCAGCACCCGCGGCGGCAAGCAGTCGATCGACCTCAGCGGCGACTGGACCGGCCGCGGCGCGGCCGCGCGCACCCACCTGAGCGCGACCGTGGACAGCGGCGACGTCGGCGCGCTGATGAACGGCTTCGGCTTCGGCGGCCAGATCGGCGGCGGCAAGGGCAAGGCCCGGCTCGACGCCGGCTGGCCGGGCGCGCCAGCGGCGATGGCGCTGGGCTCGCTGGAAGGCAGCCTCAGCCTGGACGTGCGCGACGGCCGCCTGATCGAGATCGAACCCGGCGCCGGCCGCATGCTCGGCCTGCTCAGCGTGGCCCAGTTGCCGCGCCGGCTGACCCTGGATTTCCGCGACCTGTTCTCCAAGGGCTTCGCCTTCGACCGGGTCGGCGGCACGGTGCGCTTCGGCAACGGCAGCGCGCGCAGCGACGACCTCAGCATCGACGGCCCGGCCGCGAGCATCGCCATCCGCGGCGCCGCCGACCTGCGCGCGCAGAGCTACGACCAGACCATCGAAGTGCGGCCGAAGGCGGCCAATGTGCTGACCGCGGTCGGCGCGCTCGCCGCCGGTCCGGTCGGCGCGGCGATCGGTGCGGCCGCCAACGCGGTGCTGCAGAAACCGCTGGGCAGCCTGACCTCGCGCACCTACCGTGTGACCGGCCCGTGGAAGGAGCCCAAGGTCGAAGTGCTGAGCCGCGAGCAGACCCGCGCCGCCGCCCGGCCGGCGCCGCCGGCGGGCTAGGGCTTACCTCGGGGCCTTCGGACCCCGAGTGCCGAAAAGGCTCGCGGCCGTCGTGGGAGGGCCTTCAGGCCCGATGCTCTCGTGCCAGACCGAGGCGGCCCGACCGGAAAGCGTCGGGGCTGAAGCCCCTCCCACAAGCCCTGAGGCTGAAGCCTCTCCCACAAGCCCTGGGGCTGAAGCCTCTCCCTTAAGCCCCGGGGCTCAAGTCCCTTCACAGAGCCCAGAGTCGAGGCGCTATTCCTGTGGGGGCCTTCAGGGTTCCTGTGGGAGGGCCTTCAGGCCCGACGCTCTCGTGCCAGATTGCCGCGACCCACCGAAAGGCGCCAGCCCCAAGCCCCGCCCACGGTTGATCCGGCGCCCGGCGCCACTATCTAGTGTCTTGTCCCAGTCCCGCCCCGCGCGCCGCCACAGCGGCGCCGCGGGCGCCTAAGATGCCCTTTCTCCTCATCCCGGTTCCCACATGACCCTGCCGATCCAGCTCGCCGAATCCCGCCTCCTCCTGCCCGCCGGGCTCGATGCCAGCGGCCTGGAGCGCAGCTTCGGCACCTTGCTCGGGCCGGGCATCGATTTCGGCGATCTGTATTTCCAGCATTCGCGCCGCGAGAGCTGGACGGTCGAGGACGGCATCGTCAAGGACGGCGCGCATTCGATCGAGCAGGGCGTCGGCGTGCGCGCGATCAGCGGCGAGAAGACCGGCTTCGCCTATTCCGACGAGATCAACGGCGAGGCCTTGCTCGGCGCGGCCAAGTCGGCGCGCGCGATCGCCCGCGACGGCGGCGCGCAGGCGCCGCGCGCGCTGGTGCGCGGCGGCGGCCGTTCGCTGTACCGCAGCGAGGATCCGATCGATTCGGTCTCCAACGAGGCCAAGGTCGAGGCGCTGCGCCAGCTCGACCAACTGCTGCGCGCCGCCGATCCGCGCGTGCGCCAGGTCGTGGTCAGCCTCAATGGCGTGCTCGACACCGTGCTGGTGGCGCGCAGCGACGGCGTGCTCGCCGCCGACGTGCGCCCGCTGGTGCGCTTGAACGTGCAGGTCCTGGTCGAACAGAACGGCCGCCGCGAGAGCGGCTACGCCGGCGGCGGCGGCCGCTACAGCTACGCCGAACTGCTCGCCAGCGACCGGCCGCAGCGGTGGGCGCGCGAAGCGCTGCGCCAGGCGCTGGTGAACCTCGACGCGGTCGACGCGCCGGCCGGGGTGATGCCGGTGGTGCTCGGCTCGGGCTGGCCCGGCGTGCTGCTGCACGAAGCGGTCGGCCACGGCCTGGAAGGCGACTTCAACCGCAAGGGCACCTCGACCTACGCCGGCCGCATGGGCCAGCGCGTCGCCGCCAAGGGCGTGACCATCGTCGACGACGGCACCCTGGAAGGCCGCCGCGGCTCGCTCAACGTCGACGACGAAGGCACTCCGACCAACTGCACCACGCTGATCGAAGACGGCGTGCTGGTCGGCTACATGCAGGACACCCTCAACGCCCGGCTGATGGGCATGGAACCGACCGGCAACGGCCGTCGCGAATCCTTCGCCCATCTGCCGATGCCGCGCATGACCAACACCTACATGCTGGCCGGCGCGCACGACCCGGAAGAGATGATCCGCTCGGTCAAGAAGGGCCTGTACGCGGTCAATTTCGGCGGCGGCCAGGTCGACATCACCAGCGGCAAGTACGTGTTCTCGGCGACCGAGGCCTACCTGATCGAGGACGGCAGGATCACCGCGCCGGTGAAGGGCGCGACCTTGATCGGCAACGGCCCGGAGACGATGCAGAAGGTCAGCATGATCGGCCACGACCTGGCGCTCGACGAAGGCGTGGGCGTGTGCGGCAAGGACGGGCAGAGCGTGGCGGTCGGCGTCGGCCAGCCGTCGTTGCTGATCGACGGGCTGACCGTCGGCGGCACCAGCGCGTGAGATCGGCCGGGGCTATCGCTGCGGGTGTGCGTTCGCAGCCTCGTCCAGCGCGCGGATGTAGCGCAGCAGCTTGCGCGGCATCCGGTGGCGGTGCCGCATCGACGCGGCTTCCTGTATCAATCGCTTGAGCCGCTTGCGATCCGCGTGCGGGTACGCCGCGGCGAAGGCTTCGATCCCGTCGAAGCCTTCGTCGATCAAGCGCGTCCGCCAGGTCTCGATGCGCAGCAGTTGCGGGTCGATGGTCATCGGCGGCGCGCGCTTGGCGGCTTATTCCTGTTCGGGCGAGGTGTCGTCGTCGTTGTCGGCTTCGTCGCCGGCGCCCTGGCCGAGGATCGCCGCGCGCAGCTCGCGGTACAGCTCGCGGAACGAATGCGGCGGCTTGTTGCGCTTGCGCTCCTCGAGCGTGTTGCGCACCAGCTGGCGCAGGCGCTGGCGGTCGGCCTGCGGGTATTCGTCGAGCAGCCCGGCCAGTGCGGCGTCGCCGTCCTCGAGCAGGCGCTCGCGCCATTGCTCGACCCGGTGCATCGCCGCGACTTCGCGCCGCGCCGCCTCGCCGTTCTCGTCCATCGCGTCGCGCAGCGTTTCCAGCGCGTCTTCGTCTTCGCGCCGCATCTGCTTGGCCAGGAACGCCAGCTGGCGCTTGTGGGCGACGTGGGCGGTGATGCGCTTGGTCTCGCGGATGTGCGGCAGCAGCGCCTCGGGCACCGGCAGCTTGGCCAGCTGGGCCTCGGTCAGGGCGACCAGTTTTTCCGCCAGCGCCAGCACCTCCAGCGCCTCGCGCCGGTTCTGGCTGCGGCTGGGGCTGAAAAATTCGCCGGTGTCTTCGTCTCTGCCGCGCATCGCACTTCCCTCGATAAACTGAACATTACGGCGACGCCGCCCGCGGCGCCGCCACCGACTAGGATAAGCCATTGAACGCGCAAGCCCTCACCGCCGCCGCCGCCGCCGCCCACACCTTCGCCGATCCGGAACAGCGCCTGGACGCGCTGGCCGAGCTGTCCCAGCGCCTGCTGGCGGCCGCGCGCGCGCGCGGGGCGACCCAGGCCGAGGTGTCGTGCTCGGAAGACGCCGGCCTCAGCGTCAACGTGCGCATGGGCGAGGTCGAGACGGTGGAGTCCACCCGCGACCGCGGGATCGGCGTGACCGTCTACTTCGGCCAGCGCAAGGGCAGTGCCAGCACCGCCGACCTGCGCGAGGACAGCCTGGAATCCACGGTCGAGCAGGCCTGCGCGATCGCCCGCTACACCGAGGACGACCCCGCCGCCGGCCTCGCCGACGCCGCGCTGATGGCGCGCGAGGAGCGCGACTTCGACACCTGGCACCCCTGGTTGATCGACGCCGACCGGGCGATCGAACTGGCCCTGGCCTGCGAATCGGCCGGGCGCGGGTTCGATGCGCGGATCGAGAATTCCGACGGCACCTCGATCGGCACCGGCGCCAGCATCGGCGTGTACGCCAACTCGCACGGCTTCATCGGCCGCGAGCGCAGCACCCAGCACAGCCTGAGCTGCGCGCTGATCGCCGGGCGCGGCGATCAGATGCAGCGCGACGGCTGGTACACCCTGGGGCTGGCGCCGGAGGACATGGAGTCGGCCGCGGCGGTGGGCCGCAAGGCCGCCGAGCGCACCGTCTCGCGGCTGGCGCCGCGCCAGCTCGCGACCGGCGACTATCCGGTGCTGTTCGCGGCCGAGAGCGCGCGCTCGCTGATCGGCCACCTGATCAGCGCGGTCAGCGGCGGCAACCTGTACCGGCGCACCAGCTTCCTGGTCGACAGCGTCGGGCAGACGCTGTTTCCCGAGTGGTTCTCGATCCGGGAAACCCCGTTCCTGATGCGCGGCCTGCGTTCGACCGCCTACGACGCCGAGGGCGTGGCGACGCGCGAATCGTCGTTGGTCGAAGGCGGCGTGCTGCAGCGCTACGTGCTCGGCAGCTACTCGGCGCGCAAGCTCGGCCTGAGCACCACCGGCAACGCCGGCGGCGTGCACAACCTGCATGTCGCCGCCAATGCCGGCGATTTCGATGCCCTGGTCAAGCAGATGGACCGCGGCCTGTTGGTCACCGAGCTGATGGGGCAGGGCGTCAACGGCGTCACCGGCGACTACTCGCGCGGCGCGGCCGGCTTTTGGGTCGAGGGCGGCGAGATCCAGTATCCGGTCGACGGCATCACCATCGCCGGCAACCTGCGGCGCATGTTCGCCGGGATCGAGGCAGTCGGCAGCGACGTCGACCCGCGCTCGCACATCCGCACCGGTTCGATCCTGCTCGGCAAGATGACGGTAGCGGGCGAGTGAGGTTTGCGCCGCGCGCGCGCCGCGCGGCCGACGACGAACTTCGGCGGTGCGACGGCTTTTGTGGGAGGGGCTTCAGCCCCGACGCTTTTGTGCCCGCTCGCCGCGACCTGAGCGCAAGGCGTCGGGGCTGAAGCCCCTCCCACAACGGCATCTGCCTTCCACCACCGGCCGCATCGCCCTGAACGGGCGCCGGCGCTGTCAACCCGATCCGCGTCCGGCCGTTTCCAACGGGTAGTCCACCCGCCGGGAACCCCGATGAGCGCCAGCAAGGCCACGGCCGCCAATCGTTTCGGACTGGGCGCGCGCCCGGGCGAACTGGAGCGCGGCGGCGGCGACGGACGCGAGATCCTGCTCGCGCAGTTGCGCCGCCCGCCCGCGCTCGACGCGTTCGCCGGCCTGCCCGGCAGCGTCGAGACCATGCGCCTGGAGTTCCGCCAGCAGCAGCTCAATCGCGCCGCGCGCGTGCGCCGCGCGGCGGCCGCCGGCGATGGCGAGCCGGCGATGGCCGCTGCCGCCGACCCCGCCGCGCCCGTGGCTGCCGCAGACGAAACCCCGCCGCGCGCCCGCCGCCGCGCGCGCGACGCCGATCCGGCGCAGGCCGCGCGCGAGCGCAGTTCCGCGGCGCGCGCCGGCGCCGGCGCCGACGGCGCGGCCGACTCCGGCGAAACCCTGCGCCGCGAACTGCGCCGCCAGCAACTGGCCGAATTCGCCGCGCGCTACCGCCACGCCGCCGACACCGATGCGCCCTTCGTCGAACGCCTGAGCCAGTTCTGGTCGAACCACTTCGCCGTGTCGATCGACAAGGGCAATGCGCGCCTGTACGCCGGCTCGATGGAGCGCGAGGCGATCCGCCCGCACGTGCTCGGCCGCTTCGAGGACATGCTGCTGGCGGTGGAGTGGCACCCGGCGATGCTGCGCTATCTCGACAACGCCGCCTCCATCGGCGACGACTCGCGCGCCGCGATGCGCGCGCAGAAGCTCGGGCGCGAGAAGCGCGGCCTCAACGAGAACCTGGCGCGCGAGATCCTGGAACTGCACACCCTCGGCGTCGACGGCGGCTACCGCCAGGAGGACGTGATCGAACTGGCGCGCGCGATCACCGGCTGGAGCACGCCCGGCCCGCGCGACGAAGATGCCGCGCAGTCGTTCGTGTTCCGCGCCAACGCCCACGAGCCCGGCGCGCGCCGCGTGCTCGGCCGCAGCTACGCCGAAGGCGGGCAGGAGCAGGGCCGCGCGGTGCTGGCCGATCTGGCCCGGCATCCGGCCACCGCGCGCCATCTCAGCTTCAAGCTCGCCCGCCACTTCGTCGCCGACCAGCCGCCGCCGGCGCTGGTGGAGCGCATGGCCCAGGCCTATCTGCGCGAGGACGGCGACCTGCGCGCGCTGTACCGGGCGCTGGTCGAAAGCGAGCAGGCCTGGTCGGCGGACGCGCGCAAGTTCAAGACGCCCAACGATTTCGTGATCTCCGCGCTGCGCGCCGGCGAACTGCCGGTGGACGATCAGGCGCGCGCGTTGGTCGGCCTGCTCGCCAGCCTCGGCCAGCCGGTGTTCACTCCGCGCTCGCCGGCCGGTTTTCCCGACACCGCCGCCGATTGGAGCAGCCCCGACGGTTTGTTCAAGCGCATCCAGGCCGCGCAGATGTTCGCCGCGCGGGTGGATTCGGGCGACATCAGCCCGTACCAGCGCGCGCTGGCGGTGCTCGGCAGCCAGGCGGTGAGCGGCGATTTCGCCATCGGCCTGCGCCGCGCCGGTTCGGCCAGCGACGGTTGTTCGCTGCTGTTCGCCAGCCCCGCGTTCCAGTGGAGAGTCTGAGATGGCGCACGAGGAGACGATGAGCGCGCTCGAACGGCAGCGTCGCGGCCTGCTCGCCGCGTTCGGCGCCAGCGCGCTGCTGACCCTGTTCCCGCGCGTCGCCGCGGCCGGCGCGGGCGACACGCGTTTGCTGCTGGTGCTGCTGCGCGGCGGCCTCGACGGCCTGCACCTGCTGCCGCCGTATGCGGAGCCCGCCTACGCCGGACTGCGCCGCGACGGCGCGGTCGCCGATCCGATCCGCATCGACGGCTTGTTCGGACTGCACCCGGCGATGCGGCAGTCCGCGGCGATGTACCGCGCCGGGCAGTTGCTGCCGCTGGTGGCGGTGGCGCCGCCGTACCGGCAGCGCTCGCACTTCGACGCCCAGGATTGCCTGGAGAACGGCACCGCCACGCCGAACGGCGCGCGCGACGGCTGGCTCGGCCGCTGCGTGCGCGCGATGTCCGGCGGGCAGGCGCTGGCGGTCGCGGCGGTGATGCCGCTGGCGCTGCGCGGCGGCAGCGACCGCGTCAGCAACTGGTGGCCGCCGTTGCCGCGACCGGTCGATCCGCAACTGCTGCAACAGCTGCAACCGCTGTACGCGGCCGATCCGCGCCTGAGCGAAACCTTCGAGCGCTCCGCCGGCAGCGGCGGGATGCCGCGCGACGGCAAGGGCGCGTTCGCCCTGCCCGAGGCGATGCGGGTGGCGGCGCAGCGGATGAGCGCGGCCGACGGCCCGCGCATCGGTTTCGTCGAGGACAGCGGCTGGGACAGCCACCGCAACCAGGCGCCGCAGCTGCAACGCAAGCTGGCCGAGCTCGACCAGGGCCTGGCGGCGGCGCGCGAAGGCTTCGGCGCGGCGTGGCCGCGCACGGTGGTGGCGGTGGTCACCGAGTTCGGCCGCACCGCCGCGCTCAACGGCACCGACGGCACCGATCACGGCACCGGCGGCATGGCCTTGCTGTGCGGCGGCGCGGTGCGCGGCGGCCGCATCGGCGGCGATTGGCCGGGGCTGGGGCCGTCCCAGCTCAACGAAGGCCGCGACCTGCGCGCCACCACCGACCTGCGCGCGGTGTTCAAGAGCGTGCTGGTCGAGCACCTCGGCCTGGCCGACGCGGCGGTGGAGCGCAGCGTGTTCCCCGACAGCCGCGGCCTGCCGCCGCTGCGCGACTGGCTGCGGGCCTGAGCGGGGCGCGGCCGGCGTCGGCCGCGACGGACTGCGCGTCTTTCCGATTCCGAAACCCGGCGTTCGTGCGGATCGGCCGTGGCCGCGTACGCCGCCGCACTGCGTTGCGCCGCGGCCTGCGAAACTTGCGTTGCGGCGTGGTTAATCTGTGATGAAAGGGGTTTATGATGCCGGGCAGGGGAACCGGGCCGCCGGCGCGGGAACTTCGATCACCCACTCCATCCAATACCACGTAGGGGAAGCGTAATGAACGATATCAGTCAGGACGAGAAGACTTGGGGCATGCTGGCTCATCTGAGCACGCTGGTCGGTTTGATCGTTCCCTTCGGCACCATCCTCGGCCCGCTGGTGGTGTGGCTGATCAAGAAGGACACCATGCCCTTCGTCGCCGACCAGGGCAAGGAAGCGCTGAACTTCAACATCACCGTGCTGATCGCGATGATCATCGGCGGCATCCTGACCCTGGTGCTGATCGGCGTGCTGGTGATGATCGCCGTCGGCCTGGCCTGGCTGGTGCTGACCATCATGGCCGCGCTGGCCGCGAACAAGGGCGAAGCCTACCGTTACCCCTTCACCCTGCGTCTGGTGAAGTAAGCCGCGGGCGGCGCGAGCCGCCGCGGAAGCGAAAAGGCGGGCTTCGGCCCGCCTTTTTCGTTTTGGCGCGAGTCGCCCCGCGCCGCGGCCGATCGGGCAGGCGAGGAGCTCGCTCGATCGCTCGGCCGAGATCCGACGGCGACCGGTCAGCGCGTGGGCGGCGATGCCGGCGCCGGGCTCGAAACGGCGCGCTTCGGCGCAGGCGCCGAATCAGTAGGCATCGAATCAACAGGCGCCGAATCGACAGGCGTCGAATCAACGGAGCCCGACAGAGCGAGCTCCCAACGCCGGCGTTCTTCGTGTTCCAGCGCCAACAGATCCTCCGCCGAACCGCTGCCGGCGACGACCTGGATGTCCTGCAACCGCTTTCGCACCGACGGCAACGCCAGCATCGCGGCCACGGCCTCCTGCAGCTTGCGCCTGGACGCCGCGTCCGAATCGGCGGGCGCCCACAGGCTGAAGCGGTCGTAGGCGGCGAAGCCGGCCAGCGCCGCGGTGGACGCCAGCGTCGGCCACGTCGCGCCGTCGAAGGTCTGCGCATGCGCGGGCTCGGCGGCGGTGCCCAGCACCCGCAACTGGCCGCGCTGCACCGCGACCGCGACGCCGTTCACCGGCGCGAACAGCAGCTCCGCCGCGTGCTCGCGGGTGACGGTGTCCGAATCGGGATAAATGCCCTTGAACACGACGCGCCGCACATCGACGCCGCTGAGCGCGCGGAACTGGCCGAAGGCGAGGTGCCCGGTCCAGCCGTTGTCGCCGGTGGCGATGCGCAGCGCGCCGGGGTGGGCGCGCGCATGGGCGAGCAGGCCTTGGGTGTCGCGGATGCCCAACGCATCGGCTTTCGCGCTGTCGATGGCCAGCACCAGCGGCTCCGAGGCCAGCAAGGCGACCGGGCGCAGCGCATGCATCAGCTGGTCGACGGGGAGTCCGGTGTGCACGCCCTCGATGCCTCCGCGCGGCAGCCGCAATGCGGCCAGCAGCAGCTTGGCGTCGCCGCCCTGGGTCATCAGCCGGCGATAGTCGGCCTCGCTCGCCTGCGGCATGTAGTCGACCTGCACCTCGCGGCCGAGCAGCTTGGGCAGATGCTCGGCCAGCATCTGCGCGTAGTAGCCGCTGCGGCCGCCGGGCGGAACCAGCACGACGATGTGCAGCGCGTAATCCGGCATCGGCGCGAGCCATTGCCCGGCGTCGTTCAGCACGCCGTAGCGCAGGCTCCATTCGCCGCCGGTGTCCGCGTTGCGGACCATGGCCTCGGCCACCCAATGCCGGCCCGCGCGCCGGAAGCCGCGGAGCACCGGGCGGCCGTCCTGCCAGCCCGGCGGCCGCCAGTCGTGCGGATACGGCCCCGACACCGCCGCATAGCCGTGGCGGAAGGCGCGGGCCTGGCGGAACTGCGGCGCGATCGCCCAGCGTCCCGCGGCGTCCCGGTAACCCCAGCGCTGGCTGTCCGGGTCCTGGGCCGGCCGCAGCGCGGCGGCGGTGTCGCCGCCGCGCAGCCGCTGCCAGCGGCATTCGCGCGGCGTGCCGGCGGCGACGGCGCACAGGCGGATGCGGCGCGGGCTCGCCGCGTCGGCCAATTCGCGAAACAAGAAGGGGATGACCGTGCGCCCGCGGGCGTCGATAAGGCCCCAGGCGGTGGCGTCCGTGGGGATCGGTTCTTGCCGGTCGCGCATCCATTGCGCCGTGGCGATGTCGCGTACCGGAGCCGGGGTCAGCCATTTGCCGTGCGCGTCGCGCAAGCCGGGCTGCCCGGACTGAGTGTCTACGCGCAGGCTCGGAGCGGTTTGCGCGCGTTCGTCCGGCGTCGGCTCGGACGAGACGGCGAGAGAACCGGCGGGCGCCGCGTCTTCGCCCGCGCAGGTCTTGGGCGGCACCGTCCATCGGCCTTGCTCGTCGATGCGCCCGGAGGCCGCCACGACGCGCTGGCTGCCGTCGGCTTGGCGCTCGACCAGCCGCACCTCGATCGAGGGCCGCAGCGCGGCGTCGAGAGCGACGCTCTCCAGCCGCACGACGCGCCAGCGGCCGCCGCACACGCTGCGCGCGGCCGGCGAGAGGAACAGCGCGCGGCCCTGCAGCGCGTCGAACAGCCCGGGCGAGCGGGCGCTGTTCGCGTCGGGGTTCAGGCTCAACCAGCGCGAGCGCTCGATCGACTCCGGCGCCATGCCCAGGGTGAAGGCGAAGACGTCCTGCCAGGGCGGCGCCTGCGGATCGATCACTGAGCGCAGTTGCCATTCCGATTGCATCGGCAGCGCGTCGGGATCGATGCGCGGATTCGTGCCGTCAGGCGTCGCGGTCCGCGCCGGGTGCGGGACTGCGCCGAGCCACAACGCGATGCCGAGCAGAAACAAGCGCTTCATAGGTGTGCATCCTTGCCGAGCCGCGGCCGCGCGCGGACGACGGTCGAGACGATCGCCCGGGTCCGGCGTTTTCGGGGGCAACGGACCAAACGCCGCGCATGCCCCGGACGCCAGCGTAGGCGCTGCCGCCGAGCCAAGACAACCCGGCCGAGCGGGAGCGGGAATCGTCGCCGCGCCCCGGCGCAGCCGCCGCAACGAAAAAGCGGGCCGAAGCCCGCTCGTGTCGTCGTCGCAGCGTCGCCGCGCGGCTCAGCGATCGCGTTCGATCGCCAGCCGCCCCAGCGCGTGCAGCGCGGCCGCGCGCGGGCCGAACGGCTCCAGCGCCTGATGCATCGACGCGGCCAGTTCGTCCAGGCGCGCGCGCGAGGCGTCCAGGCCGATCAGCGCGGGGAAGGTCGACTTGTCCTGGGCCAGGTCCTTGCCGGCGGTCTTGCCCAGGGTCTGGCTGTCGCCTTCGATGTCGAGGATGTCGTCGCGCACCTGGAACGCCAGGCCGAGCGCGCGCGCGTAGCGGTCCAGGGCCGCCAGCGCGGCGGCGTCGGCGCCGCCGCACAGCGCGCCCATGCGCACGCTGGCGCGGATCAGCGCGCCGGTCTTGAGCGAGTGCAGGCGCTCCAGCGCGTCCAGGCGCAACTGCACGCCGGCGCCGGTGGCGTCGATGTCCAGCGCCTGGCCGCCGCACATGCCGGCCACGCCCGCGGCCTGGGCCAGGCTGCGCAGCAGGTCGACGCGGATCGCGTCGGCGGTTTCGGTGTCGGCGAGGGTTGCGAAAGCCAGCGATTGCAGCGCGTCGCCGGCGAGGATCGCGGTGGCTTCGTCAAAGGCCACGTGCACGGTCGGCTGGCCGCGGCGCAGGGCGTCGTCGTCCATCGCCGGCAGGTCGTCGTGGACCAGCGAATAGGCGTGGATCAGTTCGACCGCGGCGGCCGGCGCGTCGAGCGCGATCGGCGCGACTTCGAACAAGGCGCCGCTGGCGTAGACCAGCAGCGGCCGCATGCGCTTGCCGCCGAGCAGCACCGCGTGGCGCATGGCCTGGTGCAGGCGGCGCGGCTCGGCCTCGCTGTCGGGCAGGACCCGCGCCAGCGCGGCGTCGGCGCGCTCGCGCCAGCGGCCGAGGACGGCATCGAGCGCGCGTGGATCGGTGGCGGCGTCCGCGCCAGTGCGCGGATCGGCGGTGGCGTCCGCGCCGGCGCGCGGATCGGCGGTGGCGTCCGCGCCGGGCGCGGACGCGGCGGCGCGCGGCTCAGGCATCGACATCGCTGCCCGGCGGGCCGGCGTTGCCGAACGGCTCGGCGCTCGCCGGTTCCTGCGGATCGGTCAGCAGGCGCACGCGCAGTTCGGCCTGCTCCAGCGCGCTCTGGCAGCGGCGATAGAGGCCGACGCCGCGCTCGTAGGCGGCCAGCGACTCTTCCAGGCTCATTTCGCCGTGTTCCATCTTCTCGACCAGTTGCTCGAGCGCATCCAGCGACTGCTCGAAATCGGCGACCGGCGAGGCTTCGGTAGTGGTTTTGCGGGGCATGGGGAAAGTGTGAGCCGGGGGGCGGACGGGGTCAATGCGCGCGGGGTGAAGAGGCCGCGTCCGCGGGTCGCAGGCGTGTGGCGGCGGGTTTCGCGCGGTTTTGGGCTGGCGTCGCGTGGCGAGGGCGCGAATCGGCGGCTTCGGCGATAGCCTCGGGCTGTCGGTGACGTCGCATCGGTGAGTTTCGCTGGGTGTTGCGGTGTCGCGGTCGCGGCTCGCGCCGCTCCTACAGGAGGATCGCGAGGCTTCGGGCTTGCCATGTAGGAGCGGCGCAAGCCGCGACCGCGCATCGGCGGCCGCGGCGATGGCCTCGGGCTGTCGATGACGTCGCATTGATGGGTTTCGTCGGGTGTTGCGGTGTCGCGGTCGCGGCTCGCGCCGCTCCTACAGGAGGATCGCGAGGCTTCGGGCTTGCCTTGTGGGAGCGGCGCGAGCCGCGACCGCGCATCGACAACGGCGGCGCAAGCTACGGTTCCCATTCCAGCCGCGCCGCGCGTTCGCGCAGCCACGCTTGCAGGCGCGCGGAGTAGAGCAGGTCGCCCGCGGCCAGCAGTTCGCCGTCGGCCGCGCTCAGCAGCGGCAAGCGTTCGCGTTCCCATGGCGGTACGCCCAAGGCCTGCAGCGCGTGCTTGATGCTGTGGCGGTGGTCGCGGCCGGGCAGGGCGATGCGTTCGCCGCCGGCGCGCGGGTGCGCGCGCAGGGCGGCGTCGAAGCGGTCGGTTCCGAGCAGATGCCAGCGACCGCCGCCCGGCAGCGCCAGCGGCGCGGCGCCGTCCCAGTCGGCGCGCCAGTCCGGCGGCAGCGGCGGGCGTTGCGGCGCGGCGTGCAGCAGGTCGCGCCAGGCGCGCACGCGGGCGCCGTTCCAGGCGAATTCGGCGTCGGCGTCGGCGCGCGCGGACAGCAGTTCGGTGTCGATCCGGGCCACGCCCTGCGCCGGTAGCGGCGGCAGGCCGAGCGCAGCGATCCAGCGCCGCAGCACCCGCGCGCGACGCGCCGGCGCCAGCGCGCGCAGGGCGCTGCGCGAGAGCGCGTGCGGGTCGAGGCTGCGCGCCTGGGCCAGGGCCAGCGCGTCGCCCTCTTCGAGCAGGCCGGCCGCGTCTTCCTGCAAGCGCGCCGATTGCGCCAGCGCCGCCGGCGCCTGCGGCCAGCGTTCGCGCAGCAGCGGCAGCACGCGCTGGCGCAGGAAGTTGCGGTCGTAGCGGTCCTCGGCGTTGCTGGGGTCGTCGATCCAGCGCAGGCCGTGGTGCTGCGCGTAGGCCTCCAACTGCGCGCGCGATAGCGCCAGCAGCGGCCGCCACAAACGCCCGCGGCCGCACTCGCGCCATTCGCGCATCGCCGCCAGGCCGTCCGGACCGGAGCCGCGCAGCAAGCGCAGCAGCACGGTCTCGGCCTGATCGTCGCGGTGGTGCGCCAACGCCAGCACTTCGCCGTCGCCGAGGCCGGCGGCGAACGCGGCGTGGCGCGCGGCGCGCGCGGCGGCCTCGGGGCCGTCGCCGCCGTCGCGCGCAACCGATACCCGCGAAACGGTCAGTTCCAGGCCGTAGCCGGCGCAGACGTCGGCGCAATGCGCGGCCCAGGCGTCGGCCTGCGGATGCAGCCCGTGGTGCACGTGCCAGGCGCGCAGGCCGCGCGCGCGCGCCTGCGGCGAGGCCGCCAGCGCATGCAGCAGCGCGCTGGAATCCAGGCCGCCGCTGTAGCCCACGCACAACGGCGCGGCGGGCAGGGCGGCGAGGGCGGCGGGGAGCGCATCGGCGCCGGAGGCAGGCATGCGCGCATGGTGCCACGGCAACGGGACGCAGCAACCCATGCGTGATGCTGCCCCGGCGCCGGGGCGCCTATACCTTGATTCGCGTTCCCATCGTGAGAGTCCCGTCGTGTCCCGGCTTTTCGCTCCGCTGCAGCAACGCTCGCTGACCCTGCGCAACCGGCTGGCGGTTTCGCCGATGTGCCAGTACTCGGCCAGCGACGGCCTGCCCAACAACTGGCATCTGGTCCACCTCGGCAGCCGCGCGGTCGGCGGCGCGGGACTGGTGCTGACCGAGGCCTGCGCGGTGTCGCCGGAAGGCCGCATCTCCGCCGCCGATACCGGCCTGTGGAACGCGTCGCAAGCCGAAGCCTGGCATCGCGTCTCCTGCTTCCTGCGTTCGCGCGAGGCGGCGGTGGGCGTGCAACTGGCGCACGCCGGGCGCAAGGCCAGCGTCGAGGCGCCGTGGCTGGGCGGGCGGCCGGTGGCGCCGCAGGACGGCGGCTGGACGCCGGTGGCGGCTTCGCCGCTGGCGTACCGCGAAGGCGCGACGCGGCCGCGCGAACTGCAGCCGATCGAGATCCGCACCGTGGTCGACGACTTCGCCGCGGCCGCGCAACGCGCGCTGGACGCGTGCTTCCAGTTGGTCGAGATCCACGCCGCGCACGGCTACCTGTTGCACCAGTTCCTGTCGCCGCTGTCGAACCGGCGCGAGGACCGCTACGGCGGCAGTTTCGACAACCGCACCCGCTTGCTGCGCGAAGTGCTGGCGGCGGTGCGCGATGTGTGGCCGGAGCGCTTGCCGATGTGGCTGCGCATTTCCGCCACCGACTGGGCCGAGGGCGGTTGGGACATCGAACAGAGCATGGAGTTGGCGCGCATGGTCAAGGACCTCGGTGTGGATCTGATCGACGTGTCCAGCGGCGGCCTGGTGCCGAACGCGCGCATTCCCGGCGACGAACCGGGCTACCAAGTGCCGTTCTCCGCGCGCATCCGCCGCGAGGCCTGCATCGCCACCGGCGCGGTCGGCCTGATCACGCGCGCGGCGCAGGCCGAGAGCATCGTCGCTCAGGACGAGGCCGACGTGGTGTTGCTGGCGCGCGAGTTGTTGCGCGACCCGTACTTCCCGCATCGCGCGGCGCGCGAGTTGGGCGCGGCGGGGCATGTGCCGGAGCAGTATCAGCGCGCGTGGGCTTGAGCCGTCGGCCTGAGCTGAACGTAAAGCGTCGGGCCTGAAGGCCCTGCCACGACAGCAAGCCCTCTCGGAGCTGGGCGCTGTCGTGGGAGGGCCTTCAGGCCCGACGCTTTCCGCTCAGTTCGCGCCGTCGCCACCGCCCTGCGCGCAGGTTTTCGCGCGCATCCGCGCCGGTATCGCCTGGGTCGACGCCAAACCGGTCTTTTCCAGCGCCCGCGCATAGCGCCGGGCGAAACGCTCGGGATGGCAGGCCGGATCGAAGTACGACGGTCCCTGCGCCAGCACCAGCAGCGCGAGTTGTTCCTGTGCCGACAGCGACCGCAGCGGCAGGTCGAAGTACGCGCGCGCGGCCGCGTCGATGCCGACCGGGCCCTGGTCGGCGAAACGGTCGCGCTCCAACACGTAGTCGATCAAGCGCTCGCCGTCGTACTCGCGGCTCAGGCGGATCGCCAGCGCGGCCTGGGTCAGGTGCCAACGCAGCATGCCGGTGCGCGCCGGCAGCCAGGTTTGCCGGAGGCCGGCGACGCGATTCAGCAGTTGCTGGTCGGCGGCCACGCTGGCCGCGCGCCCATCGCCGGGATCGGCGAACAGTTCGCGGGCGTAGCCGGGCGGACTCAGCCGGCGCACCCGGATCGGTCCGTGGCCGCCATGCAGGTTCCAGTAGAGCTGCCGCAGCGCGTCCGGATAGCGCTGTTGCGCTTGCGGCAAAGGCTCGCGCAGGTCCTTCAGCGCGTGCCAGTACAACGCATACGGCAATGCGAAGGGCGCCGCGGCGAAGGCGATCAGCAGCGCGCCGGCGACGATCGGCCAGCGTCGCCGGCGAGGCGCGCGGTCGCGTGTTGCGGTCGTGTCCCGGCTCATGCGCCGGGCGGGCAGTCGATGGGTTGCAACCGCGCCAGCGTCTGCGCCGACAACGCGGGCAGTTTGGGATCGCCGATGGTTTGCAACGCGTCGGCGTAGGCTTCACGGAACGCCTGCGCATGGCAATGCGGGTCGCGATCACCGAGGCCGCGGTCGAGCAGGACCAGCACCGTCAATTCCTCGCGCGTGAGCCGTTCGACCGGCTGCGCGAAGTAGGCCAGCGCGGCTTGCTCCAGGGTGTCGCTGTCGCGGCCGTAATCGCCGGAGTCCAGCACCAGGTCGGCCATGCGCTCGGCCGGCCATTCGCGGCTGGAGCGGATGAACAGCGCCAGCGACTCGAATTGATGGTCGTAACTGAGCTGCTGCAACGCTTCTGCGTTGGAGCCTCCCGAAGGAGAGGGCGAAGGCGCGATGATATGGGCATACCGCGCCTCGACGATCGCCGATCGGACCGCGCTGGAGGTCCAATCCACCAGCCGCAGATCGGCGGGTTCCTTGGCGAGCTCGCCGGGCCGCGCCAGATACGTCGCCACGGCCTCGAAGATCAGACCAGCGTAGCTGAAGATATTGAGCCGGCGCACGCTGATCGCGCTATCGCCGCCGCCCAAACTGCGCCACAAAATCTCGCGCGCCAACGCCGGATACTCGCGCCGCGGCTGCGGCAGCTGTTCCGGCAACATCGACGCGCCGTACCAATACGCGCCCTGCAGCAACAGGCACAGCGCCGCGAGGAGGGCGACCGCGCCGCCCCCGGCCCATTTGAAGAAGGTTCCCAGCGCCATCCGTGGCTCTCCGTCGTCGTGCCGCGCTCAGGCGGCGTCAGAGATCGCAGGCCTCACGCGGCCTCAGGCGGCTTCGTACGCGCCGTAGCCGCGCAGCCGCTCGTAGCGCCGCTGCAGCAGCTCAGGCACCGGCACGTTCTCGAGCGCGTCGAGTTCGTTGAGCAGCACCGCTTTCAGGCGCGTGGCCATCTGCTTGGGATTGCGGTGCGCGCCGCCGATCGGCTCGCGCACGATCTTGTCGATCAGGCCCAGCTCGGACAGGCGCTTGGCGGTCAGGCCGAGCTGCTCGGCCGCGTCCTTGGCCTTCTCGGCGGTCTTCCACAGGATCGAGGCGCAGCCTTCCGGGGTGATCACCGAGTAGGTGCTGTATTCCAGCATCAAGGTGCGGTCGCCGACGCCGATGGCCAACGCGCCGCCGGAGCCGCCTTCGCCGATCACGGTGCAGATCACCGGGATCTTGAGCTCGGCCATCTCCAGCAGGTTGCGCGCGATCGCCTCGGACTGGCCGCGCTCTTCGGCGTCGATGCCGGGCCAGGCGCCGGCGGTGTCGATGAAGGTCAGCAGCGGCAGGCCGAAACGCTCGGCCAGCTTCATCAGCCGCAGCGCCTTGCGGTAGCCCTCCGGGCGCGGCATGCCGAAGTTGCGCTTGATCTTGCTCTTGGTGTCGCGGCCCTTCTGGTGGCCGATCACCACCACGCTGCGGCCGCCGATGCGGGCCAGGCCGCCGACGATGGCGTTGTCGTCGGCGAAGGCGCGGT
This sequence comes from Lysobacter enzymogenes, assembly GCF_023617245.1. Classification (NCBI taxonomy): domain Bacteria; kingdom Pseudomonadati; phylum Pseudomonadota; class Gammaproteobacteria; order Lysobacterales; family Lysobacteraceae; genus Lysobacter; species Lysobacter enzymogenes. The sequence continues at coordinate 2,113,230 of NZ_CP067396.1, forward strand.
CGCCGGCCAGTTCCTGGAACTCGTCGCACATCACCCGCACGTAGTCGAGCGTGTACGGCCGCGCCGGGTGGCGGGCGAGCTGGGAAATCTGCCACGACGAGAGATCGCGGAAGATCTGCGCGGTGCGCAGGCGCAGCTTGTCCTGCAGGGCGTGGATTTCGGTGTCGATGTCGACCGCCGGGCCGCTGCTGGCATGGCGCAGCTCCTGGATCTTGGCTTCCAGGTCGGCGATGGGCTGCTCGAAGTCGAGGTAATTGGGGTTCATGCGTAGGCCATGGGCCGGGGAAGGGCACAGTCTAGCCTAGCCGGCCGGACCGTACCGATAGGCATGGGGCGGGTACGGAAAAGTGAGAAGTGAGCGGGGAGAAGTGAGGAGTGAGCGGGGTCGCAGCTTGTGCTGGCGGTTCGCTCGTCCGTGGCTTCGGCGGTGCGGCCGGCGAGGCGAGTGCGGGGCTGGGAAGCGGTGGAGAAGGAGCGAGCTCGCCGCTTTCGCTCACTCCTCACTCCTCTCCGCTCGCTCCTGCCCTCACTCCCGCGCCCACGGCTTGGACAGCGTCACCTTGACCGCCTTGACGCCCGGCTGGGCGCGCAGCAGGCCGGCCAGTTCGGCGTCGATGCGCACCGATTGCGGGCCGTTGAGATCGAGCATGCCGGCGGCGCCGTCGCGCAGCAGGTCCAGGCGGATCGGGGTCGGGCCGGGGCGTTGCTTGGCCAGCAGCGCGTCGACCCGCTGCCAGGTGCCGGGCACGCGCAGGTCCAGGCGCAGGGCCAAGCGCTGGGCGTGCTTGCCGCAGACCGCGTTGTAGTCCCAGCAGCGCGCCGCGCGCAGGGCGAAGCCGCCGCTGAAGGCGTCCTCGCGCAGGCCGCCCTGGATCACCAGCAGACGGTCGCGCGCGAGCATCGCGGCGAACTCGCTGTAGGTCTCGGAGAAGAACGCGCACTCCAGGCGGCCGCGGCCGTCCTCGATCTGCACGAACATCTGGCTGTCGCCCTTCTTGCGCAGGCCGACCACTTGCCCGGCGACGATCACTTCCAGCTCCGGGCGCCAGCCGCTGCGCGCGCTTTCCGGGCGTTTTTCCCAGATGCCTTCGAGCTCGCCGAGGTCGGTGCCGACCAGCGCGCGCACTTCCTCGCGGTACGGATCGAACGGATGGCCGCTGAGGTAATGGCCGAGCGTTTCGCGCTCGCCGTGCAGGATCTGCGCCAGCGGCCATTCGTTGGTTTCGCTGAGGTCCAGGTGCAGCGCCGGCGCGGCGGCTTCGAAGCCGCCGAACAGCGAGACCTGGCCGGCCGCGCGCTCCTTGGCCATCTGGTCGGTGGCCTTGAGCACCTCGGGCAGCTGCAGCATCAGGCTCGCGCGGTTCTTGCCCAGGCCGTCGAGCGCGCCGGCGTGGGTCAGCGCTTCCAGCGCGCGGCGGTTGAGCTTGCCGCTGTCCACGCGCTTGCAGAAGTCGAGCAGGTCGACGAACGGACCGGCGCGGCGCGCTTCCACGATCGACTCGCACACGCCGCGGCCGACGCCCTTCACCGCGCCGATGCCGTAGCGGATGGTGTTGGCGTCGATCGCCTCGAACATGTACTCCGATTCGTTGACGTGCGGCGGCAGCACGGTGATGCCCATCACCCGCGCTTCGTCGAGGAAGTTGACCACCTTGTCGGTGTTGTCCATGTCCGACGAGCAGGTCGCGGCCATGAATTCGGCGCCGTAATGGCGCTTGAGCCAGCCGGTCTGGTACGCGACCAGCGCGTACGCGGCCGAGTGCGACTTGTTGAAGCCGTACTCGGCGAACTTCTCCATCAGGTCGAAGATCGGGCTGGCCTGCTTGGCCGGGATGTTGCGCTCGGCGCAGCCGGCTTCGAACTTGGCGCGCTCCTTGGCCATTTCCTCCGGCTTCTTCTTGCCCATCGCGCGGCGCAGCATGTCGGCGCCGCCGAGGGTGTAGCCGGCCAGGACCTGGGCGATCTGCATCACCTGTTCCTGGTAGACGATGACGCCGTAGGTCGGCGCCAGCACCGGTTCCAGCGAGTCGTGCGGATAGGTGACCTCGGCGTTGCCGTGCTTGCGGTCGACCCAGTCCTTGTCCATCCCCGAACCCAGCGGACCGGGACGGAACAACGCGGCCAGCGCGATGATGTCTTCGAAGGTGTCGGGCTTGGCGCGCTTGAGCAGCTCGCGCATGCCGCGCGATTCGAACTGGAACACCGCGACGGTGTCGCCGCGCGCGAACAGTTCGTAGGTTTCCTTGTCGTCGAGGGGAAGGGCGGTGATGTCCAGCGTCGGTGCGGGGGACCGGGGACCGGGGACCGGAGACCCGGAAGCGGCATCCGCGCCGTTGCTGTTGCTGTTGCCGGGTCCCCGGTCCCCGGTCCCCGGTCCCGCGGCAGCATGCTCCTTCGCCAACCGCTTGTTGATCGCGCGCACCGCCCAATCGATGATCGTCAGCGTGCGCAGGCCGAGGAAGTCGAACTTGACCAGGCCGACCGCTTCGACGTCGTCCTTGTCGAACTGGGTCACCGGGTTGCGGCCGCGGCCTTCGCCGTCGTGTTCGGCGAACAGCGGGCAGAAGTCCGACAACGGGCTCGGCGCGATGACCACGCCGCCGGCGTGCTTGCCGGCGTTGCGGGTCAGGTCTTCCAGGCTGCGCGCCAGGTCGAGCAGGTCGCGCACGTCGTCTTCGTTGCGGTAGCGCTGGATCAGGTCGGCCGAGGCCAGCTCCGGATTCTTCGCCGCCGCTTCCGATTCGCCCAGCGCATCGTCGAGCGAGATGCCCAACGTCATCGGGATCAGCTTGGCGATGCCGTCGACGAAGCCGTACGGATGGCCGAGCACGCGGCCGGCGTCGCGCACCACCGCCTTCGCCGCCATGGTGCCGTAGGTGATGATCTGCGAGACGCGGTCGCGGCCGTACTTGCGCGCGACGTAGTCGATGACCTCGTCGCGGCGGTCCATGCAGAAGTCGATGTCGAAGTCGGGCATCGACACGCGTTCGGGATTGAGGAATCGCTCGAACAGCAGGTCGTACGGCAGCGGGTCCAGGTCGGTGATGCCGAGCGCCCAGGCCACCAGCGAGCCGGCGCCGGAGCCGCGGCCCGGGCCGACCGGGATTTCGTGGTCCTTGGCCCAGTTGATGAAGTCCGCGACGATCAGGAAGTAGCCGGGGAAGCCCATCTTGATGATGACGTCCAGCTCGATTTCCAGGCGCTGGTCGTAGTCCTCGCGGGTCTTGCCGGGCGCGAGCGGATTCTTCTCCAGGCGCTTGGCCAGGCCTTCGCGCGACTGGCTGCGCAGCCACGATTCGATGGTGTGGTCGCTGGGCGTGGGAAACGCCGGCAGCGCGTACTCGCCGAGCTTGAGCTCGACGTTGCAGCGCGTGGCCAGGGCCAGGGCGTTGTCGATCGCGTCGGGCGCGTCGGCGAACAGCGCGGCCATTTCCTCGCCGGTCTTGAGGTATTGCTCCTCGCTGTAGTCGCGCGGGCGCTTGGGGTCGTCGAGCACGCGGCCGGAGGCGATGCACACGCGCGCCTCGTGCGCTTCGAAGCCGTCGCGGTCGAGGAAGCGCGCGTCGTTGCTGGCCACCACCGGCAGGCCGCGCTTGCTCGCGGCATGCAGTGCGAAGGCGTTGAACGCGTCCTCGCCGTCGCGCTGGGTGCGGGTCAGTTCCAGGTGCAGGCGGTCGCCGAACACGCCCTGCCAATCGACCAGCCAGGCGTGGGCGAGTTCTTCGCGGTTGCTCGCGGCCAGGCGCCCGGCCAGGCTGGCGCGGCCGGCCAGCGCGAACAGGCCGTCGTTGTCCTCGCGCAGCCATTCCGGGCGCAGCACCACGCCTTCGGTGCGGTGGCCTTCCATCCACGCGCGGCTGAGCAGGCGCGACAGGCTCAGGTAGCCGCCGCGGTCGCGGCACAGCAGGGTCAGGCGGGTGGCGGCTTCGTTGCCGTCGGCCAGTTGTACGTCGGCGCCGATGATCGGCTTGATGCCGGCGCCTTCGCAGGATTTGTAGAACTTGACCGCGGCGAAGATGTTGTCGAGGTCGGTCAGGGCCACGGCCGGCTGGCCGAGGGCGACGCAACGCTTGACCAGCTCGCCGATGCGGAGGGTCGAGTCGGCCAGCGAGTATTCGCTGTGCAGGTGGAGATGAACGAAAGGAGCGGACATGCGTACCGGTTCTGCGGCCGTGCCGGGGGCAGCTCGTGCCGGGCATCGCGCGCCTTGGCGGCGGGAGCCCGGGACGGCAGTCGGCACGGCGGGGAAAGTGCCGGATTGCAGGGTATCAGCCCGGCGCCGTGGGGCAAGGCTTGACACGGCGCGATCGCCGGCGCGCGGCCGATCTCACCGGATTGGGAATCGTGCGGCGCGCGGTTGGGCGCGCGGATGCCGGACCCGGCGACTGTAGGAGCGGCGCAAGCCGCGACCGCGGGGCGGCCGGTCGCGTCGGCGGCGACGCCATCGCTTACGCAGAGCACCGCCCGATCGCTGGTTGCGCGGCAACCTCGCGAGCCGCGAACGCTCGAGCCGCGGTCGCGACGCAATCGGTCGCCCCGCGGTCGCGGCTTGCGCCGCTCCTACAGGGAGCCGGTGCAGGAGCGCGGTGGCGGGCCGCGCCTTGCGTTCACGCGATCCGGAACACCGGCTCGGGCGTGCGTCCGTTGGCGTAGTGGCTGTCGCTGACCCGGGCGTGGTGCTGCAGCAGCGCCAGTTCGGCGAGCCGGTCGCGCGCCCAGGCCGCGCGCTGCGCTTCGGCGTCGCCGGAGGGATGCTCCAGCCGCCGGTAGGCGCAGAAGTCGCGGTAGTCCTCGGCTTCGGCGGCGAACGCCGGCCACGCCAGTTCCACCAGCAGCACGTCGTCGAGCAGGCCCAGCAGCGGCACCCGGTCGGGAATCAGGTCCTCGTCCTGGTCGACATAGGCGAACAGGCGCTCCAGCCGCCGGCGCAGCGCCGGCTCGCAGTTCCAGGCCGGGTCGGCGGCCATCGTGCGCAGCTCCTGCAGGCAGCGCAGGCGCTCGTCGACCACATGCCGGGCCTGCTCCGGCGCCAGCGCGGCCAGCCATGCGGCCAGCCGCTGCAGGCGGTCGGCGTCGACCCGGGCGGCATCGGGGTGGAGTTCGTGCAGCAGCGCATCGAAGGCGGCGATCGCCGCCGGACGCAGGGCCATGGCCGGCTCGTAGGGCTGCAGGTGGTGCGGCGGCGCGCGTTCGAACGGCAGCGGTTCGGCGGTCGGGGTGGGGTGAGGCATGCGCATGGAACACCTCGCGTCCGGCCGATTCGGGGGCGGGGAGGTTCGCGTCGTGGGCCGGGGAACGACGCGGACCGGTGCGTTGGGAGGATGGCCAACGATGCGCCTGCCGCGAGTCTGCGCGCGAGGGTCTGAAGTCGCTGTGACCTGTGGCACGCCTGGGCGTTCAGGCGGTTGTAGTGGGAGGGCCTTCAGGCCCGATGCCTTTGTTCCAAGCCGCGGCGATCTGAAACCAGAGCATCGGGCCTGAAGGCCCTCCCACAACCGCCCGGGCTTCGGGCCCGGAGCCCGGCCATCGCCGCCTCAGAACAGCGAACGCTGCTCGGTCTCGATCCGCACCGGCGCGAAGCTGCGCCGATGCTGCGGGCACGGGCCGTGCGCGCGCAGCGCCGCCAGGTGCGCGGCGGTGGAATAGCCCTTGTGGCGGTCGAAGCCGTACTGCGGCCAATCCTGGTGCAGCTGCGCCATCCACCGGTCGCGCGCGACCTTGGCCAGGATCGAGGCGGCCATGATCGCCGGTTCGAGCGCGTCGCCGCCGACCAGCGCCTCGCCGCGGCAGGGCAGGTCGCGCGGCAGGTGGTTGCCGTCCACCCGCGCCAGCTCGGCCTGCGGCGCAAGCGCCAGCAGCGCGCGGCGCATGCCGGCCATGGTCGCCTGGAAGATGTTGATGCGGTCGATCTCCTCGACCTCGACGAACTCGATCCGCCACGCCAGCGCGCGTTCCTGGATCAGCGGGAACAGCGCGTCGCGCTTGCGTTCGCTGAGCTTCTTGGAATCGTCCAGGCCGTCGATGCGGCGGCGCGGGTTGAGGATCACCGCGGCCACCGCGACCGGCCCGGCCAGCGGGCCGCGGCCGGCTTCGTCGACGCCGGCGATGAGGCGGGAGCGGCGGGCGGTGGTGGGGGCGGTCACGGGCGGCGGGTTTCAGTGAGGAATGGAGAGCGAGGAGTGAGCGTGGAGGAGTGAGGAGCGAGCAAAAGCAGAGCGTCGCGCTTTCGCTCGCTCCTCACTCCTCCACGCTCACTACTCAAAAGTCTAATCCAGACGCAGACGCGGGCTCACGCCGTCGCCCCGGCGCTCTCGCCGATCAGCTCGACGATCGCGTCGGCCGCGCGCGCGGAGGCGTCGCGCTTGAGCTCCAGGTGGATGCGCTGGAACTTGGGCAGCAGCGCGGCGCCGGCGGCGGGGTCGCGCAGCCAGCGCAGGACCGCGCCGGCGAGATTCTCCGGGGTGCAGTCGTGCTGCATCAGCTCGGGCACGACCGGTTCGCCGGCGAGCACGTTGGGCAGGGCGTAATGGTCGACCTTGAGCATGCCCAGGCGCTTGACCAGGGCGTAGGTCAGCGGCGAGACCTTGTAGGCCACCACCATCGGCCGCTTGGCCAGCATCGCCTCCAGGGTGGCGGTGCCCGAGGCCAGCAGCACCGCGTCGCTGGCGACCATCACCGTGCGCGCGCCGCGGTCGACGATGCGCAGCGCGCGGCGCACCCGCGCGCCGTCGGGATGGGCGTCGAGGATGCGCTCGAACGCGCCGCGCGCGCGCGCGCTGGCCATCGGCGCGACGATGCCCAGGCGCGGTTCGGCCGCCAGCAGCACCGCCGCGGCGGCGATGAAGTCCGCCGCCAGGGTCTCGATCTCGCCGACCCGCGAACCCGGCAGCATCGCCAGGATCGGCGCCTCGTCGTCCAGGCCCAGGGTCATGCGCGCGCCGTCGCGGTCGGGATGGATCGGCATCTCGTCGGCCAGCGGATGGCCGACGAAGCGCGCGTCCACGCCGTATTCGGCGTAGATCGGCGGTTCCATCGGGAACAGGCACAGCACCCGGTCGGCGCTGCGTCCGATCTTCTGCGCGCGCTTGCGCCGCCACGCCCACACCGACGGGCTGACGTAGTGCACGGTGCGCACGCCGCGCTGCTTGAGCCAGCGCTCCACGCCGAGATTGAAGTCGGGCGCGTCGATGCCGATGAAGGCGTCGGGCTTCCAATCGAGGATGCGCTGGCGCACGTCGCGGCGCAGGCGCAGCAGCCGTGGCAGGTGCTTGAGCACTTCCGACAGGCCCATCACCGCCAGTTCGCCGGCGTCGAACCAGGTGTCCATGCCGGCCGCGCGCATCTGCTCGCCGCCGATGCCGACGAACTCGGCGCCGGGATGGCGCCGGCGCAGTTCCTCGATCAGCCCGGCGCCGAGCAGGTCGCCGGAAGCCTCGCCGGCGATCAGGGCGAAACGCGGCGGCGGCGGGGGCGCGGCGGGGAAGATCTGGTCGATGGCGGCGGCGATGGGGGCGGGCGCAGGGGCGTTCATCGGGGGATGGGGCGCTCTTGGACGTGGCGCCGTCAGTCGGGGCGCTGTTGGAAGTGGCGTTCCAGTTCCCGTCGGTACTGGCGGCGGTCGAACACGAACCGCAGCGGCGCGCCGGGCGGGAGCCAGGACGAGCCCGCATTCTCGCCCGGATCGGCCCCGGGCATGGGGCCATTATCGTCCTCGCGGGTCACTTGCCGCCAAACGACGTGATCGTCGTCAAGGTCCAGGAGGCAGGAAATCGTCCCGCAGTAGTCGCTGCCGCAGTGGCAGCGGTACAGCACCAGCCGGCCCGAGCCGAACGGGTTGTGCGCCGGCTGCAGCCCCAGGAACGCGGCGCGGCCGCGTTCGGCCAGCGCCGGCGGAGCGCGGGTGTCCAGGTCGGTGTCGGCGTTGCCGAGGTCGCGGGCGATGCCCAGCCAGTGCGCGAGCGGGCGCTCGTCGATGAAGATCTCGGCGGCTTCGGCGCGGTGTTCGGCGCCGTCGGCGGCATAGGCGAAGACGGTCCGGCCGATGCGCAGGCGCTGGACCGTCGCGGTCACCGTAGCCTCAGCGCAGCAGCGGCCGCTCGCCGTTGCCGATGAAATCCAGCAACGCGCGCACGTCGGCGCTGTCGGCGGCGAGCGCTTCGAGCTTGGCGCGCGCGTCTTCGAGCGAAGCGCCTGACATGAACACCGCGCGGTAGGCGCGCTTGATCGCGGCGATGCGCTCGGGCCCGAAGCCGCGGCGCTTGAGGCCTTCGGCGTTGATCCCGCGCGGGCGGCCGTAGCCGTCCTGGGCGACCATCAGGAACGGCGCCACGTCGCCGTTGACCAGCGCGCCCATGCCGATGAAGGCGTGCGCGCCGACCCGGCAGAACTGATGGATGCCGGCGAAGCCGCTCATGATCACGTGGTCTTCCACCACCACGTGGCCGGCGAGCGTGGAGTTGTTGGAGAACACGCAATCGTTGCCGACCTGGCAGTCGTGGGCGATGTGGGTGTAGGCCAGCAGCCAGTTGCGGTCGCCGATGCGGGTGACGCCGCCGCCGCTGCCGGTGCCGCGGTTGACGGTGACGAACTCGCGGAAGCTGTTGCCGTCGCCGATGACCAGCTCGGTGCGCTCGCCGGCGAACTTCTTGTCCTGCGGGTCGCCGCCGATCGCGCACTGGGCGTGGAAGCGGTTGTCGCGGCCGATCCGGGTCGGCCCCTGGACCACGCAGTGCGGACCGAACGCGGTGCCGGCGCCGACCTCGACGTCCGCGCCGATGTAGCAGAACGCGCCGACCACGACGCCGTCGCCGAGCTTCGCGGCGGGGTCGACGAAGGCGGTGGGGTGGATGGCGGCGCTCATCGGATTATTCCTTGGCCTCGGCGCACATGATCTCGGCGCAGGCCACCACGTTGCCGTCGACGCGGGCGACGCCGTCGAACAGGGCCATGTTGCGGATCATGCGCTTGAGCGTGACTTCCAGTTCCAGGCGGTCGCCGGGCACGACCATGCGCGAGAACTTGGCCTTGTCGACCTTGACCAGGTAGAACGAGCGGCCGGCGGCGACGCCGCCGTGGGTGACCTGGGTCAGCAGGCCGCCGGCCTGGGCCAGCGCCTCGATCACCAGCACGCCGGGCATGACCGGGTTGCCGGGGAAGTGGCCGTTGAAGAAGGGCTCGTTGCAGCTCACGCCCTTGATGGCGAGCACGCGCTTGTTGGGTTCCAGTTCCAGCACGCGGTCGATCAGCAGGAACGGGTAGCGGTGCGGCAGCAGTTGCTGGATCGCCGGCACGTCGAGCGGGAGTTGCAGGGTCTGGCTCATCTTGTCTTTCGTCCTTTGACGCACGTCCTGTGCTCGCGGCCGCCGCGCCTGGCGGCCCTTGTGGTGTGACGCGGTTCCGTCATTGTCCCGCAGTTTCCGCGGCGGGTGTGGCGGCACCGTATGGAAGCGGCATCGTATGCGGGCGCGCGCCGCGCGCGGCTCAGGCCCCGTCGTCGCCGCTGCCGCTGCCGCTGCCGCGGGTGCGCCGGGCGATCGCGTCGAGCTGCTTGAAGCGCGCGGCGTTCTTGCGCCAGCTGCGGTTGTCCATCAGCGGGGTGCCGGAGGAGTACTCGCCCGGCTCGCGGATCGAGCTGGTGACCAGGCTCATCGCGGTGACGGTGACCTTGTCGCAGACTTCCAGGTGGCCGAGCACGCCGGCGCCGCCGCCGATCAGGCAGTAGCGGCCGATCTTGGCGCTGCCGGCCGCGGCCGAACAGCCGGCCATGGCGCTGTGCGCGCCGATGTGGACGTTGTGGCCGATCTGGATCTGGTTGTCGAGGCGCACGTCTTCCTCGAGCACGGTGTCCTCGATGGCGCCGCGGTCGATGCAGGTGTTGGCGCCGATCTCGCAGTCGTCGCCGATGCGGACCCCGCCGAGCTGCGGCACCTTGAGCCAGCGGCCGGCTTCCATCGCCAGGCCGAAGCCGTCGGCGCCGAGCACCGCGCCGGGATGGATCAGCACGCGTTGGCCCAGGCGCACCCGGGTCACCAGGGTCACCCGCGCGACCAACTCGCAGCCTTCGCCGACCGTGCAGTCCTCGCCGATCACGCAGCCCGGTCCGATCGTGGCGCCGGCTTCGACGCGGCTGCGCGCGCCGATGCTGACGAACGCGCCGACGTGCGCCGCCGGCGAGACCTCGGCGGAGGGATCGATCGCGGCGGACGCATGGATGCCCGGCGGCCGCTCGGGGCGGGGCTCGAACAAGGCGGAAATCTTGGCGAAGGCCGAGTAGGGATCGCGCGCGATCAGCGCGGTGCCGGCGTAGCCGGCGGCGTCCTGCTCGCGCATCACCACCACGCCGGCGGCGCTGGCGTCGAGTTGCGAGCGGTATTTGGGGTTGGCCAGGAACGCCAACTGCGCCGGCCCGGCCTTGGCCAGGGTGCCGACGCCGCTCACGCGCGCCTCGCCGTCGCCGTGCAGGCCGAGCGCGAAACGCTCGGCCAGTTCGCGGGCGGTGTGGCCTGGGCTGTCCACGGATGCGTGCGGCCGCGCGGCCGCGCTCAGAACGTGCCGCCGAAGGTGAACTGCAGGCGCTCGAGTTCGTCGCCGCGGCCGGTGGGCTTGCCGTTGACGTCGAGCACGTCGTCCTGCTTCTTGAACGGGAACGCGTAGCTGATCGAGATCGGGCCCATCGGCGAACGCCACATCAGCGCGATGCCGGCCGAGGCGCGCAGCTCGCCCGCGTCGAAGGCGTCGTAGTCCTTGTACACGTTGCCGAAGTCCACGAACGCCGAGACGCGCGCGGCCGGGGTGTCGAGCAGGGTCGGGAAATACATTTCCAGCGAGCCGGTGGTCTTGAACGCGCCGCCCAGCGGCTGCGCGTAGCTGCCGTTGGTCGCCGCCTCGCGCGGGCCGAGGGTGTTGTCGGTGAAGCCGCGCACCGAGCGCACGCCGCCGGCGTAGAAGTTCTCGAAGAACGGCAGGCCGGTGGCGGTGATCGTCTCCGGCGGCAGCGGGCCGGTCGGGCCGTCGCGGTCGATGACGCGGCTGACGTCCTTGCCGTAGCTGTCGCCGTAGCCGACCTCGGCGCGGGTGTTGAGCACCAGGTGGCGCGACAGCGGCCAGAACTTGGAGAAGCTGTAGTTGAGCTTGTAGTACTCGGCGGTCGAGCCAGGCAGGGTCGCTTCCAGCCACAGGCGCTGCTGGGTGCCCGCGGTCGGGGTCAGCGCGTGGTTGAGGCTGTTGCGGCCCCAGCCCACCTGCGCGCGCCAGGCGTGGAAGGTGCGGTGGCCGAGCGCGTCGAGGTAGTCGACGATGCTGCGCGGGGTGTAGCCCTCGCCGGCGATGATCTCGTTGCTGTCGATGCCGACCAGGCCGGTGATCGAGTCGGTCTCGGTCAGCGGAATGCCGAGCACGACCTGCGCGGTGCCGTTGGTGGTCGAGTACTGCGCGGTGTTGAAGTCGGAGTAGTCGAGCTTGCGCCAGGACAGGTTGTAGCCCAGCGAGACGCCGTCGTCGGTGAAGTAGGGGTTGGTGTAGGAGAAGTCGAAGCGCTCCTGGTAGTAGCTGCGCTGCGCCTGCACCGACACGCGGTTGCCGCTGCCGAGGAAGTTGTTCTGCGAAAGCTGGATCTGCGTGGTCAGCTTGCCGAGCTGCGAGTAGCCCAGGCCGAACACGAAGCTGCCCGAAGTGGTTTCCTTGAGGTTGTAGACCACGTCGACCTGGTCGCTGCTGCCCGGCACGGGCTTGCTTTCCACGTCCACGGTCTCGAAGTAGCCCAGGCCCTGCAGGCGGATCTTGGAGCGGTCGATCGCCGCCTGCGAGTACCAGGTGCCTTCGAACTGGCGCATCTCGCGGCGCAGGACCTCGTCGCCGGTGCGGGTGTTGCCCTTGAACACGATCCGGCGCACGTTGACGCGCGGGCCCGGCACCACCTGCATGTTGATGCCGACGGTCTTGTTCTCGCGGTTGATGTCCGGGATCGGATTGACCTGGGCGAAGGCGTAGCCGACGTTGCCCAGGGTCGCGGTGATCGCGTCGGAGCTGATCTCCAGCAGGCGCCGCGAGAAGATCTGCTCGGGCTTGACGATGACCAGCTTCTCGATGTCTTCCTTCGGCAGCACGGTGTCGCCGGTGACCTGCACGCTGGCGATCTTGTACTGGTCGCCCTCGCTGATGCCGGCGGTGAGGAACATGTCCTGCCGGTTCGGGCTGATCGCGACCTGGGTCGAGTCGATGCTGAAGTCGACGTAGCCGCGGTCGAGGTAGAAGGAGTTGAGCTTTTCCAGGTCGCCGGACAGCTTCTCGCGCGAGTACTGGTCGTCGCGGCGGTACCAGCTCAGCCAGTTGTGCTCGCGCGATTCCCAGGCGTTGAGGATGTCCTTCTGCTCGAACTTGTCGTTGCCGATCAGGTTGATGTGGCGGATCTTCGCCGCCTTGCCTTCCTTGACGTTGATCGTGATGTCGACGCGGTTGCGGTCCAGGCGCGACACGGTCGGGGTGATCTCGACGTTGTACTTGCCGCGGTTGTTGTACTGGCGCGCGAGATCCTGGGTGACCTTGTCCAGGGCCAGGCGGTCGAAGGTCTCGCCTTCGGCGAGGCCGATCTCCTTCAGGCCCTTGAGCAGGTCGTCGGACTTGATGTCCTTGTTGCCGGTCAGGGTCAGCTTGTTGATCGCCGGACGCTCGGTCACGGTGACCACCAGGATGCTGCCCTGGCGGTCGAGCTGCACGTCCTCGAAGAAGCCGGTCTTGTACAGCGCGCGGATCGCGTCGCCGGCCTTGGCGCTGTCCATGGTGTCGCCGCGCTCGACCGGCAGGTAGGTGAACACCGTACCGGCGGAAATGCGCTGCAGGCCGTCGATGCGGATGTCGCTGACGGTGAACGAGCCCGGCGCCGGGGTCTTGGCGCCGCCTCCCAGCGCGAACGGATCGGCGGACTGCGCCATCGCGGGAATCGCCGGGGCCGAGGTCATTGCCGTGGCAAGGGCGAGGGCCAGCAGGCGGCGATTAGGGGTTCGCGTCATCATTACGTCCGTTGGGGGTCTGGTCTGCAGCGCAGCGGCGCGGGCAGGGGGCTGAAGCGGCTGGTGGGTCGGGGCGATAGCGTTGGAGCGAGCGTCAGGCCGGCATTCAGCGCACCAGGTTGTTCAAGATGTCGTTGTAGAAGGCCAGGCCCATCAGGCTCGCGATCAGCGCCAGGCCGACGAAATGCCCGGCCGCCATCACGCGTTCGCTGACTGGGCTGCCTTTGACAAGCTCGATAAGGTAATACAGCAGGTGTCCGCCGTCCAAGATCGGGATCGGCAGCAGATTCAGGATGCCCAGGCTCAGCGACAGCATCGCCAGCAGTTGCAGGTACCAGGCCGGGCCGTTGCTGGCGTAGGCGTTGGCGGCGCGGCCGATGGTGACCGGGCCGGCCACGGTGTTCTGCAGCGAGACCCGGCCGGTGAAGGCGCGGCCGATCATCGCGAACAGCTCGCCGGCCTGGTGCCAGCCTTCGCGGAAGGCGGCCGGCACGGCCGCGACCGGGTCGTAGCGCAGCACCGCGTCGCGCTGCGGCGGCGTCGGGGCGGCGACGGCCACGCCGAGGCCCCAGAACGTCTCGCCGTCGTCGCGCTTCATCTGCCGCGGCTGGATTTCCAGTGCCAGGCGGTCGCCGTTGCGCAGCACCTCGATCATCGCCTTGCCGCCGCGCTCGCCGAGCTTGGCGACCGCCGCCGGCAGGTCGTTCCAGCTGGCGATGGGGTCGCCGTCCAGGGCGGTGATGCGGTCGCCCTCGGCCAGCACGCGCCAGGCGGCGCTGTCGGGTTCGACCCGGCCGACCAGGGCCGGGATCAGCTCGTGGCGCCCGCCCAGGCCGATCACCTGGACCACGCGGCGCTCGTCGAAGCCGGCCGGCAGCTGGGACAGGCGCAGGGTGCGGGTCTGCTGGCTGCCGTTCTGCGCGCGCACCTTGACCGCGACGTCCTCGCGGTCGAGCGCGTGCGGGATCAGCGCCATCTGCACCTCGCTCCAGGTCGGCGTGGCGCGCTCGCCGATGGCCTCGACGGTGTCGCCGCGGCGCAGCCCGGCCTCGGCGGCGATGCCGGCGCTGGAGCCGACCACCGGGGCGAAATCCGGCCGGCCGATCACGAACATGCCCCACAGGAAGGCCACGCACAGGATCAGGTTGGCGGCCGGGCCGGCGAACACGATCGCGATGCGCTGCCACACCGGCTTGCGGTTGAAGGCATGCGGCTTGAGCGCCTCGCCGATCTCGTACTCGCGCTCGTCGAGCATCTTGACGTAGCCGCCGAGCGGGATGCGGCCGATCGCGTATTCGGTGCCGTCCTTGCCGACCCGCATCCACAGCGGCTTGCCGAAGCCGATGGAGAAGCGCAGCACCTTGACCCCGCAGCGGCGGGCGACCCAGAAATGGCCGAACTCGTGGAAGGTCACCAGCAGGCCGATGCTGATGATCAGCCACCACAGGGAGCCCAGGATTTCGCTCATGGCCGCGTCAGGCTCGCAAGGTTCGGGCAGCGTGGCCGATCGCCTGCTCGGCGTGGCGGCGGGCCTGGGCATCGGCCTCGCGCAGCGCCGCCAGCGAGCTGGCCGGGGTGGGCGGGAGCGCGGCGAGGGTGTCCTCGACCAGCGCGGGTATCGCTAGGAAACCCACACGGCGCTGAAGAAAGGCTGAAACCGCCACTTCGTTGGCGGCGTTGAGCGTGGCCGGTGCGGTGCCGCCGGCGGCCAGGGCCTGGAAGGCCAGGCGCAGGCACGGGAAGGCGTCCAGGTCGGGGCGCTCGAATTCGAGCTTGCCGTGGGCCAGCAGGTCCAGCCCGGACACGCCCGATTCGATCCGCTGAGGCCAACCGAAGCCGACCGCCAGCGAGGTGCGCATGTCCGGCAGGCCGAGCTGGGCCAGGGTCGAGCCGTCGACGAATTCGACCAGCGAATGGACCAGGCTCTGCGGGTGCACCAGCACCTCGATGGGCAGGCCCGGGCGGCCGAACAGGTGGTGGGCCTCGATCACCTCCAGGCCCTTGTTCATCAGCGTGGCCGAGTCGACCGAGATCTTCGGCCCCATCGACCACTTCGGGTGGGCGACGGCCTGCTCGGGGGTGACTTCGCCCAGGTCCGAACGTGTACGCCCGCGGAACGGCCCGCCCGAGGCGGTCAGCAGGATGCGCTTGAGCCCGGCGTGGGCGTGGGCGTCGGGCAGGCACTGGAAGATCGCGTTGTGCTCGCTGTCGATCGGCACGATGGTCGCGCCGGCCTCGTGCGCGGCGCGCATCAGCAGTTCGCCGGCCAGCACCAGCGATTCCTTGTTGGCGAGCAGCAGGCGCTTGCCGGCGCGGGCCGCGGCCAGGGTCGAATCCAGCCCGGCGGCGCCGACGATGGCCGCGACCACGGTGTCGCAGGCGTCCGAGCCGGCCAGCTCGACCAGGGCCTGGTCGCCGCAATGGGCCTGGACGGCCAGGCCGCGCGCGCGCAGGCCGTCGCGCAGCGGCTCGAAACCGGCCGGATCGGCGATCACCGCATGTTCGGGGCGATGGCGCTCGCACAGCGCCAGCAGCGCCTCGACCTTGCCGCCGGCGGCGAGCACGGTGGCGCGCAGCGCCTGCGGATGGCGGGCGATCACGTCCAGCGCCGAGGCGCCGATGGAACCGGTGGCGCCAAGCACGGCGACCTTGCGCGGGGGCAGCGTCATCGGCTCAGAACCCGAAGATCGCCTTGCCCAGCGCGAACGCCGGCAGCGCGGCGAGCACGCCGTCGATGCGGTCGAGCACGCCGCCGTGGCCCGGAATCAGGTGGCCGGAATCCTTGACCCCGACATGGCGCTTGAGCAGGCTCTCGAACAGGTCGCCGACCACCGAGAACAGCACCGCGACCAGCGACACCAGCGCCACCCACGGCAGCTGCGCGGCGGTCGCGCCGGCCAGCAGCGACAGGCCGACGCCGACCGCGACGCCGGCCACGGCGCCGCCGATCAGGCCTTCGACGGTCTTGTTCGGGCTGACCCGCGGGGCCAGCTTGAGCATGCCGAACTTGCGCCCGGCGAAATACGCGCCCGAGTCGGCCGCCCACACCACCGCCAGCGCGGTCAGCAGCCACCAGTGGCCGTTGCCGCCTTCGGCGTGGATCCAGGTCAGCGCGCACCAGGCCGGGATCACGCTCAGCGCGGCCGCGGCCAGCTTGAACATGCGCGCGTAGGTGCGGTGGTCGCTGGCGAAGTTGAAGCGCTGCAGCCACAGCAGGGCCAGCAGCCACCAGATCACCCCGACCAGCGAGGCGATCTTGAACAGCACCATCGACGGCGGCTGGGCCGGATCGCCGGCGCCGCCGCCGCGCGAGGCCCACACCAGCGCCACCATCAGCGCCATGTGCACCACCAGCAGCACGGTGCGCGAGAGGGTGTCCTCGATCTCGGCCAGGTCGAACCACTCCCACAGCCCGGCCAGGAACACCACCGCGGCCGCCGCGATCAGCCACGGGGTCGGCAGCAGCAGGATCGCGGCGATCGCCACAGGGGCCATGACCAGCGCGGCAATCAGGCGGGTTTTGGTCATTCAACGGTCTCGTTGGTCTGGGCCGCGATCTGCGCCCCGGTCAGGCCGAAACGGCGCTCGCGCCCGGCGTATTCGTCCAGCGCGCGCTGCAGCATGGCCGCGTCGAGCTCGGGCCACAGGGCTTCGGTGAACCACAATTCGGTATAGGCCAGCTGCCACAGCAGGAAGTTGCTGATGCGGGTGTCGCCGCCGGTGCGGATGAACAGGTCCGGCGGCGGCAGGTCGGCCAGGCACACCCGCGCGCCGAGCAGGCGCTCGTCGATGTCCTGCGGCGCCAGCCGCCCGGCGGCCACGTCCTGGGCCAGCGAGCGCGCGGCCTGGGCGATGTCCCAGCGGCCGCCGTAGCTGGCGGCGATGGTCAGGTGCAGCGCGCCGTTGCGCTCGGTCTGGCGCTCGGCCGCGGCCATGCGTTCGCGGATCTTGTCGGAAAAGCGCTCGCGCTCGCCGATGAAGCGCACGCGCACGCCGCGCCGGTCGAGCTCCTCGACCTCGCGCTCCAGCGCGTTGAGGAACAGCTTCATCAGGCCGCCGACCTCGTCCTCGGGCCGGCCCCAGTTCTCGCTGGAGAAGGCGAACAGGGTCAGCGCCTGGACGCCGCGCTCGATGCAGAAATCGATGCAGACGTTGACCGCGCGCGCGCCGGCGCGGTGGCCGATGATGCGCGGCCGCCGGCGGCGTTCGGCCCAGCGGCCGTTGCCGTCCATGATCACGGCGAGATGGCGCGGGATGCGTGCGGGCGCGGCGTTGGCGGGCTCGGAAGGCATGGCGCCGATGACGGGAACCTCAGGCGGAAGGACGGGACAAGCGCGGCGGCGCGGCGGAACGGGAGGGCGCGCGCCGCGCGCGGCGCGTGAACTGCGGCGAACCGGAACTGGACCCGCGCGCGGCGCGGAAGTTCAGTGCCGGACCGCCGCGCGGCGGTCAGACCGCCATCAGCTCCTGTTCCTTGGCCTTGACCACGCCGTCGACGTCCTTGATCGCGCTGTCGGTGATCTTCTGGATGTCGCCTTCGAAGCCGCGCAGCTCGTCCTCGGTGACCTTCTTGTCCTTGAGCAGTTCCTTGGCCTGGTGGTTGGCGTCGCGGCGGATGTTGCGGACGGCGACCTTGGCGTTCTCGCTCTCGCTGTGCACGACCTTGGTCAGCTCCTTGCGGCGCTCCTCGGTCAGCGCCGGCAGGTTGATGCGGATCACGGTGCCGGCGGTGTTCGGGGTCAGGCCCAGGTCGGAGGCGAGGATGGCCTTTTCGACCGCGCCGACGATCTGCTTCTCCCACGGGGTGATGGTCAGGGTGCGCGCGTCGCTGACCTGGACGCTGGCGACCTGGTTCAACGGCATCTCCGAACCGTGGTAGTTGACCTTCAGGTGGTCCACCAGCGCGGTCGAGGCGCGGCCGGTGCGGACCTTGGTCAGATCGTGGCGGAAGGCTTCCACGCTCTTGGCCATGCGGTTCTGTGCGTCTTTCTTGATGTCGTTGAGCATCGCCGGCTCCGATCCTGTAGCGGTAATCGCGGGATTATATGGGCTGGGGCCGGTTTTGCGGACCACGTCGGCCGGCGCCGGGGGCGGCGGCGGGCCGCGGCAGGGGCCCGGAACGGCGCCGGAAGCGGCCAAAACAGCGCCCGGGCGCTGCATCGCGGGGGCGCGGGACGGCGAGCGGCGCGAGCGGGAAAGCGCTGCCGGCGTCGGGTTTCAAACGCCCGTGCGCGGGGTTTTGCGCGCGCCGGCGCGGGCCGCGGGGGCGGTCGCGGCGCTCGGGGCGGTCGCGCTGCAGTGCAGCATCGAGGGCTCAGCGGTGCGGGGCGTGGTCGTGCTGGCGCGGGTGGTCGTGGCGCTCGCGCTCGCGTTCGTGCGCATCGGCGGCGGCGCGGGCCTGCGTTTCGCGCGTGTGCGAATCGCATGCGTGGGCGGTGGCCGGCTCGCTTTCGCGGTGGGCGTGGGCGTGCCCGGCGTGATCGCGATGATCGTGGTCGTGGTGGCCGTGATCGTCGTGATCGTGATCGTGGTGGTCGTGGTCATGCCCATGCCCATGCCCATGCCGCACGGCCGCGCCATGCCCGCCGTGCGGCGCGCGGTCGTGGCGGTCGTGTTCGCAGGCGCCGCCGTGCTCGACCTGCAGGGTCGGGTGGTTGATGCCGAAGCGGCGGTCGAGCTCGCGGTTGAGCGTGTCGATGAAGGCGTCGTGGTCGCGGTCGTCGGGACGCACGATGTGCGCGGTCATCGCGATCTCGCCCGCGCCCAGCGACCAGATGTGCAGGTGGTGGACCGCGCGTACGCCGGGCTGCGCGCGCAGCAGCGCTTCGACCTGGCCGCGGTCGATGTTCGCCGGCACCGCGTCCATCGCCGCGTTGAAGGCCTCGCGCAGCAGGCCGAACGCGCCCACCGCGACCACCACGCCGATCAGCAGCGCGATCGCCGGGTCCAGCCAGACCCAGCCGGTCAGCCACATGCCGGCGCCGGCCAGCACCGCCGCCAGCGACACCGCCGCGTCGGCCATCAGGTGCAGGAACGCGCCGCGGCGGTTGAGATCGTGCTCGTGGCCGTCGCGCACCAGCCACGCCGCGCCGAGGTTGACCGCGATGCCGAGCGCGGCGACCACGATCACCGGCAGCGCCGGGATCTGCGGCGGCGCGCCGAAGCGGCGGATCGCCTCCCAGCCCAGCGCGCCGGAGAAGCCGACCAGCAGCAGCGCATTGGCCAGCGGCGAGAGCAGCGTCGCGCGGCGCCAGCCGTAGGTGTGGCGGTCGGTCGGCAGGCGCTTGGCCAGCACCGCCGCGCCCCAGGCCAGGCCCAGGCCGACCACGTCGCCGAGGTTGTGCAGCGCGTCCGACAGCAGCGCCAGCGAATTGGTCCAGAAACCGTAGCCGGCTTCCAGCGCGGTGTAGGCCAGGTTGATCAGGGTCACCACGGCGAACGCGCGGGTGCCGCTTTCCAGGCCGTGGTGGTGGCCGTGGCCACCGTGGGAATGGCTGTGCGAGTGCATGCGCGAATGCTGTCACGGCGATCGCCGCGAACACTATTACAGCGCTCGCGGCGCGCGGCCTTAAACCTTGACCGACTTCGGCGAATCACAACTCCGGCGGCCGGATCCGGCGCCGCGGCGGGGTCGGGCAGCGCCCGGCGCCGGGCCCGGCCCCATGACTTCAGTCACGTTGACGACAACTGTAGTCAACGGCACATTGACTACAACTGTAGCTACGAGGCGATCCCCGATGGCGCGCAAGTCGATCGGCGACCAGGAACTGGCGCTGCTGAACTATCTCTCCGAGCGCGGCGACGCCTCGGTCGGCGAAGTCGCGGCCGACTTCGGCGAGGCGCGCGGGCTGGCCCGCTCGACCGTGCTGACGATGATGGAGCGGCTGCGCGCCAAGGCCTACCTGCGCCGGCGCAAGGTCGGCGGCGTGTACCGCTACGCCACCCAGACTCCGGCTGACGACGTGATGCGCTCGGCGGTCGGCAGCTTCGTCGCCAACACCCTGCAAGGCTCGCTGTCGCCGTTCGTGGCGTGGATGTCGCAGCGCGCCCAGGTCAGCGACGCCGAACTGGCCGAACTGGAAAGCCTGGTCGCCGACCTGCAGGCGCGGCGCAAGGAGGACTGACATGACCCTGTACTGGATCGGCGAAGTGTTGTTGCCGCGGCTGTTCGCGGCCGGGGTTCAATCGCTGCTGATGGTCGCGGCGATCTGGCTGCTGGTGCGCTGGCTGCGGCCGAGCGCGGCGGTGCGCTGCTGGCTGTGGTGGTGCGCGGCGCTGCAGTTGCTGGTCGGCGCGTTGTGGCCGGCGCCGCTGGAGCTGCCGCTGCTGCCGGCGGACTGGCAGCGCACCGCCGAAGCCGCCGCCGCGCCGGCCGCCGCGCAGCTGTCGCCGGCGGCGCAGATGCCTTATCTGGTGACGCGCGCCGACCTGGCCGCGGCGCCGGCGCAGATCGCCGCGCCGGCCGACGCGCTGCAGTGGCTGTCGTGGCCGGCGCTGTTCGCGGCGTTGTGGCTGGCCGGGGTGATCGTGCTGGTCGCGGCCAGCGCGCGCGCCTATCTGGCGGTGCGCCGCCGCGTCGCCGGCGCCGACGAATGCGAACACGGCCCGGCGCTGCGCGCCTATCGCGCGCTCGGCGCCAGCCTCGGCCTGCGCCGGCTGCCGCCGCTGCGGGTGTCGGCGCAGATCGATTCGCCGCAACTGGTCGGCCCGCCGGCGACCGTGCTGCTGCCGCAGCGGCAACTGGCCGAACTCAGCGACGACGAACTGGCGATGGCCCTGCACCACGAACTCGCCCACCTGCGCCGCCGCGACCTGTGGTGGGGCTGGGTGCCGGCGCTGGCGCGCCACCTGTTCTTCTTCCACCCGCTCGCCCACGTGATCGCGCGCGAATACGCGATCGCCCGCGAGCAGGCCTGCGACGCGGCCGTGCTCGACAGCCGCCGCTACGCCGCCCACGACTACGGCCGGCTGTTGCTGCGCCTGGGCGTGGCGCCGCGTCCGGCGACCGGCGTGGCCGGCGCGTCGCCCACCTACACCGTGCTCAAGCGGAGACTGACCATGCTGCAAAACAAGACCCTGGCCGCGCGCGCGCCGGCCGAGCGCAAATTCGCCGCGCGCCTGGGCGGCGCCGCGCTGATCGCCGCGGTGGCCGCGTTCGGATTGGTGCCGTACAAGGTCACCGCCGCCGCCGAAGCCGCGGCGGCCGCGACGGTCGGCGCCGTCGCCGCGAGCGCCGCATCCCCGGCCGTCGCGGCGGCGGGCGTCGCTCCGGCCGCGGTGGCGGCGAGCGCTGCCCCGGTCGCCGCGGCCGCGAGCGGCGCGGCGCCAGCGCCGGCACCCGCGCCTGCGCGCACCACCTCGCGCAGCCAATCGTCCAAGGTCGTCATCCGCGACGGCAAGACCCTGCAGAACGAGCAGCGCATCACCGAGATCAACAACGGCGACATGCGGACCTGGGCGATCAAGGACGGCCAATACTTCCGCGTCCGCGACGACGGCCGCTACGAACCGGTGCGCGACGCCGCCACCCGCGCGCGTCTGGACGGCATGCAGCGCGATGCGGCCCAGGCCGGGGTCGAGGCGGCCAAGGCCACGCGCGAGGCCGAACGCGCCATGCGCGACGCGGCGGTCGCCGCGCGCGAGGCCGAGCGCGAGGCCGAGCGCGCCGGGCGCGAGGCGCAGGAAGAAGGGCGCCGCGCCCGCGCCGAAGGCGAGCGCGCCCGGATCGAGGCCGAGCGCGCCGGGCGCGAGGCCCGGGAAGAGGGCCGGCGTGCGCGGGCGCAGGCGGATCGCGCCCGCGCCGAAGCCGAGCAAGCCGGCCGCCAGGCGCAGGAAGAAGGCCGTCGCGCCCGCGCCGAGGGCGAACGCGCGCGCCGCGAGGCCGAGCTCAGCCATGCGCAGGCGTTGCGCGATGCCGAACAGGCCCGTCGCGACGCCGACCAGGCCCAGCGCGAGGCCGGGCTGGTGCGCGCGCAGGCCCAGCGCGACCGCGCCCAGGCGCTGCGCGATGCGGAACAGGCGCGGCGCGATGGCGAGCGTGCCCGGCTCGAGGCCGGCCAGCGCCAGCGCGACGGCGAACAGGCCCGGCGCGACGCGGCGCAGGCGCGCAGCAACGCCGAGCAGGCGCGCCGCGACGCCGCGCAGCGCGCGCGCGACGCGCGCCAGCGGGCGCTGGATTCGGCGCAGCAGCAGCGCGACATCGAGCAGGCGCTGCGCGACGCGCAGCAGACGCATCGCGACGCCGCCCAGGCGCAACGCGATGGCCGCATCGGCGCAGCCGACCGGGCGCGCCTGCAGGCGTATGCGGATATGGCGCGGCGCGCCGTCGAGACGATGGATGTTCAGGCGCTCAGCCGCGAGGCTGCGGCCGCCGCCCACGCCGCGGGGCCGGCGCTGCGCGACAGCGAAACGCTCCGGCGCGAGTCGCTGCGCGCGGCCGAGCAGGCGATCCGGCAAGTGCGCCGCGAATTGGCCGACGCGGGCGCCTGAAACCCGCTGTCAGCGACGCGGTCCTCGCGGCCGGCGCCGCGCGCGGGCCGGACGATCCGGTCGTAGGCAAGCGGCCAGGCCGAAGTTACGTGCCGAACCGCTCGATACGAACCCGCAATACGAATCCCACGATACGAATCCTTCGATACGAATCCTTCGATACGAGTTCCGCGATACGGAACGACCGGATCGAATCCACTTGGGCGGCCGATTCGCCGCCCGATACTTTTGCCCGCCGCGTTCCCCGCATAAGGCAACGGCCCCGGTCGCGACGCGTCCGAGGCCGTCTCTTTGTCTGGATCGTCGCCGCGCCGGCCGCGGCGCGGCCCGCCGGCCTCAGCCGCGGCCCTGCACCAGGGTGCCGATGTTCTCGCCGCGCAGGATGCGCAGCAGCACGCCCGGCTGGCCCATGTCGAAGATGCGCAGCGGCAGTTCGCTGTCGCGCGCCAGCGCGAACGCGGCGGTGTCCATCACCTGCAGGTCGCGGGTGATCACCTCGTCGTAGCTGAGCTTGTCGAAGCGCACCGCGTCGCCGTGCTTCTTCGGGTCCTTGTCGTACACGCCGTCGACCTTGGTCGCCTTGAGCAGCAGGTCGGCGCCGATCTCGATCGCACGCAGCGCGGCGCCGGAATCGGTGGTGAAGAACGGGCTGCCGACGCCGGCGGCGAAGATCGCGATGCGGCCCTTTTCCAGGTGGCGGATCGCGCGGCGGCGGATGTAGTCCTCGCACACGTCGTTGATCTTGATCGCGCTCATCACCCGCACCTTGGCGCCGAGCTTTTCCAGCGAATCCTGCATCGCCAGCGCGTTGATGACCGTAGCCAGCATGCCCATCTGGTCGCCGGTGACCCGGTCCATGCCGCCGGCCGCGAGGCCCGCGCCGCGGAAGATGTTGCCGCCGCCGATCACCAGCGCCACTTCGGCGCCGGCCTGCTGCACTTCGATGACTTCGCGCGCGAGCCGGCCGATGACCTTGGGGTCGATGCCGTAGTCCTCGTCCCCCATCAACGCCTCGCCGGAAAGTTTCAACAGGACACGGCGATAAGCGAGCTGGGACATGGGCGGTCTCGGGGGAAGGCGGAAAACGGCCGGAATTGTAGCCCAAGCCCGGCGTCCGCGGCGTGCGGGAATGGGCCGGCCGCAGCGCTTTTCGGCGGGTCGCGCGACCGGCGGCGGGCCACGTTCAGGCTGTATGATCGCCGCCGCAGGTCCGCTACAGGAACCGCCGCGGCCGTCGCCGCCCCCGGCGCGCCGCGCACCACCCAAGGAGATGGCCAAGTGACGATCAAGAACCTCAACGAATTCCTCGAGAGCTCCAAGCAGAAGGACCTCAGCCCCGAAGCGTTCGAGCTGGAAAGCTCGCACCTGCTGGAGGTCAAGCTCAACGGCCGGGTCTGGGCCAAGTCCGGCTCGATGGTCGCCTACCGCGGCGGGGTCAAGTTCGTGCGCCAGGGCCTGATGGAGCAGGGCTTCACCAACCTGCTGAAGAAGGCGATCAGCGGCGAGGGCACCCAGCTGATGAAGATGGAAGGCCAGGGCCGGGTCTACGTCGCCGACGCCGGCAAGAAGATCACCCTGCTGCGCCTGAACGGCGAGTCGATCTTCGTCAACGGCAACGACGTGCTGGCCTTCGAGGACGGCATCGCCTCGGACATCAAGATGATGCGCAAGGTCGCCGGGATGATGTCGGGCGGCCTGTTCAACATCAAGCTCAGCGGCAGCGGCGTGGTCGCGATCACCTCGCATTACGAGCCGCTGACCCTGGCGGTGACCCCGGACCAGCCGGTGTTCACCGACCCCAACGCCACCGTCGCCTGGTCGGGCGGGCTGAGCCCGGACATCGTCACCGACATCTCGCTGGGCACGCTGTTCGGCCGCGGCTCGGGCGAGAGCATCCAGCTCAAGTTCTCCGGCAACGGCTGGGTGGTGGTGCAGCCGTACGAAGAGGTCTACTTCCAGAGCGGCGAGTAAATCCGGCGGCGTCCTCGCTGGCGCGCCGCCGCGGCGGCGCGCTGGTGCGGGCGGCAGGGAAGACGGGATGGAGCGGCACGCAGCAGCAAGGAGCGCAGCGATGAATCGAACGATGGTGGTGTGTCTGGGCGGCGCATTGGCGCTGCTCGCGGTCGCGGCGGCAGCCGAGCCGCCCGCGTCCACGCCGGTGGGCGACATCGGCGCGGGCGGCCCCTGCGAGTCGATCGGCGAAGTGGTCGGGCTCAAGGCCGGGCGCGACGGCTTCTTGACCGTGCGCGAGGGGCCGGGCACCGGCTATGCGGAGGTCGACCGGCTCAGCAGCGAGCGCCGGGTCCGGCTGTGCCGCAGCGAAGGCCGCTGGGTGTCGGTGATGTATCCGCCGCCGGGTTCGCGCATGCTCTGCGAGCCCGAATCGGCCGATATCCGCCGCTACCGGGGGCCGTGCAATTTCGGCTGGGTGCATTGGAACTGGATCCGCATCGTCGCCGGCTGACGCCGCTCGCGCACCGCATCGGATCGAAAAAACGCAGCGATAAAGGAGTATTGCGATGACGCCGGGAAAAGCGGCGCTGCTGACGATCGCGCTGGCGCTGCCCGCGGCTCTGGTCCAGGCCCAGGCCCAGGCCTTGGCCGCGCCGCCGCGCGCGGTGCCGGTGGAAGTCGGCGGTAGCGAGGAATGGGACGCCTGCGGTTCGACCGGGCGGGTGCGCGGGCTCAAGGCCGACGGCGACGGCTTTCTCGCCGTGCGCGCCGGACCCGGCGCCGACTACGCGATGCTCGACAAGCTCGGCAACGGGCGCCTGGTCTATCTGTGCGGCAGCCGCGGCCGCTGGACGGCCGTGGTGTACGCGCCGGCGGGCGCGGACGCCAGCGCGTGCGGCGTCAGCTGGGCCATCGCCGAGGCCGAGGTCTACCGCGGCCCGTGCAAATCCGGTTGGGTCAATACGGCCTGGATCGAAGTGGTCGCCGGCTGAGGCGCGGCGGGGAGATTGCGATGAAACCGAACATATCTGCGCTGATCGCGTTGCTGCTGACGCTGACGTTGGCCGCGAACGCGACCGTGGCCGCGCCGCCGCGCGCGGTGCCGGTGGTGGTCGGCGGCAACGAAGTGCTCGACGCGTGCGGCTCGCAGGGGCGCGTGCACGGCCTCAAGACCGGCGGCGACGGCTTCCTGGCGGTACGCGACGGTCCCGGCGCGGCGTATGCGATGACCGACAAACTCGGCGAAAACCTCTGGGTGATGATGTGCGATCAGCGCGGCGACTGGATCGCGGTGGTCTACAGCGAGGATGGGCGGCTCGGCCGCTGCGGCGTGGGTTCGCCGATCGCCGAACGGCAGCCGTATCGCGGGCCGTGCAAGTCCGGCTGGGTGCACGGCCGCTGGATCGAGCTGATGGCGGGCTGAGGCGGGACGGGCCCGCCCGGGCGAGGCGGCCGCGCCGTCGCGCGCGGGCGGCGGGGCCGGCCACCGCCGCGCCGCCGGCGGCCCTATGATGGCCACGGCGAATGCCTCGCCGCGGACCCAGGAGGGGTCGGACATGAACGTACTGAGCAAGACGCTGTGCGCGCTGGGCCTGTGCGGCCTGCTGTTGTCGATGCCGGCGGCCCGGGCCGATCCGGTCGAAGGATCGTTCTACACCGAGACCACCTGCGAATACGCCGGCTGGGCGTTCGAGATCGTGCTGACCAAGTACCGCTACACCGGCGGGCAATGGACCGTGGTGTCGCGCACCACCACCTATGCCGAGTCGTGCCCGCCGCTGGAGCCCTGATCCGCGGGCGCGGGCGTCGAGCCAAAGAAAGCCGAGCCAAAGAAAAAGGCCGCGGAAACCGCGGCCTTTTTCGTACTGCGCGACAGGGTCGGGCGGCTTACGCCAGGCCGGCCTGCTTCATGACTTCGGCGGCGAAGTCGTCGGTCTGCTTCTCGATGCCTTCGCCCACGACCAGACGGGTCATGCTGACCACGTCGGCGCCGGCGGCCTTCACGGCCTGCTCGACGGTCTGGTCCGAGTTCAGCACGTACGGCTGGCCGTACAGGGTGACCTCGTTGACGATCTTGGCGATCTTGCCGCTGATGATCTTCTCCAGGATGTCGGCCGGCTTGGCCTTGTCCTTGTCGGACATCTTGGCCAGCTCGATTTCCTTTTCCTTGGCCACGAACTCGGCCGGGACGTCGGACGCCTTGATGTGCGGCGGGTTCATCGCCGCGACGTGCATCGCGATGCCGCGCGCCAGTTCGGCGTCGCCGCCCTTGAGCTCGATCAGCACGCCGATCTTGCCGCCGTGCACGTAGGCGGCGACGTTGTTGGCGCTTTCCAGGCGGACCAGGCGGCGCACCTGCAGGTTCTCGCCGACCTTGGCGATGACCGCGGCGCGGGTTTCCTCGACGCTCTCGCCGGTCGGCAGCTTGGCGGCCTTCAGGGCTTCCACGTCGGCGGCGCCGGAGGTCAGGGCGACCTGGGCGACGGCGTCGGTGAAGGCCAGGAAGTTGCTGTCCTTGGCGACGAAGTCGGTTTCCGAGTTGATCTCGACCAGCACGGCCTTGCCGCCGTCCTGGGCGACCGCGATGCGGCCTTCGGCGGCGACGCGGTCGGCCTTCTTCTCGGCCTTGACGGCGCCGGACTTGCGCAGCCACTCGACGGCGGCTTCTAGGTCGCCGTTGGTTTCGGTCAGGGCCTTCTTGCACTCCATCATGCCGGCGCCGGTGCGCTCGCGGAGTTCCTTGACCAGGGAAGCGGTGATTTCAGCCATGAGAATTGCCTCGGGTATTCGTGTGGCTCGTCGCAGGAGCGGCGTAAGCCGCGACAGAGCGAAGCGGCGCGATGCGCGAAATCGGCCGGAGCGATGGTGTCCGGCCAGCCTTTCGCTCCGATGCGCGCGCAAGGGGCGGATAGGGCCCTGACGGTTCGCGCGCGGAGCTTCGTTGTGTCGCGGCTTACGCCGCTCCTGCGGGAGCGGGATGCGGGTGTCGCAGCCGCGCAGTGTCGCGCGGCTGCATGACGGTGCGGCGACTGCGGGCCGATTACTCGGCCGCAGCGGCGTCCGGCTTGGCGGCGGCCGGAGCGGCGGCCGGCTTCTTGGCGGCCGGAGCGCGGCCGCGCGGAGCCTTGCCGTCCTTGCCGGCCTCTTCGCCGCCGGCTTCGGCGGCGAAGTCTTCTTCGCGCACGCCACCGGCGGTCGGCGAAGCGGCCTTGCCTTCCAGCACGGCGTCGGCCGCGGCGCGGGCGTACAGCTGCACGGCGCGGATGGCGTCGTCGTTGCCCGGGATGGCGTAGTCGACCAGTTCCGGGTTGTAGTTGGTGTCGACCACGGCGATGACCGGGATGCCGAGCTTCTTGGCTTCCTTGATCGCGATGTCTTCATGGCCGATGTCGATCACGAACAGCGCGTCGGGCAGGCGGTTCATGTCCTTGATGCCGCCCAGCGAGGCTTCCAGCTTGTCGCGCTCGCGGCGCAGGCCCAGCACTTCGTGCTTGACCATCTTCTGGAAGGTGCCGTCGGTTTCGCCGGCTTCCAGTTCCTTCAGGCGCGAGACCGACTGCTTGACGGTGCGGAAGTTGGTCAGGGTGCCGCCCAGCCAGCGCTGGGTCATGAACGGCATGCCGCAACGCTCGGCCTCTTCCTTGATCGACTCGCGCGCCGAGCGCTTGGTGCCGATGAACAGGATGGTGCCGCGCTTCTGGGCGATGCCCGAGATGAAGTTCATCGCGTCGTTGAACAGCGGAACGGTCTTCTCGAGGTTGATGATGTGGATCTTGCCGCGCGCGCCGAAGATGTACGGACCCATCTTCGGGTTCCAGTAACGGGTCTGGTGGCCGAAGTGGACGCCGGCTTCCAGCATCTGGCGCATGGTGATCTGGGGCATTGCAAAACTCCGAAGGCAGTGGAACCGGCGCCGCGATAGGTGTGGGCGCTGCGTCCGCGGCGAGCCGCGGGCGCGTGGTTCCGGGGTTGGGCCTCCCTGTCGCTTCCGTGTCCGAACCGCGGCGGGCGGAGCTTGCGGCTCCTGGCCCTGGGCGGCACCCCGGCACGGGGAATGGCGGCAGGTGTGAATTCGCCGGTGACGTCCGGCGTGGACGGCTGCGGTCGGGGCCAGGGAACTGGCGGTCCGGTCGCAGAGCCGCGGAATTGTAGCCGGGGGAGGAGGGCCGGGGCAAATCGGCGGTTTCGGCCGGGCCGCAAGATCCTGCAGAAAAGGCCCTAAGGCTCTTGTGGGAGGGCCTTCAGGCCCGACGCTCTTGGCTCAGCTCGCGGCGATCTGCAACAAGAGCGTCGGGCCTGAAGGCCCTCCCACAAGAGCGAAGCCCGATCTCCTAATGGGCTGAGATCGTTTCAACTGCCGCTTCCGGCACGCTGCGGACCGTACGGTGCGGTGATCCCGGTCGCCTGAATGAGCGATAATGCCGGCATGGCCATTTCCATCAAGACCCCCGAAGAGATCGAGAAGATGCGCGTCGCCGGCCGCCTGGCCGCCGAGGTGCTTCAGGTCGTCGCCCCGTACGTCAAGCCGGGCGTCAGCACCGGCGAGCTGGACCGCATCTGTTACGACCATATCGTCAACGTGCAGAAGGCGATCCCGGCCAACGTCGGCTACAAGGGCTTCCCCAAGACCGTGTGCACCTCGGTCAACAACGTCATCTGCCACGGCATCCCCAGCGATTCGAAGATCCTCAAGGACGGCGACATCGTCAACATCGACGTCACCGTGATCAAGGACGGCTGGCACGGCGACACCAGCCGCATGTACTACGCCGGCACGCCGTCGGTCATGGCCAAGCGCCTGGTCGAGGTGACCCGCGAGGCGATGTTCCGCGCGATCCGCTTCGTCAAGCCCGGCGCCACCCTCGGCGACATCGGCCACATCATCCAGACCTACGCCGAAGCCGAGCGCTTCAGCGTGGTGCGCGACTACTGCGGCCACGGCATCGGCCGGGTCTACCACGAAGAGCCGCAGGTGCTGCACGTGGGCCGGCCGGGCGAGGGCATCAAGCTGGTTCCCGGCATGACCTTCACCATCGAGCCGATGATCAACGAAGGCACCTACCGGCATAAGACCCTGCCGGACGGCTGGACCGTGGTGACCAAGGACCGCAAGCTGTCGGCGCAGTGGGAGCACACCGTCGCGGTGACCGAAGACGGGGTCGAGATCCTGACCCGCGTGCCCGGCGACGACAACGACCTATGACCGGCCCCGTCGCCGACGAACGCTCGGCGACGCCCGCGGCGGCGGCCGAGAGCGCCGCCGACGCCCGCCGCCCTTGCGCGGGCGGCGCAAATCCCGGCCCTAATCCCGGTTCGGATCCCGACGACGGCGCGCCGCCCGCGCCCGGCACGCCCGCGGCGATCCGCGCCGCGCTCGCGGCGGTGGACGCGGCGCTGGCCGACCGCTTCGACAACGGCGGCGACGCCGACATCGACAAGTTGCTGCGCGCGCGCGCCGACGCGGTCGATGCGCAAGTGCGCGCGGCGTGGCGGATCTGCATCGCCGAGGACGCGCCGCTGGCGCTGTTCGCGGTCGGCGGCTACGGCCGCGGCGAACTGTTCCCGCAATCGGACATCGACCTGCTGGTGCTGGCCGAACCGCAGGCCCAGGCGGCGCAGGCCGAACAGCTCGGCTGCTTCTTCGCCAGCCTGTGGGACGCCGGCCTGCCGGTCGGCCACGCGGTGCGCTCGCCGGCGCAATGCAGCGAGGCCGGCAGCGACCTGACCGTGCTCACCGCGATGCTGGAAGCGCGCCCGATCGACGCCGACGCGGTCGCGCGCATGGCCCTGCAGGCGGCGATCGCGCCGTCGCAGGTGTGGCCGGCGCGCGAGTTCTTCGTCGCCAAACGCGACGAACTGCGCCAGCGCCACGCGCGCTACGGCGACACCGCCGACAACCTGGAGCCCAACCTCAAGGAAGGCCCGGGCGGCATGCGCGACGTGCAGACCCTGCACTGGATGGCGCTGCGCATCATCGGCACGTCCGACCTCGAATCGCTGGTCTCCATCGGCCAGCTCGGCGCCGACGAGTGGGCCACGCTGGAGCGCGAGCGCCGCGCGCTGTCGCGGCTGCGCTTCGGCCTGCACCTGGTCGCGCGCAAGCGCGAGGAGCGGCTGCGCTTCGATTACCAGAAGGTGCTGGCCGAACGCCTGGGCCATGTCGACAGCGCCGACAACCTCGCCGTCGAGCAGATGATGCAGGGCTTCTACCGCAGCGCCGCGCTGGTGCTGCGGATCGGCGAGCGCTTGCTGCAGCGGTTCGAGGAACAGATCGAGGGCGAAGCCGCGCCGGTGGCGCTGGGCGCGCCGTACGAGGCCTTCGAACTGCGCCGCGACTACATTGCCGCGCGCGAGCCGCAGTGGCCGCGCGACGCCGCCGAGGTGTTCGCGCTGTTCGCCGCCTGGGCCGCGCACGACGAGATCCGCGGCCTGCATTCGCAGACCGCGCGCGCGCTGGCCGAGTCGCTGACCCGGGTGCCCGGCTACGAGCAGGCCGAACCGGCGCTGCGCGAGCGTTTCCTCAAGCTGTTGCGCGGCCCGCATCCGGTGCACGCGCTCGAGCGCATGGCCCGGCTGGGCGTGCTGGGGCGCTGGATTCCGGCGTTCTCGAAAGTCTCCGGGCGCATGCAGTTCGACCTGTTCCACGTCTACACCGTCGACCAGCACACCCTGGCGGTGCTGCGCAACCTGGCGCGGTTCGCCTCCGGCGTGGCCGACGAGCGTTTCAGCATCGCCCACGAAGTGTGGCCGCGCTTGCGCAAGCCGGAACTGCTGCTGCTGGCCGGGCTGTTCCACGACATCGCCAAGGGCCGCGGCGGCGACCATTCCGAACTCGGCGGCGACGACGCGCGCGCGTTCGGCACCGTCATGGGCCTGAGCGAATCCGATACCGCATTGGTCGAATGGCTGGTGCGCCAGCACCTGCTGATGTCGGTGACCGCGCAGAAGCAGGACATCGCCGATCCCGAGGTGATCCACCGCTTCGCCAGCAAGGTCGCCGACCGCGAGCACCTCGACCATCTCTACCTGCTGACCTGCGCCGACATCGCCGGCACTTCGCCGAAGCTGTGGAACGCGTGGAAGGACCGGCTGCTGGCCGACCTGTACACCGCCACCCGCCTGGCTCTGCGCCGCGGCCTGGAGCATCCGGTCGCGGGCGAGGAACGCGCGGCCGAGACGCGCGAGGCCGCACACGCGATGCTGGCCGCGTTCGGCGCGCGCGACGAGGACATCGCTGCGCTGTTCGCGCGCATGCCGCAAATCGCGTTCCAGCGCGGCCGGCCGGACCAGATCGCGTGGCAGGCGGCGTCGCTGCGCGGCGTCGCGCTCGGCGACACCCGGGTGCGCGCGCGGCCGGTCAGCGCGCACGGCGGCGCCCACGCCGGCGCGCTGGAAGTGTTCGTGCATTCGCCCGACCGCGACGGCCTGTTCGCCGCGATCGTCGCCACCCTCGACCGGCTCGGCCTGGCGATCCAGCAGGCGCGCGTGCTCGACGGCCCGCACGGAGCGATCTTCGACACCTTCGAAGTGGTGCCGACCGATCCGCGCCAGCCGCCCAGCGCCGAGGACGTCGAACGCCGCTTGGCCGCGGCGCTGGCCGGGCCGCTGGACAAGATCCGTCCGGCGCGGCGCGCGCAGCCGCGCCACCTGCGCCATTTCCGCATCGCCCCGCAGATCGGGTTCTCCGATTACCGCAAGGGCGAGCAGGCGCGGCCGCGGACCATGCTGAGCCTGGTCTGCACCGACCGCCCGGGCCTGCTGGCCGACGTCGCGCAGACGCTGCGCCGGCAGAAGCTGCGCGTGTACGACGCGCGCATCGCCACCTTCGGCGAGCGCGCCGAGGACGTGTTCCAGATCACCGACGAGCGCGATCTCGCGCTCGACGAAACGCAACAGCAGGCCCTGCGCGACGCGCTGCTGGCCTGCCTCGAAGGAGACCACCGATGAGTTCCGCCCCGAAGAAGACGGTCAAGAAGACGACCAAGAAGGCCGTCAAGGCCGTGAAGAAGAAGCCGCAGGCGCCGGGCGCCGACGAACTCAAGTTCATGATCGACAGCGCCTTCGAGCGCCGCACCATGCTGACTCCGGACGAGGTCGAAGGCTCGACCCGGCCGACCGTGGAGCGGGTGATCGCGGGCCTGGAGCAGGGCGAGTTCCGCGTCGCCGAGCCCGACGGCAAGGGCGGTTGGAAGGTCAACGAATGGCTCAAGAAGGCGGTGCTGCTGTACTTCCGGGTCAACGACATGCAGGTGGTCGAGGCCGATCCGGCGCCGTTCTGGGACAAGGTCCCGGCGCGCTTCGAAGGCTACGGCGAAGCCGATTTCCGCAAGCTCGGCGCGCGCGTGGTGCCCGGCGCGATCGCCCGCCGCGGCGCCTACATCGGCAAGGACGTGGTGCTGATGCCGTCGTTCGTCAACATCGGCGCGCACGTCGGCGAAGGCACCATGGTCGATACCTGGGCCACGGTCGGTTCGTGCGCGCAGATCGGCAAGCACTGCCACTTGTCCGGCGGCGCCGGCATCGGCGGCGTGCTGGAACCGCTGCAGGCCTCGCCGACGATCATCGAGGACCACTGCTTCATCGGCGCGCGTTCGGAAGTGGTCGAAGGCTTCGTCGTCGGCCACCACAGCGTGATCGGCATGGGCGTGTTCCTGGGCCAGAGCACCCGCGTCTACAACCGCGCCACCGGCGAGATCAGCTACGGCTACGTGCCGCCGTACAGCGTGGTGGTGTCGGGCCAGCTGCCGGCGAAGGACGGCTCGCATTCGCTGTACTGCGCGGTGATCGTCAAACAGGTGGATGCGAAGACGATGGCCAAGACCAGCATCAACGAGCTGTTGCGCGGGTTGGCGGACTGAGCGTGGGGCCGACCGCCGCCGCGAGCCTTTCCAGTCCGCGCATGACCCGTTGGGTGAAACAGCCGTTTCCGGGCATGGCGCTGGCGGTGCTCGGGGCGATGCTGGTGGGCGGCGTCTTCAGCCGCCCCTGGCATCCGCCGAGCCTGCTGATGGCGGTGGGCGTGGTCGTGTTGGCGGCGGCGATCCAGAGGACCATGGCCCGGCATCTCGCCGACGACGTCGTCGACGGCGGCGACCATCTGCTGGTGCGCTCGGGCGGGATCGAAGAGAAGGTGATGCTGCGCGATGTGGCGTCGATCCGCCGCGGCTTCGGCCACAACCCCGAGCGACTGATCCTGACTCTGCGCCGGCCGGGCCGGCTGGGCGACACGATCGCCTTCATTCCGAAGGGAATCCGCTGGTTTCCCTACGTCGAGCATCCGCTCGCCTACGAGCTCATGACGCGCGCGCGGCTGCTGCGCCTGCAGCCGTGAGCCGGCGCGCGTACACGGGCGCTCACCATTTTTCGATCGAAAGGTTGTTCCGCCATGACCACCCTGTACGGACTCAATAACTGCGACACCTGCAAGAAAGCGCGCAAGTGGCTCGACCGCTTCGGTGTCGCCCACCGCTTCGTCGACTACCGCGACAACCGGCAATCGCCGGAAACGCTGGTCGAGTGGAAGACCCAACTCGGCGGTTGGGACGCGCTGATCAACAAGTCTTCGACCACTTGGCGCACGCTGCCGCCGAACCGCAAGGAGCCGGCCTCGGACGCGGAGTGGAAGTTGCTGCTCAAGGAATACCCGCAGCTGATCCGGCGGCCGGTGGTGGTCACCGACGACGGCAAGGCGACCCAGGGTTTCAGCGACAACGGCTTCAAGCAGCGTTTCGGGATCGGCGCGTGAGCGCGGCCGCCGCGCCGAGCGAGGTGCTGGCGCTGACCTGCGAATTGATTTCCCGCGCGTCGGTGACGCCGGCCGACCTGGGCTGCCAGGACCTGATCGCGCAGCGCCTGCAGCGCGCCGGATTCGCCTGCGAGCGCCTGCGTTACGGCGAGGTCGACAATCTGTGGGCGACCCACGGCGATGGCGATGGGCCGACGCTGGTGCTGCTGGGCCATACCGACGTGGTGCCGTCCGGGCCGGTGGAGAGCTGGGCCAGCGATCCGTTCGCGCCGCAGATCCGCGACGGCGTGCTGTACGGCCGCGGCGCGGCCGACATGAAGGGCAGTGTGGCCGCGTTCGTGGTCGCGCTGGAGCGCTTCGCCGCGGCGCATCCGCGTCATCGCGGCCGCGTCGCGCTGTTGCTGACCTCCGACGAAGAAGGCGACGCCATCGACGGCGTGCGCCGCGTCGCCGAGACCTTCCGCGCGCGCGGCGAACGCATCGACTGGTGCGTGACCGGCGAGCCCTCGTCCACGCGCACGCTCGGCGACCTGCTGCGGGTCGGCCGGCGCGGCACCTTGTCGGCGACGCTCAAGGTGATCGGCGTGCAGGGCCATGTGGCCTATCCGGACAAGGCGCGCAATCCGATCCACCAGGCGATGCCGGCGCTGTCGGAACTCGCGGCGCGGCGCTGGGACGAGGGCTACGAGACCTTCCCGCCGACGTCGCTGCAGATCAGCAACCTCCACGCCGGCACCGGCGCCAACAACGTGATCCCGGGCGAACTGCAGGTGCTGTTCAACCTGCGCTACAACCCGAGCTGGAACGCGCAGCGGCTGGAGCAGGAATGCGAGGCGGTGCTGGACGCGCACGGGCTGCAGTACGAACTGGCGTGGTTCCGCGGCGGCGAGCCGTTCTACACCCCGGAAGGGCCGCTGCGCGCGGCCGCGCGCGAAGTGCTGGCGCGCTTCGCCGGCGCGGCGCCGGAAGAGAGCACCGGTGGCGGGACTTCGGACGCGCGCTTCATCGCGCCGCTGGGCGCGCAGTGCATCGAGATCGGGCCGGTCAACGCGAGCATCCACAAGGTCGACGAGAACGTGTCGGTGGCCGATCTGGAAGCGTTGCCGGATCTGTATCTGGCGCTGATCGAGCGTTTGATGCTCTGAGCGCGGCCTCGGCCGCCTCTTGTAGGAGCGGCGCGAGCCGCGACCGCGACAACGCAACTACGACGATGGTTGCGCCGCAGTTGCGTTGTCGCGGTCGCGGCTCGCGCCGCTCCTGCAGGTAGCCGGCGAAACCACGCCGGCGATCGTTACTTCGCCGGCTCCAGCGTCATCGTGTACTTCGCCGCGCCCGGCAGGAACGGCGTCGGCCGGCCGTGCACCCAGTCGTCGTGGCCCGCGCCCCAGAACGGCGACAGCGGGTGGCCGCTCTGGCCGCCGGGCATGTGCACGATGCCGTCGGCTTCGTGGCCGGGCGAGACCACCATGCGTTCGGAGGCGCCGAAGTCCGGGCGCTGCACGCGCGGCATCGCCGCGTCGCCGGGCAGCTGGTCCGGCGGCATGCACAGCGCGCGACGGGCGAAGCCGGGCAGGGCCGAGGCCAGCGGGTGGCAGATCGAGGCGGTGTTGTGCTCGCCCCAGGTGCGCTTGGACAGTTGCGCGGCCGCGTTCGCGCCGGGCTCGACCTTGAGTTCGGCCAACACGTCCTGCGCGGCGTGTTCGAGCAAGCCATCCCACGACTCTTCGTTGCGCGGCAGCAGGTGCGCCGGGCGCTGGGTCAGCAGCGGCCAGATCACGCCCTCCATCTGCTTGAGGTCGGGCATCTCGAACCGCGCGCCCAGCGCCGCCTGCGCCGGCGCGGTCAGGCCGTTGGCGATGCGGGTGAACACCGCGCGGCGCCAGTCGCGGACGATGCGGTAGCTCACCGATCCCGGTTCCGCGCGGCCTTCCCAGCGCTGCGCGGCCTGCGCCAGCGCCGCCAGCGCGGGCCGGTCCTTGGCCTGCGCGGCCTGGCCGCCTTGTTGCTGCAGCAGGTCCCACCAGTGCTTGAGGAACAGCGCGCGGTCGTCGAGCTGGATCGCCAGCAGGTCGCGTTCGCCGAATCGCTGCTTGGCGAACAGGCCGTCGCGGATCTGGCCGGCGCGCGCGCCGAGTACGTAGTCGCCCTGGCCGATGCGTTCGAGTTCAAGTCCGTCGAGGGTGCGCGTGTTCGCGGTCCACAGCCGGCCCGAGGGCGGCGCGATCAGGCTCGGCGCGTCGGCGGTCTGGATCGTCCACGGCGGGCAGGTCGGCGCCGGCAGCGCGCGGCCGGCGGCGTCGGCGTTCTCCACCAGCGCGGCGGTCGAGCACGCGCCTTCGCGTTCGGGAATCGGGCCGAGCAGGCGCCAAGCGATCTTGCCCCGGCTGTCGCCGACGACCAGGTTCTGCACCGGCAGCGCCACGCCGCGCGCGACTTGCAGCGCGTCGTCGACCGAAGCCGCGTGCAGCAGGTCGGCCAGGCCCATGTTGAGCGCGCCGGGCAAGTGCGCGCTCCAGCGCAGCGCCAGCGCGCTGCCGTCGGGATTGTCGTGCAGCAGCGGGCCCCAGTCGGTCTCGCGTACGGTCATCGTCTCCGCCGCGCGGCCGGCGACTTCGATGGTTTCCTCGAAGGTCTTCAGGCCGGCGCACTCGCCGGGCTTGGCGTTGCCGGCGCAGCCGGGCTGCAGCGACCAATCGGCCCAGTCGCCGTAGCTGTTGGTGAAGGCCCAGGCGACGTGGCCGTTGCTGCCGACCACCACCGCCGGCAGCCCGGGCAGGGTGAAGCCGCTGGCGTCGGTCTTGCCGCCGGGCGAGCGCGGGTCCGGGTAGCGCAGGCGCGCGCGAAACCACAGGTTCGGCGCGCGCAGGCCCAGGTGCATGTCGTCGGCGACGATCGCGCGGCGGTCTTTGGTCAGGCTGCCGGCGACGGCGAAGTTGTTGCTGCCGATCTCGTCGAGGAACGGCAACGGCACCAGCGCGCCCGGCGGCGGCGCGGGCAGCTTGCGCAGGTCGAGCTGGTCCGGACCGGGCAGGGCCGCATCGCCGAACGGCGCGCCGAACAGCGGCGCGTCCCAGGTGCTGCCGGGATTGGTCAGCAGCGCGAACAGCGCCGCCGGCACGTGCGGCTGGATGCGCGAGAGCGCCAGTTCGCGCGCGTTGTCGCCGCCTTGCAGGTCGAAATACATCGCATAGCCGACCAGGGCCGAGTCGGCCACGGTCCACGGTTCGGGCTCGCTGCGCAGCAGCAGATACGGCCAGGGCTTGCGCGAGAGCCCCTCGCGGCCGGCGTTGACGCCGTCGGCGTAGGCCTGCAGCAACGCGGCCTTGTCGCCGCTGAAGGCGGCCAGTTGCGACTGCACCCGCGCGCGCAGGCGGTGCACGCGGTGGCGACGGTCGTAATCGAGCGCGCGTTCGCCGAACAGCGCCGACAACTCGCCGGCGGCGGTGCGGCGCAGCAGGTCCATTTCGAAATAGCGCTCCTGGCCGTGGACGTAGCCGAGCGCGCGCATCGCATCGATTTCGCTGGCGGCATCGACGGTGACCACGCCGAGCGCGTCGCGCTGGACCGTGGCCGGTGCCGACAGGCCGGCGAGGGCGGGGCGGCCGTCGAGTCGCGGCAGGCTGCCGCTGAGCAGCCACCAGGCGCCGCCGGCGACGATCGCGAACAGGCAAAACAGCGCGAGCAGGGCGCGCTTGATCCATTTGGCCATGGGGTCCTCCGTGCCGGCGAGCTTAGCCGATGTGGACTCGGGCTGGCCTGAGAGAGCACTCCTTAGTGGGAGGCGGCCTCTGTGGGAGGGCCTTCAGGCCCGATGCTTTCGTCTCAGGTCGCGGCGATCTGAGCGGAAGGCATCGGGCCTGAAGGCCCTCCCACAAAAGCGCGGCGCGGGTCGGCGAATCGACCGGCGGCGCTTGCATCCGGCCCGATCCTCAAGCAGGATCGGCCCGTGACTTCCTTCTTCGCCACCGCCGTCTTCCGCAACGCCGCCGCTTCGGCCGGCGACGCGCGCGCGGCCGGTGCGAACGCGCGCGGCAACAACAATAACCGCAATAACGCCAGCCTCCCGCGGGCCGGCGACTAGCGCGCGCAACACACGCTAATCGCACCGGAAGCCCGCGCCGACCAGCGCGGGCTTCGTCGTTTCTGCCCTGCGAAAAACCTTCCCGCTCCCCTCCCACCGCTTCGAACCCCACTGGAGATTCCCCGATGTGCTCGATCCTCGGCCTGTTCGACCTGCGCGCCGGCGCCGACCTGCGTCCGCTGCGACCCCTGGCGCTGTCGTTGTCGGCGCGGCAACGCCACCGCGGTCCCGACTGGTCCGGCGTGCACGCCGAACCGCGCGCGATCCTGGTGCACGAGCGCCTGGCCATCGTCGATCCCAGCGGCGGCTCGCAGCCGCTGCGCTCGGCCGACGGCGAACTGGCGCTCGCGGTCAACGGCGAGATCTACAACCACCGCGAGCTGGAACAGCGACTCGCCCAGCCGTATGAGTTCCAGACCAAGTCCGACTGCGAAGTGGTCAACGCGCTGTACCGCGAGGGTCTGGAACCGGGCGAACTGCTCGGCCGGCTCAACGGCATCTTCGCCTTCGCCTTGTGGGACAGCGCGCGCGGCCGCTACCTGATCGCGCGCGATCCGATCGGGGTGTGCCCGCTGTACTGGGGCCACGACGCCGACGGCCGCCTGTGGGTGGCTTCCGAAATGAAAGCGCTGGCGCGGCTGTGCGACGACGTCGCCCCGTTCCCGCCGGGCCATTACTACGACAGCGAGGTCGGCGCGCCGGTGAAGTACTACCAGCGTCCGTGGCGAGACTACGACGCGGTGCGCGGGGTCGAGGTGAGCCGGCAGGAACTGCGCGAGGCGTTCGAGCGCGCCGTGCACCGGCAAATGATGAGCGACGTGCCCTACGGCGTGTTGTTGTCCGGCGGCCTGGATTCGTCGCTGGTCGCGGCCTGCGCGGCGCGCTTCGCCCGCCGCCGGATCGAGGAGGACGACCAGTCCGAAGCCTGGTGGCCGCGCCTGCATTCCTTCGCCATCGGTTTGGACGGCTCGCCCGACCTGGCCGCGGCGGAAGTGGCGGCGCAGGCGCTGGGCACCGTGCACCACGGCTTCACCTACACCTTCGAGGAAGGCCTGGACGCGCTGCCGGACGTGATCGCCCACATCGAGACCTACGACGTCACCACCATCCGCGCGTCCACGCCGATGTTCCTGCTGGCGCGGCGGATCAAGGCGATGGGGGTGAAGATGGTGCTGTCGGGTGAGGGCAGCGACGAGATCTTCGGCGGCTATCTGTACTTCCACAAGGCGCCGAACGCACGCGAGTTCCACGAGGAACTGGTGCGCAAGCTCGATGCGCTGCACAGCTACGACTGCCTGCGCGCGAACAAGTCGATGATGGCCTGGGGCGTGGAGCCGCGGGTGCCGTTCCTGGACGTGGAGTTCATGGAGGTGGCGATGCGCATGGACGCGCAGGCCAAGATGGTCGACAAGGCCGCCGGCAAGATCGAGAAATCGATCCTGCGCGAAGCGTTCGAAGGCTATCTGCCCGACTCGATCCTGTGGCGGCAGAAGGAGCAGTTCAGCGACGGCGTCGGCTACGGCTGGATCGACGGGCTCAAGGCCCATGCCGAGGCCCAGGTCAGCGACCGCGACCTCGCCGCGGCGGCGGTGCGTTTCCCGATCAACACGCCGCAGACCAAGGAAGCGTATTACTACCGCAGCATCTTCGAGCGCCACTTCCCCGGCGAGGCCTGCGCCAACACCGTG
This sequence comes from Lysobacter enzymogenes, assembly GCF_023617245.1. Lineage (NCBI taxonomy): Bacteria > Pseudomonadati > Pseudomonadota > Gammaproteobacteria > Lysobacterales > Lysobacteraceae > Lysobacter > Lysobacter enzymogenes. The sequence continues at coordinate 2,153,193 of NZ_CP067396.1, forward strand.
CCGGGCGGCAAGTCGATCGCCTGTTCGTCGCCGGCGGCGATCGCCTGGGACGCGGCGTTCGCCAACGCGGCCGATCCGTCCGGGCGCGCGGTCGCGGGCGTGCATCAGGCGGCGCTGGCCTGAGTTCGCTGCGGTGAGCGCGATCGGGCTGCGCTGAAGCGCGGTTGATCGAGGCCGCGGCAGCGAACAGCGGGCGGCCTGGGCGGTAGCGGCAAGAAGCGGTTGGACAAGTCCGCAGCGGCAACAGCACGCCGCCGCGGCCGCAGCAGCAAAAGATCGGGCGGCCGAGGCCGCGACAATGAAAAAAGCGGGCGGCCGAGGCCGCCCGCGCCGCCGCGGTCAGAGACCGCAGCCGACCCAGGTGCGTTCGAGCGTGCGCACCTGCGGCGGACCGGACGGGC